>JALORE010000198.1 GCA_025459125.1 Planctomycetota bacterium | reverse complement strand
ACACGACTGCTTCACACAGCACAATGGTGCGTGGTCTACCCTGTTCGGAGTTCCGCGTCTACGCAGTCTTGACCCGCCTGAAGGCGGAACTCCGAACGGCACGATCCGTCATCCTGTCTTGTCACGTTCTGCGTTTATTGGGGCGTGGCGTCGACGACGAGAACCTGGAAGGGCTTCAGCTCGCCTCGCTCTTCCAGGGACTCTTCAGCGCGTACGCCTGTGCGGCTCCCGCCGGCAGCTCGAAGGCCTTGCCGATGTCGAGCGCGATTCGGCCCGGCTCATCCTTCGGATTGCGGAGGGCGAGAATGCCCTTGCGGCGGGACCAGGAGGCCCAGCCGTAGACTTCGCCCTGGGCGGGGTCGCCACCGATCCAATGGGTATCCACCAGCACATCCGCATTGCCGCGGGACCACCGCGCTGACTCCGCCAAGGCATCCCAGGTCGGCGCATCCAGCAGGGAAGGCGTCAGGTACAGCTCCTGGCAGTTCGTGCCGCTGGCGAAGAAGCTGCGGATATCCTCCACGATCCGATCCGTGTCTTTGGGCAGGCCGTGGTTGGCGAACATGATGCCCTGGGTCATCAGGGAATTGATCGGGTACAGCGGCGCTCGGCGCACGACGTTCTGATAGGTCTGCGCATCGCGATAGGTCACCTGCTGCTGGCGCTGCGAGCCCCAGCCGCAGGTGCCCCAATCCCGGCCGGACCGCCAGGTCGAGTCCGCGTACCACAGCCAGTACGGCGACGACCACGTGCCCGTGGTCACGTTGATGAAGAGATCAGGCTTCGCCGCCCGCAGATCGCCGATCAGGCGCAACAGGGCTTCGACATCGGGCATGGATTCGGCCGGGGCACCGGTCGGCACGCCGCCGGAGCTGATGCCGTCGAACTTGAAGTAGTTCACGTTATAATCCCGCACCATCCCCAGGCACGCATCCCGGAACCGGCCGTAGTACTTCGGCCCGGCGAGCGAGAAGCCGCGCTGGTTGGTCTCGAAACCCTCCTTCAGGCCGTACTTCATGCGTTCTTCCTTGGCCTTGCCGTAGCCGCCCCAGGGCGAGAGCCAAACGCCCACGCCGGCCTGGTACCGCTGGGCCCGTTGTTGTAGCGGGCCGAAGCCCTGGGGGAAGCCTTCGTGGAAGCGCCACAACGTCGCCGGATCGTCCCAGCCGTCGTCCGGCACGAACGAATCCATGACGACTCCGCGCCGCTCGATCAGCTCCTGGCCGAACAGGTCGATCACGTTCAGCGCATCCGGCTCCAGGATCTGGCCCAGGCCGTAGCCGAGATCGTACCAACTGTTGTAGTGCAGAAACGGCCGATACGGCTGCACCCGCTCCCGCTCCAGGTAGTACAAGAACGCCCGCCGCAGCTGGCCCGCCGGAGCGACGCCCATCACCGAGCTGTACGTCTGCTCTTCGCCTGCCTTCAGCGGCGTACTGCGCGGCAGGCTGCAGCGGAGCGCCGACTCGAACGGTCGCACCTTGGCCAAGGGATGCTCGCAGGCAAAGAAATATACGCCGGCCATGGTGACGGGCGAGCCATCCAGTGTCCCGGCCGATTCGCGCGACGTTTGCACCAGAACGATTTCCCGCAAGTCCACGTCAGTCTGCTTCGGTGCGAGAGATACGTACTGGCGGAGGTAATTCGATCCGTCGCGCAGCTCGATGCGCCACTGGATCGCGAGACGGTCATCCGGGGTGGCCAGAGTCATGCGGACCCGTTTACCGCCGTGTCGCGCGGCCGGAGACAGGGCCTTGGGGTCCGGGCGCAAGCTGTCGAGGTCCGGCCCGCCCACGATCGCGAGAGCGGATGCTTTCAGGGTCTGCCCGTCGCCCAGGAGCAGTTCGAAACAGTCACTCTGCGATACGGCCGGCCAGGGCTTGGTCATAACGTAGATGGGTCGAAGCCGACCATCCTCTATGAACCACTTGCCTTCCAGCACGTCGTTGTACAGAAGGATATGCCCATCCTGCACGCTGGCTTTCGCCGCGCCCGGCGCGGGGCCGGGGTATTCGACAGAAGCTCCTGCATTCGTGAGATCAAGTGCAGACAACCCGACCAGAATCGTCCACCGGGCGAGACTGTGCTTCCAGTTTATTCCAGCCATGGGAGGCTCCTTTCCGTAGGGTGGGCTGTGCCCACCATCAGTGTCCTCGATCGGTCGGAACTGGTGGGCACAGCCCACCCACCCCTGCAAAGGTGTTGTGCACACCTCCTTGCACTCAATGCCTCTGATGGGTGGCAGCGGCAAGCGCAGCGTGCCGATGGCTCGTGGGACAGACGCCAACGCCATCGGCAAGCTCCGAAGACTCCGCTTGCCGCTGCCACCCGGACGTTGCCTCGATCCATCGAAATTGGTGGGCACAGCCCACCCTCCAAGTCTCCGTAGGGTGCGTATTACGCACCGCTTGTGCCGGCGGGTGGGATGGTGCGTTACAGCGCCCTCTCCACCAGCCGGTTCAGCGCTTCTTCCTGCTCGATCATCGACTGCACCAGCTTCATCTGGGTGCGGGTGCGGTCGAGGTTGTGACCTTCGCGGTGGACCTTGTAGTAGACGTCGCCGGCGAGGTAGTCCGTCAGGAACCGGATCATCTGCTCGAACGTGATCAGCTTGCCGCCGAAGGCCAGGTGGCTCTTCTCGGCCGGGGTGAGGAAGGGGCCGGTCTCCTGGGCGAAGCCCTGCGCCAGGGCGTCGAATAGCGTGATATCGATGGCGACCTTCGACAGGTCGCGTTCATCTTCCGCCGCCGAGCAGGCCGCGGTCCGGACGAGATCGCCGAAATCGTACGCCGAAAGGCCCGGCATCACGGTGTCGAGATCGATCACGCAGACGCCCCGGTTGGTACTGGTATCGAACATGACATTATTGATCTTGGCGTCGTTGTGGGCGATGCGGATGGGGACCTCGCCCCGGCGGACCAGGTCGTACAGGACATGGCAGATCGCGGCGTTCTCGAAGACGAAATCGATCTCGCGTTGGGCGGCCTTCGCCCGGTTGACGGCATCGGCCCGGACGACCTCCTGAAAGCGTTCGAGCCGCCGGGGAGTGTTGTGGAAGCCGACGATGGTCTCGTGCAGGGGCGGCCCGGGCAGGTCGATCAGCATTTTCTGGAACCAGCCGAACATCCGCGCCGCCTCGCGGGCCAGGGCCGCGGACGCCAGCGTGTCGTACGTGACCGCGTGCTCGATGAAGTTGTACATCCGCCAGACGTTGCCGGCGGCATCCTGGTACCAGGCCGCGCCGTCTCTCGTTCCAAGCACCGCCAACTGCCGCGAGAAAAGGGGACATTCTACTCTTTCGCCCGGGGCACCAGGTTGGCACTGGGAATCAGCGGGTGAGGAAAAAGTAGAATGTCCCCTTTTCTTCTTCAGCTTGGCGCGGATGTGCTCGGTGATGCGGACGACGTTGGCCATCACCTCCACGGGCTTGGTGAAGACGATCTGGTTGATGCGCTGGAGCACGTACCTTGCGGCCACCCCGCCCTCGGGGGTGGTTTCCGAAGTCTCCCAGCCGGGGGCGGCCGGGCTACCTGTCGTGACCAGGAAGGTGTCATTGATGTGCCCGACGGGAATGGGGGCGATCCCCACCGGCTCGCCCGGCGCGCGAAACTGTCGCGCCATGAACTCCAGGTCGTATCCCATCATCGGCTCCAGAGCTTCTCGGGATAGAGGCCTTCGTCGATCAGCTTGCGAATGCACGCGCCCGCGAGGGCTTTGTCCGCGCGATACGTCACCCCGAACCACGTCTCCGCCGAGGGCAGGACGCGCACGGTCGCGGCGCCGCCGGTCACGAGTGTATCGACGACCGCGGGGATGTACAACTCGGCTTTCTTCTCGTGTCCCTGCGCGCGAAGGAATTGGGCAAACTGGGCCTGGAGGGGAGTGAAGATCGACGGCTGAAAGCCCCAGAGGTTCATGGAGACGGGCTCTTCGCCGGCCAGGGGGTGGGCCGTCCCCTCCGCATCGAAGTAACGGATGCGGTCCCCGGCTTTCTCGATTTTGGTTCGCTCGACGATCCGCCGCAAGTACAGGTTTTCATCACACTCGGCCACGCCGCGGGCGACCGTCCCATGCTCGCTCAGGGTGTTCTTGAGCGTGTAGCCGACCATGGCGTAGTCGTTCGCTCCGACCGGTCCCTGCAGGAAATCGGCCATCATCCGGAGCGAGCGGCGGCCATAGAAGTCATCCGCGTTGACCACCGCGAACGGCCCTGCAATCGCGTCACGGCTGACGAGGACCGCGTGGCCGGTGCCCCAGGGCCTCTCGCGGTCCGGCGGCAACGGGAAGTCGCCGAGGTCGCTTTCCAGCTCCTGGTAGGTGAACGCCATCTCCACGAAGTCCGCGAACTTGCTGCTGACTCTCTCTCGAAAAGCCTCTTCAAAACAATGCCGGATCACGAAGACGACCTTGCCGAATCCGGCCCGCAGACTGTCATAGATGGAATAATCGATAATCGTCTGGCCGTGGGGGCCGATCGCATCGATCTGCTTGAGCCCGCCGTAGCGGGTCCCCAAACCCGCGGCCAGAACCAGTAACGTGGGTTTCATAAAGGCCGGTAATTCACCTCCCATGCTCTCAGTCGTTCGAGATGCAGGCCCAGTCGCGCCATGAACTGCTCATAATCGCGGGCATCCTTGGGTGACCAGAGCACCTCCGCCAGGGCCACGGCGCGCGGGTAGGTCATGTACAGGCGGTGCTTCTGATTGCTGATGTACTCGCCCCATAGCTGTGCCTGGCCGCCAAGCACATGCCGGGCCTGGTCGGTGCTGAGGGCGGCGGGAATCGGCTCGTACCGGTACACTTTCTCCAGACGCACGTCGCCGCCGATCGCCTTGGGCTCGGTCGCCGGCGGACCCTGGTAGTAGTCGAAGTAGGTATGCGAGGTCGGGGCCATGACGACATCGTGTCCCGCCTGGGCGGCGGTGATGCCACCGGCTTCGCCGCGCCAGCTCATTACGACCGCCCCGGGCGCCAGGCCACCCTGCAGAATCTCGTCCCAGCCGACCAACTGCCGGCCGCGGGAGGCCAGGAAGGTGTCCATCTGCCGGATGAACCAGCTATGCAGCTGGGGCTCATCCTTGAGCTTGAGCTTACGGATCAGGCCCTGCATTTCCTCGGACTTCTTCCAGTGCTCGATATTGGCCTCGTCACCGCCGATGTGGATGTACCTGCCCGGGAACAGGTCCAGGATCTCGGTGAGCACGTCCTGCATAAACGCGACCGATTCCGGCCGCGGGGCCAGGACCCGCTCGTTGGCCGTCCACCGCTGCTGTGGCGGCAGCGCGTCCAGCTTCTGGGGATAGAGACCGAGCTGTGGATAGGAGACGATCGCAGCCCCCGTATGGGCGGGCATTTCGATCTCCGGCACGATCGTGATGTACCGCTGGGCGGCATAGCGCACGAGGTGGCGGATGTCGTCCTGCGTATAGAAGCCGCCCGGCCGCAGACCTTCAGTCTTGCCGGACCGGCCGATGGCCGTGAAGTCCATTCCGGCGCCGGTTTGGGTCAATTGCGGGTACTTCTTGATCTCGATGCGCCAGCCCTGATCGTCGGTCAGATGGATCTGGAGGCGGTTGAACTTGTGCAGGGCCATCACGTCGAGGTACTGCTCGACATCCGGCACGGGGATGAAATGCCGGGCCGGATCGATCAGCAGGCCGCGCCATTTGAAGCGGGGGTAGTCTGCAATGTGCACGCACGGGATGGTCCATTGGACCCCCTCGGCTTCCTGCCGGCCGCAGATCGCCGGCGGCAGCAGTTGCCGGAGCGTCTGAATGCCGTAGAAGAGTCCGGCCGGTGCGGCGGCGCGAATGACAACGGTTCCCGGTGTGGCTTCCAGGTCGTATCCTTCCTCGCCCAGCCGCCGGCGCAACGATGACTCGAGCGCCAGTTGGATGCTGCTCCGGGCCGCGGAGCTCTCCTCAATCAGTCGCAGCCGGTGACCCAGGGCCGGCGCCAGGGCATCGATGAGCTTCGTTGCCTCCGTTATGGCCTCACCCCGGGCGACCACCGGCGTCTCCTGCGTGACGAGAAACGACCCAGCGCGGGTCTCGACGGAAACGGGCAGGGGAACGAGGCTCACGGTCTGGCCGGCGCCGCCGGCCAAGGCTCCGAGACACGGACCCAGGCAGACCAGTGCGACCGTGACGCGAACGACAACTCTATGGATGCGTCGGGACATTGTCACCTCCTATTCACCATGTCTTCCCAGTTCCACTTCCGCCACCAGGCCGTCTCGAAAGAAAGAGGATATTCTCAGGCACCGACGCAGGGACGCGGAGCCGGAAAAGGCATCTGTCCGGTCCCTCTCTGCGCCTCCGCGTCTCTGCGCGAGTTGCTTCTTGTATTGCGGCCCGAGGTCGCGCCAGACTCCTCTTAAGACCGCAATGGCATCGTACTACTCTCGTTTCACCAGCAGGACCCAGTCTTCCTGCGGGTCGGCCGGCGGCGGTCCGATCTGGAGGCGGCGGCCGCCATCCACCGTCTGACGCGATCCCACGAACTGACCGGTGCGCGGGTTGTACCACTGCCTCACGAAGCGGCCCGAGACGGCCCGCAGATCGAGCGTGCCGGTGGCCTGCGCGGTGGGGAAGTACAGGGCGTAGCAGACGCCCGGCTGCGCGAAGACCTGGCCGTCGTGTGTGGAGGTCTTGCCCTGGAACACCGATTCCCCATCCAGCAGGTCGTCGGCCGGCTCCATCTCCCAGAAAGGCAGATGGTCTTCCATAAAGCGGCGGGCGTGCCACACGTAGCACCAGAGGTTTTCATATTTGCGGAAGTCCTGCGTGTCGAGGAGCTCGGCGAGGATGAACTCCACCTGGCCGCCGGAAAGGTAGGCGGGCCAGAGCTTTTCCCGCCGCTGCGCGCTGCTATCGTCCTCGGGCAGCCATGGCTGATCATGTGTCGTGACGGTGAACTCGTCGATGGCCACCGGCAGAGGCCGGCCCGCCTCACGCGACAGCCGCCGGACCGTCTCGACGACCGGCTCGATGTCCTTGTTGCCGATCTGCAGGGACGTGATGCTGAAGCGCTCGTCGCCCAGGAACGGCCCCCAGGTCTTGACCAGATCCCCCGCGTGGTGAACGGTGACCGGATGATCGTACGGGTCCACGTCCTGCACGTACTGCGCGAAAGCCTTGACATTGTCCGGCCCGAGGTTGAGCCCGCCGATGTTGTACTCCTCGCAGAGGTTCCACAGGACCGCGTTGTGATGGCCGAAGCGGGCCACCAGCTCCCGGTAGAACAGCTTGCGCTCGGTCGTCAGCTCGGCGCCGAGCTCCAGCTTGTTTTCGCGCTCCGCTTCATTGAGGACGAAGTGCAGGACGATTCCCTGCCGCTGGGCGTGCGCGAAGACGATCTCCCACTGCTGGAGCTTGCGGAGGTCATAGTGCAGGTTGTCGTTCGCTTCGTGCCCATCGGGATTGATCGGGCCGGCGAAGGGCCAGACGTTCTTGCCGTCCCCGCCGATGTTCATGGGCAGGAAGTAGATGAGGTTCACGCGTTGCGAGGCCAGGTAGTTGATCGCGCCGATGAGGGCTTTCCCTTTGCCGTTGTCCCAATCCGGATCGCCGCTGCGCCAGTCCTGCACATGAGCGGCGTAGGTCTTCACCCGGAACCGGCTGCCCGAACGCGTGTGGGCGAAGCCTTCGTAGGCCAGGAGATCTTCCGGGCTGTCGGTCCCGCCTTTGATCCAGTAGGAACCGTCGCGGAACTTCAGGTAATGGTTCCCCGCATATTCCAGTCGTCCCCACCGCAGGAAACCGGGGGCCTGGTCGTCGCGACCCGCGACGCGGAACGAGCCGCGGCGCCCATCGAACCCCGCAGGCTCGCCCGCTTGTGCCTCCAGGCTCACGGCGATTCCCGGTCCGCGTCGGAAGGAGGCTTGAAAGGACCACTTTCCCGCTTCATCCGGGGTGAAGTGGACCCGCCAGATGTTTCCCTGGCTGTTTCCCGTCCCGTCACCGGCGAAGAAGCCCGGCACGACGTACGTCCGGCCGCCGGGGCCGCTGAACGTGACCTGCAGACGATAATCCAGGAACGGGTTGGGGCCGGTGGCGGTTTCCTTCGCATCCGGTCCCTGGAAATCGATCGTGACCGGGTGCCATTTCCTCAACTCGCCCGTAATCTCCTGAGGTTTCCTGGTCTCGCTCGCACGAGGCCCGGCGGCGGCCTCGACCGCCAGTTTCATGACCTGGTTCATGGTCGAGCTCTTGTCCCCCGGCTGGGGACTGCCCCAGTTGGCTTTGGCGGCGACGATTACCAGGTCCAGACTCGGCAGGAGCGCGGCCGAGTTGCCGCCGGCGCCGATCGTCATGAACGCGTCCCGCGGGGCCTCCGGCCAGGTCGGCCGGTCGGGATGGTCGCGCCCGGTGGCGTTGAACCAGAAGTTGTAGCCGTAGATGCCCGGCCCGCAGGACGTAAAGTGATCGGAGCCGCCCCCGTAGGTGCCGGTCTGGAGATAGTCGTCCGTTTGGGCCTGGGCGGTGTGCGGCAGATCCTTCGCGACCTGGGGTTTGCAGTAACGATCGAAGAACCGGGCGGCCAGGATCTGCTTTCCCTGCCATCGGCCCTCGTTGAGCCAGAACCAGCAGATCCGGGCAAAGTCGCGGGGCGACGCGATCAGGCGTGTCCTGTCGTTGAAGGACAGACCGTCCTCGAACTGCAGGGGCCCCAGGCGCGCGGGGTCGTTCACCACCTCCGCCGGCGCCTGGTGGAAGACCCGGTCGAAGAGCGTGCGCCGATAGAGGTTGATGCCGTAATCATTGTACGCCCAGGCGGCGCCCGGTTCCTCGGGGCGGGCGTACCCGCTGACCATGTTGGCCAGGTGGTGGAAGGTCATGGTCTGGTCTTTGGCCTGGAGGTCCCAGCCGTAGGACTGGATCCTGGCGTTCACGCCCGGCACTCTCTTCTCCTGAATCGCAAAGAACAGAAGTGTGCTGAGCAGCGGCTTGCTCGACGACATCCAGTCGCCTCTTTCCGTCTGATCCCCCCAGGTCCGCACGATGTACCCGTGCCGCACGATGCAGCCCCGACCCCCGAGGGCCAGGGCGATCGCGTCGAGCTTCTGCGGGTCCAGGCCGAGTTCGGCCGGCGTCCGGGTCTCCCAGGTCCGGCCGGGACAGATACGCGTGCCGGACGAAGAGGATTCCTTCATCGCCCCGCGCGTACAGCCACACAGAACGCATGCCACACAGACCATCAGGAAGCTGCGAAACCACCGCGCCTGCCGCATCGTTTCCTCCACCTCTGGTGTGTCTTCATTCCTGCTTCAGGATATTCAACAGCTCGCCGGCGGTGACTGGCCGATCGAGTCTGCCGTTGGCCGATTTCGGCGATCCGCCTCCCTTGCCGCCGAGCACACTTTGCATCTTCTTGAGCAGACCGCCGGCGTCCAGCGTCCGGGAGCTGATCGCGACGTTGGTGCCGCTGACGACCACGCCCGCGCCCTGGATCGCCTCCGCGATCATGCCGGCCAGCACGGCCGTCAGTTCCCGCGGGAGCTCGCCGAGGTAGAGGCCGATCTGCGCGGGCCCCACGGCGACCATCTCGACCGATTGCACCAGGTCCGCCAGCCGCAGCGACCAGATCCGTTCCACTTCCTTGGCCAGCTCTTTGGAGCGCTCCGTGGTCTTCTGGAACATGGCCGGCAGATCCGCGCTCGCACAGCCGGCCATCTTCCGCAGCTCGCGCAGGACGCCGGTCTCCGTCTGCGCCTGCTCCAGCGCCCGGGCGCCCGCCAGGAAGGAGGCGCGTGTCCCCTGTTTCTTGCTCTCGAGGTCGAAGATCCGAATGATGCCGATCTGGCCGGTCGTCTTGACGTGAGCCCCGCAGCAGGCGGACGTGTCGACGTCGCCGATTCTTACGATCCGGACGACATCCGACTCAATCTGTCCCAATCGGCTCCGGACCTGCGTGTCTTGATCCTGGAACGTGGTCTCGACCGGGATATCGAGCATGACGACCGCCGTCGCCCGACGCTCCAGTTCCTCGGCCACGTCCCACTCGAGTTTTTGGTCGAAGTCGACGGTGCAACCTTCCCGGCCGATGTGCACGCCCACCGTCGTCAGGCCGAACTGCGTCGCCGCGAGGCCGGACAGGATATGCTGCGCCGTGTGCTGCGTGGCCGTATGGAGCCGGCGCTGCCGGTCGAGCCGGGCGACGTACCGGCCCTTCGTCAGCGGTCGATCGAGCGTGAGGACGACTTGGCCATCCACCACGCGCACCTCGTTGACCACCGCCTCACCGACATGGCCCTGATCCGCCGGCTGCCCGCCTTCCTCGGGGTGAAAGAGGATCGGCTCGATGGTGACCTGGTTCGGCCCAACGGTTACGACCTCGACCTCGGTCTCACCCACATCCGGCTGCGTCCAGTACAATCTCTTCATGCCGGGGATTGTACCGTGCGGCCGGGCCCCAGGCAATGTCGTGAGGTACGCGCGCGGGCCGAACCTGCCGGGGATCAGTTGCATAGAGACGGAGGATGTGGTATAAACCCTCTGTTTGCTATTTGCCCTTTACGATTCAGGATCTGGCGTGCGCCGCTGGCGCGGCACGGTTTCGTCAATCGTAAATCAGAAATCACAAATCATAGATCTCTGGGATGGCACTATGGAAGTCGCAGAACTCAAGACGATGATCGGCACGTTGGAGGCCCGGGTGGTGAGCATCCGGGACTGGCTTTGACTTGCCGAACAAGAAGAAGCAACTGGAAGAGTTGGGCAACAAGATGTCGAAGCCGGGCTTCTGGGATCACCAGGAGGCGGCCCAGGCCGTCGTCGGCCAGTTGAGTGCCCTCAAGGCCGTGGTCGATCCGGTCGAGGAGATGCTCCGCGAGGTCAGAGACGTCGCGGAGCTGTACGAGCTGGCGGCCGAAGAAGGGGATGCGGACGAGCTGACGCAGTTGGAGGCAGATGTCAAAGCCCTGGGGCGGCGCTGCGAGCAGGTGGAGCTGCAGGGGCTGCTGGCGGGGCCGCAGGATATGCGCAACTGCTTCTTCGGCATCCACGCCGGCGCCGGCGGCACGGAAAGCTGCGATTGGGCGAGCATGCTGCTGCGGATGTACACTCGCTATTTCGATGCCAACAAGTTCAAGTACGAGGAGTTGGACATCACGCCGGGGGAAGAGGCCGGGATCCGCTCGATCCAGTTGCGGGTGATCGGGCCGTTCGCGTTCGGCAAGCTCTCGTGCGAAACCGGCGTGCACCGGCTCGTGCGGATCAGTCCGTTTGATGCCCAGAAGCGCCGGCACACGAGCTTCGCCGCGGTCGATGTCCTGCCGGAATTGCCGGAGACGGACCTGACGCTCAAAGAAAGCGATTGCGACATCGAGTTCTTCCGCCGGTCCTCGGGGGCGGGCGGGCAGAACGTCAACAAGGTCTCGACGGCCGTCCGCATCCGCCATATCCCCACGGGGATCATCGTCGAGTGCGTCAACGAGCGAGATCGCCTGGGGCAACCAGATTCGCAGCTACGTGCTCCAGCCGTACCAGATGGTCAAGGATCACCGCACCGACCACCAGACGGGCAACGTCGAAGCCGTCCTCGACGGCGAGCTCGAGCCCTTCATCGAAAGCTATCTGCGCCACCGCGCCAAGAGCAAAATGAAGCCGTAGCATGAAACAGATTATTGAAATTGGCGTTCAGACACGCAAGGTGGAGCCGGCCCGGTGTAAGACGGACCTGCTCGTCGTGGGACGGTTCTCCGATGGAGAGCCGGATGAGGTCGTCCGGGTTCTCGACCGCTGGCTCGGCGGCCGGATCGACCGGTTGGCGAAGCTGGGCGATTTCAAGGGCAAGGCCAAGACGCACGCCCTGGTCTACGGCGAGGGGAAGATCGGTGCGGAGCGCGTGCTGCTCGTCGGACTCGGGGAGCGGAAGAAAGCCACGCTCGACACGCTGCGCCGGGCGGCGGCGCTGGCGGCCGGCCGGGCCGTCGACCTGAAGCTGCCGGGCGTCGCCCTGGCCCTGCACCACGCGTTCGGAGCGGACCCGGAAGCCGCGGCCCAGGGTCGGGCGATGGCGGAGGGCGCGTATCTGGGCAGCTATCGCTATGACGAATTCGTCACTGCCTCGGAGAACGGCCGACGCGGCGCGCTCGATGTTCAGATCGTAGACCCGGACGCGGCGCGGATCCGGAGCCTGGCTCCCGGGGTGGCGGCCGGCGTCATTATCGGGCGGGCCCAGGCCGAGGCGCGAACCCTGGCCAACCGGCCGGCCAACGTGATCGATCCGCCGGCCCTGGCCCGGACGGCGCGGGAGATGCTGCGCGGCCTGCCGACCGTGCGCTGCACGGTGTTCGACGAGAAGAAGCTCCGCACGAGCCGGATGGGCGGGATCCTCGCGGTCGGGTCCGGCAGCCGGAGCAAGCCGCGGCTGATCCTCCTGAAGTACACGCCGCGGCGACGACCGGCCCGTGGTCTGCCGACGGTTGCCCTGGTGGGCAAAGCCGTGACGTTCGACTCGGGCGGCATCAGCATCAAGCCGGCCCAGGACATGGACCAGATGAAGTTCGACAAGACCGGCGGCATCGCGGTGCTGGCGGCCATCAAAGCCCTGGCCGAGCTGGAGCTGCCGATCGACGTGCTGGGTCTGATCCCGGCGGCGGAGAACCTGCCGAGCGGGTCCAGCTACCGTCCCGGCGACATTGTCACGACCTACAGCGGCAAGACCGTCGAGATCCTGAACACGGACGCCGAGGGCCGGATGATCCTGTGTGATGCGCTGGCTTATGCGGCCCGGCAGAAGCGCGAAGTGATCATCGACATCGCCACCCTGACGGGAGCCTGCATGGTCGCTCTGGGGGCGTACAAGGCCGGCCTGATGAGCAATGACGACGAGCTGGCCGCGCAGCTCCAGACCGCCGCCGACGCCAGCGGCGAGAGCGTCTGGCGCCTGCCGACCGGCGACGAGTACGCCGAAGAGATGAAGAGCAAGATCGCGGACCTGAAGAATTGCGGCAGCCGCTGGGGCGGCGCCTGCACCGCGGCGTCGTTCCTGCAGCAATTCGTCGGCACGGCGAAATGGGCCCACCTGGACATCGCCGGCATGGATGTGCTGCTGAAGCCGACGGAATATGGCTGCGTCGGCGGGACGGGCTTCGGCGTCCGTCTGCTGACGACGTATTTGATGAACCTGGTGGACCGAAAGTCTTCTGATGTGTGATGTTTGATTTCAGATTCAAGAGGTGGCCCGGTGCGAGATCTCCAATCAACCATCAAACAGCAAAAATCGGACTTCTCCCGAGGATAGGGGCATGGTGGAAGAACCCAAGAAGATCGATATCGAGCGGGTCCGCCGGGCGGTGACGGAGATCCTGCTGGCGCTCGGTGAGGACGTCGACCGCGAAGGCTTGCGCAAAACGCCGGAGCGGGTCGCGCGGATGTACGCGGAACTGCTCGGCGGGGCCTTCGAGGACCCGCACGTGCATCTCCAGAGCGTCTTCACCGAGAAGTACGACGAGATTGTGCTGCTGCGGAACATCCCGTTTTACAGCGTCTGCGAGCATCACCTGCTGCCGTTCATCGGCAAGGCCCACGTCGCCTACCTGCCGACGGGCAAGGTCCTGGGTGTCAGCAAGCTGGCCCGGATCGTGGACTGCTTCTCGCGCCGGCTGCAGGCCCAGGAGCGGCTGACCGGGCAGATCGCCGACTTCCTCATGGAGAACCTCAAGCCCTTGGGCGTGGCGGTCGTCCTGCAGGCTGCGCACAGTTGCATGACGATCCGGGGCATCCGCAAGCCGGGCTCGGAAATGGTCACCTCCGCCCTGCGCGGCATCTTCAAGCGGGACGCCCGCAGCCGGGCCGAGGTGCTGCACCTGATGCACAACGACCGACCGTAGGGATTCATGATTGATGATTGACGATTGATGATTCTGGATCCCATGATGAGCGATGCGCAGGCGAATCCCGAAATCATGAATCGTAAATCGGAAATCGAAAATCTGCGGGTGCGGCTGGGCCGGCGGGTGCGGTTCTCGATCAACCCGTTCCTGGAGGCCGAGAATTCCGGATGCAATTCCTACACGTCCCGACCGGCCGGAGAAGGATTGAGCCTCTTCCTGGAGTTGGACGTCGAGCTGGTCGGGTCGGCGGCGCCGCAGACGGGTCTGTTGGTGAATGTGAGCGACATCGACCGGGCCGTGCGCCGGCACGCCGTGCCGGTCTTCACCGAACGCGTCCGTGACTACCTGCGCCGGGGCGAGCATATCGGCTTTGACCGGATCGCCGCCATCCTCCGCCGGGCCGGGGAGCACCTGGAGGACACGTTCCGCCCGGCCCGGGTGGATCGGCTCACGCTGAAATTGAATCCCTTCCGGAAACTGGCCATGGATACGAAAGAGCCGGGCATGTTGTACTTCAGCGAGAAGTTCGAGTTCGCCGCCACGCACAAGCTGTGGAACGACGAGTTCTCGGAACCGCAGAACCGCAAGATCTTCGGCAAGTGCGCCAATCCGACCGGCCATGGACACAACTATCTCGTGGAAGTCACCGTCCGCACGCCCGCCGCGGGGCCGCATCTGGAGGTCGGCCGGTTCGAGCAGGTCGTGGACGAGCACCTGATGCAGGTCGTCGATCACAAGAACCTCAATCTCGATGTCCCCGTCTTCCGCACGCGCATTCCGACGGTGGAAAATATCGCGGTCTTCGCCTGGGAGCGTCTGGCGGGCCGGTTCGATCCCGTCCAATTGCACTGCATCACTGTCTGGGAATCCGACCGCACCTACTGCTCGTACCACGGCTGATATCGCCCGGGCCTCATCCGCATGCGGAAAAGGCTTTGCGCTCCTTTGTCATCCTCAGCGCAGCGAAGGATCTGGCCTGCGAATGAGAGCAACCTCCTTTTCGGTGGCCAGATCCTTCGGCTGCGCCTCAGAGCCTGCCCTGAGCCTGCCGAAGGGATGACAGAGTTCTTGCCACCGGGACAGTTCCGGGCTGCTCACCCACATGCTCACAACAGGAGCGTGGCGAGACCGAAATAGAACAGCAGCGTGAAGATGTCGGCTACCGCCAGCGTGACCGGGCCGGCGGCGATCTTGGGGTCCAGGCGCAGGGCGTGCAGGAGCGTCGGGACGCTCAGCCCGATGAGACAGGCCGCACAGATGGACAGGAGGATGCTACCCCCGACGGCCAGCGCCGCCAACGGTTCCTGACGCCACACGGCGATGATGAGGGCCACAATACCGCCGGAGGCGGTCCCGAGCAGCAGAGCCGTGCTCAACTCCCGGCGCAGCGCCTTGAAATACCAGGTCCACCGCGGCTGGGTCGCGCGCAGGGCTTGAATCGTCACGGTCATGGATTGGGTGCTGACGCTCTCGCCCAGGCCGAGGATCAGGGTCAGGAAGAACATCAGCACCAGGCTCTGGGCCAGCGTCGCCTCGAAGGCGCTGGCCAGCACGGCGCAGATGGTGCCGCTGCCGATCGTGGCCAGCAGCCAGGGGAAGCGGAAGCGGAACACCCGCGTCGGGGCGGCTTCGCGGACCTGGGACAGGCTGAAACCGATGAGCTCGAAAACCTCGTCGGTCCGCTCCCGTTCGGTGATATCGAAGACTTCTTCGGTGAACATGCCCACGTCCACCGTCCCGACCAGGTGCTGCTCGTCGTCCACGACGGGAAAGGCCAGCAGCCGGTGCATGACGAAGAACTCCAGGGCTTCCATGACGGTCGCGCCGTCCGGGATCGTGATGATCTGCGGTACCATGATGTCGGCGATGCGCTGTTCGAGCTCCGCCATGAGCAGCCGGCGGGTGGGCAGGACGCCGACCAGATGCTCCTGGGCGTCCACCACGTAGAAGTACACGATCCCTTCGCCGATGTCCCGCTTGCGGATGGTATCCAGGGCTTGCTGGACGGTGAAGTCCTCGCGCAGCGCGACGAAATCGCGTCGCGCGACCGCCGTCACGGGCTGATCCAGATGCGCCGCCTGGGCTATGCTCTGCGCCATGGGATACCTTACTCCGCGCCCATTATACCGTTCGGCGAATTTTGCCGCCACGGCGGCCAATTCCTTTGAAGAAACGAGCCGGCTCGGTAGTCTATATCTACAGCCCAAGGCCCCGGCACCCGTAGCCGGCAGGCCTTGTTTGGGAGTCGGTGATTGGATAGCCTTTGCGAACAGTCCGTGCCGCTGTGCGGCCCCGACCTGGGCTCGAAGCAGGACTTCGAGGCCTTCGTCAGGCAGCACATGAAGGGTGCCTATCTGACCGCTTTGGGTCTGGTCGGCAACCGCGAAGACGCTCTGGAGTTGTCGCAGGAGGCGTTTTTTCAGGCCTACCGGCATTACGACCAGCTCAACGCCAAGGGCAAGTTCTTCCCCTGGTTCTACCAGATCCTGCGGAACCTGTGCTTCAGCCACCTGCGCAAACGGCGGGTCCGCCGGGCCCACGAAAAGGTGAACGCCGAGGACGGGGGACCGAGGACGGAGGACCCAGAGGAAACCCGCCGTTGGGAAGAGAGCGGGGACCATTTCGACCCGGAGATGGTCGCCGAGCGAAACGAGTCCAAGGACCGCCTCTGGCAGGCGATCGGCCAACTCGATGAGAAGCATCGGGAGGTGATCATTCTGCGGCATTTTCAGAATCTGTCCTACGACGAAATGGCGACGCGGCTGTTCTGCAACCGGGGGACGGTGACGAGCCGGCTGTTCTATGCCCGCCAGCACCTCAGAGAATTACTGGAACATGAGAGTGGCCTTTCCACAGAGGTAGCCCAGCCCCCCTCGGCTGGGGACAAATCAGGGTCCCCAAACGCCACGAATTGCGTTTGGGAGCCTTCACCCCCGGGGGCGGGGGTGCCACCTCGGGGGCCCGAGAAAGGAGGTCAGATGCCATGACCTGCCAGGACCACAGAGACCTCATGATGGCCTATTTGGATGACGAGTTGAATACCCAACAACGACGAGCCTTCGAGGAGCATCTGGCGTCCTGTCCTGACTGCACCAAAGAACTGGGGGAATTCCAGAAGCTCAAAGCGATCACCGACAGCGTGGCCCTCGTTGAGCCGGAGGACCGGGTCTGGGAGCAATACTGGCATAATCTCTACAATCGTCTGGAGCGCGGGGCCGGGTGGATCCTGTTCTCCGTGGCCGCCATTACGCTGCTCCTTTACGGCGGCTTCGAGCTGATCGAGGAGATCATCCGGGACCGGGCGGTGGGCGTCCTGATGAAAGTCGGTTTGTTGGCGCTGCTGGGCGGGTTGGCGATCCTGTTTGTCTCCGTGCTGCGGGAGAGGCTTTACTTTTGGAGCCGGGATCGGTATAAAGATGTCAGGAGATAAGCTATGCTGCTGGCAACGACAGAGACAATACCCGGCCAGACGATCACGAAGCACGTCGGACTGGTGAAAGGCAACACGATCCGCGGCCGGCATATCGGCAAGGACATTCAGGCGGCCCTGCGCAACCTCGTCGGCGGCGAGATCGCCGAGTATACGAAGCTGCTGGCCGAATCGCGGGAGCAGGCGCTGGATCGGATGACGGAGGAGGCCCGCAAGCTCGGGGCCAACGCCATTGTGGGCATCCGGTTCTCGACGTCCGAAGTGACCACCCACGCCGCCGAGATCCTCGCCTACGGCACGGCGGTCGTGGTCGAGTAGAGTACCGTTCCGGTCTTTTGGCGGAGGGATGCCCATGAGAATGGCGGGAACGCGCGTTGTGATCCTGGCTGCGCTTTGTTCTGCCCTTTCCGTGTTCTCGGCCCGGGTTGGGGCAGGCAGCGCGAAGGGTCCCTCGCCCGAGGGCGCGTGGCTCGGAGCTCTGCCGGTGTCGCCGGCGAAATCTTCCCGGATCGTGTTCATCATCCAGGCCGGCCCCGACGGCGCGCTGGCCGGTGCGTTCATCAGTCCGGACCAGAGCCCCTTCGCCCTGGCTGCGAGCCGGGTCAACCAGGCCAACGGGCGGGTCACGATCGAGGTGAGTGCCGTGGGCGGCCGGTTCGAGGGGACGTTGAACGCGGCCGGTACCCGGATCGACGGGCGGTGGACGCAAGGGCTCGCCTCGCTGGGTGTGGCGGTCAAGCGCATCCAGCCGCAGGAGCCGCCGCAGCCGTATCCGTACCTCGAGGAGGAAGTGACGTATTCGAATGCCCAGGACGCGGTCACGCTGGCCGGGACGCTGACTCTGCCGTCCGCGGGCGGGCCTTTTCCCGCGGTCATCCTGATCAGCGGCTCGGGCCAGGAGGACCGCGATGAAACCATCCTCTGGCATCGGCCCTTCCTGGTCCTGGCGGACTACCTGACCCGCCGGGGCGTCGCCGTGCTGCGCGTGGACGATCGGGGCGTGGGCGGCTCGACAGGCGACGTCTTGGGGGCGACGAGCGCGGACTTCGCCCGGGACGTACGGGCCGGGATCGGGTACCTCCAGACGCGCCGGGAACTCGATCCGCAGCGCCTCGGCCTGATCGGCCACAGTGACGGAGGCGCCATTGCCTGCCTCGCAGCGGTCGCTGCGAACGACGTGGCCTTCATCGTCCTGATGGCCGGCACGGGCGTGCCGGGCGACCTGATCATCGAAGGGCAGATCGTCAGTCAACTGAAACTCGCCGGGTTGGATCAGGCTGCGATCGACGCGACCGTCCAGACCCAGAGGCGTGCGATCGACGTTGTCAAGAACGAAACGGATCCCAATCAAGCCCGGGAGAAGCTGCGCGATCTGGGTTGCTCGGAGGCCCAGATTCAAAACGCGCTCCTGCCGTGGTTCTACTTCTTCGTCACGCATGATCCGCAGGAGACGCTGCGCAAGGTCCGATGCCCGGTCCTGGCGCTCAACGGCGCGCTCGACATGCAGGTATTGGCTGCGGTGAACCTGCCGGCCATCGAGCAGGCCCTGCGGGAGGGGGACAATCCCGATTTCACCGTGCAGGAGCTGCCGCGATTGAACCACCTGTTCCAGACCGCCGAGACCGGCTGGCTCGACGAATATGCCTGGATCGAAGAGACCATGGCGACCGCGGCCCTGGAGGCCCTGGGCACCTGGATCGAGGCTCACACGAAACAGAATTGACGGGAGGTGTACCCTCATGCGGGAACAACAGATCGATCCGGGACACAAAGCGGCGCGAAATACCCTGCGGATCGCAGGGCCGATCATCGCCCTGGCCGGCCTGGGCTTCATGATCGTCGGGTTGGCGGATTTCTTTCGTGCATTCGGCGGCCGCGGGGAACCGACATTATTCTGGTGTCTCTTCGTGGGAATGCCGCTGCTGTTTGTGGGCGGGACCCTGAGTTCCTACGGATACCTGGGCCGGGTCATGCGCTACATGGCCCAGGAAACGGCGCCCGTGGGGAAGGACACGTTCAACTACATGGCCCACGGCACGCAGGAAGGTGTCCGGATGGTCGCGGGCGCGCTCGGCCAAGGCCTGCGCGAGGGCGGCTTGGGCGGCGGTTCTGCCACGCTGGTCCGCTGTCACAAGTGCAACGCCCTGGCTCCTGCGGAGGCCCAGTTCTGCGGCCAGTGCGGCCAGCCGCTCGGCAAGACCAAGCCCTGTCCTCAATGTCGCGAGCGGAACGACCCCGACGCCCAGTTCTGCGACAATTGCGGCCACACCTTCGGTTTGTAGCACGTCGTCCCGCCCTGAAAATGCTGCATTCCGGGTGGCAGCGGCAAGCGGAGTCTTCGCAGCTTGCCGATGGCGTTTGCGTCTGTGCCACGGACCATCGGCAAGCTGCGCTTGCCGCTGCCACCCGCCGTGAATCGTAGATCATCGATTCACAGCATCAGCAGGCTGATCGCCATCGCCAGCATGCCCAGGACAATGCCGCTGATGACGAGGTGCCCGTGCCCGTAACTGTGGGCCATGGGCAGGAGCTCATCGAGCGAGATGTAGATCATGACGCCCGCCACGAAGGCCAGTGTCCCCGCCAGCACGGTGGGCGTCAGGAACGGCATCAACAGCAGATAGCCCACCAGCGCCCCGACCGGCTCGGAGATGCCGGACAAGAAGGAATAGACGAAGGCCTTGTTCTTGTTCCCGGTCGCGTAATAGACGGGCATCGACACCGCGATCCCTTCCGGAATGTTATGAATGGCCAGGGCGATCGCGATGAACAAGCCCAGCCGCACGTCGCTCAACGCCGAGGCGAAGGCCGCCAGTCCCTCCGGGAAGTTGTGGATTCCGATCGCCAGGGCGGTCATCATGCTGGTCCGCATCAATGCGTGGCTCTGGTCCGGCTTCTCCGGTTCTTCCAGTCCCTCCAGGTTGTGCGGGTTCTCCCGTTCCGGGACCAGCAGATCGACCAGGCCGATGAAGGCGATACCCAGAAAGAAGAACAGGACGCTGAGCGCTTCCCCCACGCGGTCGGCGGCGCTGGGCAGCAGCTCCATGAAGGACACGTAGACCATCACGCCCGCGGACACGCCCAGGGAGAAGGACAGATAGACGATCTTCGGCCGCCGGATGAAATAGGCGATCGTGCTGCCGATGCCGGTGGACAATCCGGCCAGCAGCGTCAACCCCAGGGCCACCGCCACGTTTCCCGAGCCATCCATATCTTACCCCGTCCGAGAATGGTCTTGTCACGCACGTATGTACGCGAAGGAACGATATCGGTGCGTAATGACGAGGTGCAAACCCTGCGGCCTCGGACTTCGAGTCCGTGGTCCCCCGCGGCACTACGATCCGGTTCGCCGCGGGGCCTCGAACTGCATGGGCTCCAGCCGCGGGCTCAACACGTGAATGACTGCCAGGCTCACCAGGTACGCACACGCCGCGATGAGAAACAAGGGCCAATAGGCACCCGTCCACTCCAGAACATAGCCCGTGAACTTGGCATAGAGCATGCCCCCGATGGCCCCGGCCATGCCGCCAATACCCACAATCGAGCTGACCACGGCCCGCGGCGCGGTATCGGAGACGAGCGTATAAAGGTTGGCCGAGAAGCCCTGGTGGGCCGCCGCCGCCAGGCCGATCAACAGGGTGGCCACCCAAAGATGGGAGACACTCGAGGCGGCGAACACCGGCACCACGCACAGAGCGCAGACCAATAGGGCGGTCTTGCGGGCGGCGTTGACCGTCCAGCCGCGCTGGAGGAGCCACGAGGAGAGCCAGCCGCCCCCGATACTGCCCACGTCCGCCACCAGGTAGACCACCACCAGGGGCAGACTGAGCCTGCTCAGGCTCAGCGCGTACTTCTTGCTGAGGAAGTCCGCCAGCCAGAACAGGTAGAACCACCAGATCGGGGCGATCAGGAACATCCCGGCGATGAAGGCCCACGTCTGGCGGTACCGCAGCAGCGCCAGCCAGGGGATCTTCACGGCGGGATCGGGCGGATCGCTGCGAATGTGGGCCAGTTCCGCCGGCGCGAGGCGACGGTGTCTCTCGGGGCTCTCGTAGTGCCCCCACCACGCCGCCAGCCACAGGAAGCCCAGGGCCCCCGTCACCACGAACGCGGTGGGCCAGCCGAACCGAGAGGTCAGCCAGGGCACCAGCAAGGGCGCCACCAGGGCCCCGACGTTGCTGCCGGCGTTGAAGATGCCGGTGGCCAGGGCCCGTTCCCGCTTGGGAAACCAGAGACTGACGGTCTTGACCGCCGCGGGGAAGTTGCCGCCTTCCGCCAGGCCCAGAGCGAAGCGGGCCGCACTGAAACCGAGCACGGTCATGGGAATGACCAGCAGCCAGTCTCCCAGGATTCGTGCCGCGGGGGCCGCCCAATCGCCCAGTCGCGCCTCCGGGGGGACGAATCGGACCAGGGCATGGGCCATGGCCGCCAGGCTCCAGAACAGGACCGCCAGCGCGTACCCCAGCCGCACGCCCAGGCGGTCGATGATCCGTCCGGCCCCGGCATAGCCGAGCGCGTAGGCGACCTGAAAGGCGAAGACCACGTTACTGTAGTCGATCTCGTTCCACCCCAGTTGCTTCGCCAGGTCCGGTTTCAGGATGCCGATGATCTGCCGGTCGATGTAGTTGAGGGTGGTGGCGAAGAACAGCAGGGCACAGATCCCCCAGCGGGACCAGCCCACCGATGGCACGACGATCTGTCCGACGGCTCGATCCTGTGGCACAGACATATCTCCAACACAGGCCGGGCATTGTCGCGCCGTCAGGCCGATCCGTCAAGAGACGGTCCCGGAATGTCATCTCGTCTCGCCGGAGAGGTGTTTGACGATCTCGCCGACGACGGCTTTGGCGTCACCGAAGACCATCAGCGTCCGGTCGGCGTAGTACAGCTCGTTCTCGATGCCCGCGAAGCCGGGGTTCATGCTGCGCTTGTTGACGAGAACCGTTTTGGCCCTGTCCACGTCAATGACGGGCATGCCGTAGATGGGACTGCTCTTGTCCGTGCGGGCGGCCGGGCTCACGACGTCGTTGGCCCCCACGACCAGGGCGACATCCACCTGCGGCATCTCGGGGTTGATGTTGTCCATCTCCACGAGGTCGGTGTAGGGGATATCGGCCTCCGCCAGGAGGACATTCATGTGTCCCGGCATGCGGCCGGCCACGGGGTGGATGGCGAACTTCACCGTGACGCCTCGCTTGATGAGCTGGTCGTAGAGCTCGTGCACACGATGCTGAGCCTGGGCGACCGCCATGCCGTAACCCGGCACGATGACCACGTAGTTCGACTGTTCCAGGATCTCGGCGGCCTCTTCCGCCGTCGCGCTCTTGACCGTCTTCTGGGTCGCCTGGGCGGCGGCCTGGACCTTGCCGAAGGCCCCGAACAGGACGTTGGTGAAGCTGCGGTTCATCATCGAAAGCACGGACGTCGGGGTCAGGCGGATTCATTTGACCCGCCGGCCGAGAACTGCTAAAAAGGATACCGGCTGGCGAGATCGGCCACACCTGCGATCCTGCCGGGCCGGGGTGGGCACGTGCAGACACCGACATACCGTTCTCATGAAGGAGTCATGGCATGGCAAACACACACGAATCCCCCGAATCGCCCCGGAATCCTCCCGCCGACACGGATCGGCCGCCGGGTTCGACCGAGGTGCCGCCGGTGGTCGATCGGCTCGGCCCCTGGGGCCGCGAGGCCAACCCGAAAGCCCGGACGTGGGCCATGTTCTGCCACCTGGCGGGTTTTGCCTGGATTCTGCCGGTCACCCCCGCCTTCGGCAGCATCCTGGGCCCGCTCATCGTCTGGCTGATCAAGAAGAACGACTACGCCTTCGTCGATGACCAGGGCCGGGAGGCGGTGAACTTCCAAATCACGATGTTCATCTACGGGGCCGTGGCGGCACTGCTGATGCTCATCTGCGTCGGCTTTGTGCTGCTGGCGGCGGTGGTCGTCCTGGACGTCGTCTTCACGGTGATTGCCGCCATCAAGGCCAACGACGGCTACCACTACCGCTATCCCTACCCCCTGATCATCCGATTCCTCAAGTAGATGTCTCGCTTCATCATCAAGCTGTGCGTCAGTCTGCTGGTGATCCTGCTGGCGACGCAGATCGGGCGTAAGGCGCCGAGCCTGGCGGGCCTGATCGCGGTCATGCCGCTGACGGGCCTGCTCGTGCTGCTGTGGCTCTACTGGGACCATCCCGGCGACTTCGCCCTTATGACCGACTCCTGTCAGGGCGCGCTGCTCGGCCTCGTGCCGACGGTCCTGTTCTTCGCCACGGCTCTGTTATGCTTTCGCCGTCACCTGCCCCTGTGGGCCGCACTGGCTGCAAGTTTCACCGTGTGGCTGCTGGGTGCCTTCGTCCACCAGTGGCTCCTGCGCAGACCACAGTAGTCCTTCGATCTCAAGGACAGCGAACTCCGGGTGGCAGCGGCAAGACCGGAGGCTGGGCGCAGGTCTTGCCGATGGCGAAGGGGCCCACCATCGGCAAGCTGACGCTTGCCGCTGCCACCCGGCGCACGGCCTGACACGGCAGGTTCCGGGTGGCATCGTCAAGCGGAGCCTGCGGAGCTTGGCGCTGGCGGATTTCCTCGGCGCGGGACCATCGCCAAAGCCTTCGGCCTTGACGATGCCACGCGGATTTCATGCAACGCAGTCCCCCCGCAAAACCTGGTCGCTCCCACGTCTGAGCAGTGTTTCAATGTAGCCTTGATTGTTGGCGGGGACTGGTCCATAATGGGGCCCTGATACGAACAGCCATTGGAGCCGCCACATGACAACTAATACGTTCACACGCCGTGACTTTCTCAAGACCCTTGGTTGTACCGCCGCGGCCGTAGCCTGGGCCGGCGGCCGCGGACTGGCACAGTCCTCCCCGCGCGAGCGAAGGCAGCCGAACATCGTGCTGGTCCTGGCGGACGATCTCGGGTACGGCGATCCGACCTGCTACTCCGCCGAGTCGAAGATCCCCACGCCGCAGATGGATCGGCTGGCGGGCGAGGGCATTCGGTTTACGGATGCCCATACGCCGTCGGGGGTCTGCACGCCCACCCGGTATGGCCTGATGACCGGAAGGTACTGCTGGCGGTCGTCCCTAAAGCGGGGGGTCCTCAACGGCTACAGCGAGCCGCTCATCGAGACCGATCGCCTGACCGTGGCCACCCTGCTCAAGAGACACGGGTACCACACGGGCTGCGTGGGCAAATGGCACCTGGGCCTGGGTTGGGTGACAACCGACGGAGGC
>JALORE010000454.1 GCA_025459125.1 Planctomycetota bacterium | reverse complement strand
GACTCTAACGGGACTGCCGGTGTTAAACCGGAGGAAGGTGGGGATGACGTCAAGTCATCATGGCCTTTATGCCCAGGGCCTCACACGTGCTACAATGGCCGGTACAAAGCGACGCGAGACCGCAAGGTGGAGCTAATCGCAAAAAAGCGGCCCCAGTTCAGATTGTAGGCTGGCAACTCGCCTGCATGAAGTTGGAATCGCTAGTAATCGCGGATCAGCTATGCCGCGGTGAATGTGTTCCTGAGCCTTGTACACACCGCCCGTCAAGTGATGGGAGTTGGGAGTACCCGAAGTCGGTTTGCTAACCCGCAAGGGAGGCGACTGCCGACGGTAAGCCCGACGACTGGCACTAAGTCGTAACAAGGTAGCCGTAGGGGAACCTGCGGCTGGATCACCTCCTTTCTAAGGATAACTTAGACGTTGTCGGCCGCTTTTTCGGTCGATGACGAAAGTCAGGCACGATCGCTGCTCGGCTTAACTGTCTCTTGAATACGAGCCCCGCCGGGAAACCGGCGGGGCTTTTTTTTTCCGCCGATCGGCGGAGAAAGGGCTGATACTGACCTGGAGGGGATCGTTTGGTCTAGGGCTTATGCTCCGCGGCGGCGATTTTCTCCCGGGACGGGGCCTGCCAGAGATGGAACTCGCCCTCCAAACCGCAGGCGGCGAGCCAGTGGCCATCTGGGGAAAAGGCCGCATACATGAACTCGGAGCCGTGTCCCGCGAGGGTCATCAGCTCGCGCCGAGTCGTCACATCCCAGAGTTTGGCGACTTCACGGCCGCTGCTGCCGCCGGTGACCAGCCGTCGGCCGTCCGGGGAGAACGCCGCTGCATGGGCACCCAGCATGTGACCCTTGAACGCAGTGATCAGTCGGAGCGAGGACGGGTCCCAGAAGGCTACCGTTCCGTCTCCGGAGACACTGGCGGCCAGTTTGTTATCCCGGGAGAAAGAAATCCCTGTGACGCCAACCGCATGGCCCCCACTCGTCGTATCCAAAAGTTCTCCGGTCTCGGCGTCCAGCCATCGCACCGCCCCGGTCCACGTGCCGATGGCCAGGAGGCGACCATCCGGCGAGACAGTCCGCCCCAGGAGACCCGGTGCCGCCGCGAGAGGGTCCCCCCCCACGGTGAAGGTGCGGCCGGCCTGCCACGTGAGCGTATCCCACCAGATCGCCTTTCCTTGCTCATCAACCGAGAGCAGCCGCCGGCCGTCGGTGCGGAAGTGCAGTAGGTAAATCGGAGCATCCGAGGGGCGCCACTCGTGCACAAGGCGGTGCTCGGTACCAGACCAGACACGGATTTCCCCGGTCGGACTGCCACTGATCAGCAGGGTCCCATCCGGAGAGTAGACCACCATGGAGACGTCGGTGCCCAGCGCGGGGAGCGGCTCGATTTCCTCGCCGGTGGCCAGATCGAGCAGACGGACGGTCCCGGCACGTGGCAGTGCCAGCACTCGGCTGTCGGGCGCGAACGCGGGCTGAACGAATCGACCCAGGCCTATTTGTCTGGGCTGCTCTTGTCCCAGGCGGGGGCGGGCATTCCAGAAGGCGGCGACGCCGTCCTTGCACACGCTCGCCAGCGTCTCGCCGTCCGGCGCGAGCGTCAACCCATTGATTTCGTCCGCGCTGCCGCGGAGAATAGACAAGCCCCGCTGCTGCGCCACGTCCCAGATCCGGATGGTTTGGTCGGAGCAGGCGGAATACAACCACCGGCTATCCGCCGAGAAGATCAAGTCCTTGATGTAAGAGGTATGTCCTTCCAATCTTCCCAGGGGTTTTCCGGAGACCGCCTCCCAAAGGTGGATGGGCCCTCCGAAAAAGCCGCTGCCGCTCGCGATGACCGAATTGTTTGGTGCCCAAGCCACAGACGTGAGGGGCTCCGGATGAGCCTCCGGGATATCGAAGTGGGTGTGCCCGCTGGCGAGGTCCACCGTCCGCAGATGATGATTGGCATCTCCAATGACGAGGATCTTGTTGTCCGGCGAGAAGTCCAGTGCCCCCATCATCGTGCCTATGAGCCCTAAGCCGGAAATGTGACAGACGACGGTCCATTGCGCCACGTCCCACACCGTGGCTTCCCCCGGATGATTCAGGCTGGCCAAGCGTCTTCCATCCGGCGAGAATCGCAGGGCCACGACCGCGCCAGCAACCGGGAGTCGGTGGACCAGATCCGGGGTGGCGGTTCGCCAGAGGTTGATCTGGTTTCTTCCGTCGTCGGCAGCGAGCAGATCGTCACAAGGTGAGAAGGCCAGGCACTGCGCTCCCTTTTGCGGCAGCGTGGCCACGCGCCGACCGGTGGGCACGTCCCAGAGCTCGACGGGTTGCGCGCCTCCCGTCGGTTCACCGGCTATAGCGAGTGTTTTGCCGTTGAGGGAATACGCCACCGAGTGGAGCGCGTACGGACACCGGCAGAGAGTGGCGCGGGCGTCGCTACGGCACTCCTGCCACAGGTAACGCCACTCCCAGCCCCGCAGATCGAGCTCACCGGGAGCGGGCCGGTGGGCCTCCAGTAATCGTCGCGCACGGCCCAGGTCATTCAGGGCTAGCGCCTGCTGAGCCAGACTCATGTCGGAGACGTACGCTTGGGCCTGAACCTCTCGGCGCGACGCAGCCTCCTTCTCCTGGGCCGCGACGGCATCCCACCGGGCCCGCTGCTCGCCCAGCAGCGCGACGATAGCGACAGTCAGACCCAGCATCAACGAGGCGGCTACGAGGGTCACACCCGCAAAGAGCCCCCGGTTGCGGCGCACGAGTTTCCGGAACCGATAGAGCCGGCCCGGCGGGCCGGCGACGACAGGTTCATGGTTCAGATGGTGCTCGATGTCCCGCGCCATGCTCTCGGCGGTCTCATAGCGCCGTGTCCGGTCTTTTTCCAGGGCCTTCATCACGATCCAGTCCAGATCGCCGTGGAGTCTGCGCCGGAGCGTGCGCGCGTCCGTCCGCCGACGTTGGGCCAACCCGTGCAGCCTCCCCGCCCGCGGGGGTGATCCGGGCAATTCCACAGCCGGGGATGGCTGTGCTACCTGGCGGGTGGAACGGTGCCGGGCACGCACCCGGCGGCTCGGGGTCGGCGGGTCCTGTTCGCAGATGATCCGGCGGAGGTGCGCGAAGCCTGCGGTACGGAACATTTGCAGATCGAAAGGCAAGACACCTGCGAGGAGCTGATACAGGATCAGGCCGAGAGAATAGATGTCGGTCCGCGTGTCCAGGTCCTGGCGGCCGGCATCCAATTGCTCCGGGCTCATGTATTCCGGCGTGCCGAGCAGTTGGCCCTGCTCGGTGCACAGCGTGCGTTCGGCCAGGGGCTCATCGATCGCACGGGCGACCCCGAAGTCGATGACTTTCGCAACAGCCTCGTCGCCCTCGGACACGACGAGGATATTGGAGGGTTTCAGGTCCCGGTGGATGATGCCCCTCTGATGGGCGTGCTGGACCGCCTCGCACACGTGCAGGAACAGGCGCAGTCTCTCCTCGATGGTCAGTCCCTGGCGGTCGCAGTACTCGGTGATGGGAACGCCGCGCACGAGCTCCATCACGAAATAGGGGCGGCCGGTGAGGGTCAGGCCGGCGTCGTAGATGCGCGCGATGTGCGGATGCTCCATCCGCGCCAGAGCCTGGCGCTCCGCCTCGAACCGGGCGATGACGCGGGCCGAGTCCATGCCGGGCTTGATCACCTTCAGCGCCACCTCGCGCCGGATCGGCTGCTCCTGCCGGGCCAGATAGACGACCCCCATGCCGCCTTCGCCCAGGAGACTGACCAGCTTCCTCGGTGAAGAGCCGGTCCAGCCCTTCGGGATCTTTGCCAAATGTCGACCCGCCCGCCATACGTCATTCGTCCACGGTGACCACGTGCGTTTCAGTCTATCTTTGCCTCCGGCTCATTCTCGGAATCCTGCGCGCGGGGACGAAAGAAGCGGAACATTTCCTGCAATTCTTCCGCCAAGCCGTCCTCGGAAGCTACCGTAACACGCAGGTTCTTCTGGAGAGCTGCCTGGAAACGCCGCTTGACGGTGATGATCATGTTCGAGGCCTTGCTCTCGTCCTCGATCCCGTAGCGGGCACAGATCTCCGGCAGTCCCGGAGCCTTGAGACTGTCCAGCGCCGGCTGCACGATCCGATCCCGGAACGCACACCAGTGCAACTCCAGGCCCTGTTCCAGGCACCTGGACTCCACTTCCGCCAGTGTCTGATCCAGCAGCGCGGATTTCCAGGCATAGTTGAAGCAATCCGCGGCCTCCAGGCACGCGACCGCCGCCGGCAGTTCGGGCGGGTCAGACATGTCCAAGGGGACCAGCTTCTCCTTGGGGATGCGTTTCCAGGCCTGTTCTTTGCGTTTCTCGTCGATCAGGTACTGGTCCAACGCGTGCAGGAGCAACGAGCGAAAGCGTCCCCGCGCCGGATCGGCCCGGTCCACCAGATGACGGTCCAGCACCACTTCGTGGGAGAAGCCCTGGGTCAGGTCCTTGGCCT
>JALORE010000453.1 GCA_025459125.1 Planctomycetota bacterium | reverse complement strand
TCTCAGTTCCGATGTGGCGGGCCAACCTCTCAGTCCCGCTACCCGTCATCGCCTTGGTGGGCCGTTACCTCACCAACTAGCTGATAGGAGATAGGCCGCTCCCGCGCCGATGAATCTTTGCTCACGAGCCCATCGACTCGTGAGGTTATCCGGTATTACCCACCCTTTCGGATGGCTATCCCAGAGCTCGGGGTACGTTACCTATCCATTACTCACCCTTTCGCCACTAACCTGCTAATAAATTAACAGGTCCGTTCGACTTGCATGTCTTAGCCACGCCGCCAGCGTTCGTTCTGAGCCAGGATCAAACCCTTCAGTTTGACTCGGCGATTCCACCTTTCGGCGGAACGTCGTAGGCTCAACACTTCTGGTATAGCGCACCGAAAGTGCTGAATGTACTCATTCAAATTGGAGGTCATTGCGGGGGGCGTATCCACCCGCAGCGACCGCACTTTCGCTGCTCATATGGCTTAACTGTTCACTTGTCAAAGAACGTCGTTTTGTTCACCAACAAAACCGGCGAACAGGCTCATGTCTTACGTTACCCGTTCACCGTGAGTTCTGTATTGTAGACGATTCTTAGGTATCGTCAAGCGAAGAAATCAGAAAAATCGAAAAATTTTTCACTTTCCTTCTGGGCTTCAGAAAACCGCCTGGCCGAACTCACCGGGCCGGGCGTCTGCTACTGTCTCACATGCTAAAGAACAAACGGGAGGCTGTCAAGCACTTCCTTTCTGCCGGCGGGCTGAAAACCCGCCGGCCCCTTCCCGAAACGTGTTTTATACGACTGTCTGCGGACGTGTTCACTGCACCCTCTCGTTCCGAGGCATTTCTGTTGGCCGTTCAGCCCGCTTGGTGCTCGGGTCGGCTCTCTCTCGGTGCGAAGGCGGCAGCGGCCATTTCTGGCGCAGGGATACCCCCCATGAGCAATCGCCGCAGACGCGAAGCGCTCGGCGCTGCAGGCCGACGGTCGGCTGCGCGTCCTGCTGGCGGACGGTCATGAGATCGTCCGAGAAGGCCTGTTCTCGTTGTTGAAGGAAGAGCACCGCGTCGACGTCGTCGGTGAGGCGGCCCAGGGCCGGGAGGCGGTGGACCTGGGCCGATCGGCTCCAACCGGACGTGGTCATCATGGATGTCTCCATGGCCGTGCTCGAGGGCGATGAAGCCACGCGCCGGGTCAAAGCGCACCTGCCCCGCACGCCCGCCATTGCCCTGTCCATGCATGACGACCCGCAAATCGCGGAACGCATGCATCGAGCCGGGGCCGAGAGTTACGTGCTCAAGACGGCTCCCGCCGAGGGAGTCCCGGTCGCCCTCCGGATTAAGGACACTCCTCAGGCATGCGGCCTAGCCCCCGCCAGCGAATGGCCTGTAGAATGTCTACGGGGGGAGGCACGTTTTGGGCCCGGGCGGAACGGCACGTGTATGGCAACCTTGAGAGCAGGCGGCGTCCGCAGGGGGCTTCAGGCACGGCGACAATTGTGGTTGAGCATGGCGAACAGCAGCAGGGGTCGGAGAACTGCACCGCTCGAAGCCGACCAGGAAGCGCATCTGTCGGAAAGGGTCATTCAAGACAAGGCATCTCTCCTGGCGTCCGTGGTGGAATCGGCCGACGATACCGTCATCGCCAAGAGCATCGACGGGATCATCACCTCCTGGAACAGCGGGGCCGAGCGGATCTACGGTTTCTCGGCGAAAGACGTGATCGGGAAGTCGGTGTCGATTCTGATTCCGCCAGGTCAGACCGACGAGCTGCCCGGCCTCCTGGGACGCATCGGTCGGGGAGAGAGTCTGCACCACTACGAGACGGTGCGCCGGCGGATGCACCAAGCGGGGGCCGAGCAGTACGTGCTCAAGACCGCCGGGTCGGAGGAGCTGCTGGCCGCGATCCACGGGCGGCGGTAGGGCGCCGCTCTGCCTCCCCCGGGGGGATTGGGGATGCGAGCTTTCGAGATTTGTCTTGTCAGGTCCGATCGGGGATGGTAGAATCCCCTCCAGAGTAAGCCGTATGGCCTCTCCAGGCAGTCCGCCGCCCTTTGGAGGCCGCCCGGGACGGGACCGGGAAGCGCCGGGAATGCACAGGTCACACCTTCAGGACGAGGCGGTCGGGTAGTCTGGCGGTGTGGGACAACGACTGCGCGGGACCAACGCGGGCCCGTGCACAGGCTCCGTGGTGCGCTGTGGTGGATCGCTCCAACGATTCGACGAGCCCCTGGCCGGTAAGCCGGGACGACCCGGGGGATGAGGCAACCCGCGAGGCTCCGCCGCGTCTCGAACCGGCGCCCGAGTTCGAAGGGTACCAGATTCTCGACGAGTTGCCGCGCGGCGGACAGGCCCTGGTCTTCAAGGCGGTGCACAAGGCCACGAAGAGCAAGGTCGCCCTCAAGGTGCTGCCGCCGGGTCAGCTCGCCTCCGCCAAAGCCCGGCACCTGTTCGAGCGGGAAGTCGACCTCATTTCCGCCCTGGAGCACCCCAATATTGTCCACATCCGCGATAGCGGCATCGCCGGCGGCCAGTACTACTTCGCCATGGAGTACATCCGGGGCCGGCCGCTGGATCAGCATGTGGTCTCGGCGAAGCTGCCGCTGGGTCCCACGATGGAACTGTTATTGAAGGTATGCGAGGCCGTGGCGCATGCCCACCGGCGCGGCGTCATCCACCGGGATCTGAAGCCCTCCAACATCCTCGTCGACGAGTACGGCGAGCCGCACCTGCTCGACTTCGGCCTGGCCAAGGCCGCCGGGCGGATGAGCGACGGCCTGTCCATGCTCTCGATCACCGGGGAAATCAAGGGGACGCTCTCGTACATGTCCCCCGAGCAGGCGTCAGGACGATCGGATGTGGTGGACACCCGCTCCGATGTCTATTCGCTCGGCGTCGTCTTCTACCAGGTGCTGACGCACGAGTTCCCCTACGATATCACGGGGACGACGATCCAGACGCTGCATCACATCCAGTTTACGGACCCCGTCCGGCCCCGGGACGTGCTGGGCAAGTTCGACCGCGACCTGGAGACGATCCTCCTCAAGACGCTGGCCAAGGATCCGGCCGAACGTTACGACTCGGCGGCGGAACTGGGCGACGACATCCGGCGCTGGCAGCAAGGTTTGCCCATTCACGCCCGCACCAGCGCGTTCTACATCCTGCGCAAGCTGGCGCGGAAGCACGCGTTGACGAGCGCGGCGCTCGTGCTGGGACTGCTGGCGGTGATCGTCACCAGTTTCCTCTGCACCTGCGGTTACCTCTGCAGCCAGTGGCGCACGGCCCGCACGGAGAACCAGCGCCTGACGGCGGAACTCCAAAGGGTGAACGATTCCGTGGCACGGCTGGACGACCAGTTGGCGTTCAACGTGGTCCTCAACCTGTGGCAGAAGGGCCGCCGGCGTGAGGCCGAGTCCATGTGCGTGGGGAGCTTTGCCCAGCAGGATTGCCGGGAACGACGGGCCCTGGAGTTTCTGCTGGAGGACCGGCCGCTGGCGGAGAAGGAGCCGGCGTTTCGCCAGGAATGGGGGCAGCGCGAGCCGTTCTTCACGACGTTGGTCATCGCCGAGCACTACCTGCGCGACAAGGACCGGGCGACCGCGTTGCGCCTGTTCCGGCAGTGCTTGCGTCCGGGCCAGGTGCGGACGGACGTCGTCCTGAGCTATCGGGTGCAGGCGAGCTCGAATCTGGTCACATGGGCAGACCGCAGTGTGGTGACCTCTCCCACGGACCTGTTTTACTACACTAACGCAGCGACTGCGTCGCGCGAGTTTCTCCGAGTGGCCTATCCCTGAGTGTGCTTCGCCTCGGCAGAGCGGCTGGCAGTAGCCGGCACCAGCCTGAGGTCGGGTTGCAATTGGTCGGGAAGTGTCACAAGCAGATGC
>JALORE010000197.1 GCA_025459125.1 Planctomycetota bacterium | reverse complement strand
CCAGATTCCTGCTCCAGCGGTACGTGACTTTCGCCCGCTCCCAGCCTGGACCAACGTCCGTGCCATCCGAGTAGCCGGGAGACGCGGCTTTGCCGCCGGGACCACGGCCCTGTAGGTTCATCCGCACCCAGTGCATCGTTGGGTCGCGTCGGCCTGCGACGTTGATGGTGTAGCGGTGGGGCAGGGAGCGGACCAATTCCGTGTGCGAGCGGACGGCATCGCCTTCCGCGCGGTGCTCCGTCCAGTGGTAGGTTACTTCGAGGGGGTGGAAGGTGACATCGCGCGGCTTGTGGCAGATGCGGATCAGCAGGTCCTGGAGGCCCGGCATGTTGTAGGTCGCCGCGCCGCTCTTGCAGAAGAAGACCCCGCGCACATACGCCTGTCGTGTGCCGGCGGGGGCGTCCGCGAAACTCTGAAGGACCTGCTCGTCGAACGGGAAGTCCCCGTCCTTATTCAGGTGCAGCGGCGTGAAGCTCGCCCCATCCCAGGAACGACGCAGGGAGACCCACGAGTGCGGCGAGCGGTTCGTGCTGATGACGCCGTAGGTGACAGCCGTGATGTCGGTCGGGACTGCCAGCCGCCACATGACTGAGCACTCCCGGCCGTCCACGCCCGCGCCCAGGGTGGCCTTGTACATGCCGTCCGGCTGTTTATCGCTGAAGACGTTGTTCTCCTCCACAGCCGTTTGCCGGTAAGCCCCGGCGTGCAGGACAGGCCATAGCTCTGTGGTTTCCACCTGCTCGTTCGCACGTAGGAGGACCTCGTTCGTGCCGACGGTCAGCTTGGGCAGCGTGAGACGATCAAGTTGGGTGATCGTGACTATGCGGAGCGAATCGAGACCCACGTTGCTCCTGTTCTCCGCCGCGCGCAGCTCAATCTGGACCAGGCACTGCGTCACCCCTGCGACTTCCTCCCGCAGCACGGCCTGCATCCTTTGTGGTCCGGTTCCATCGGCGCTCCAGATGGAGCGCCAGTGCAGGCCGGCGTCGCGCGACACCGAGACGCGGAGGGAATCGGCGCTGGTCCGACGAAGACCGGCCGCCTCCAGCCGCATCGACGTGATTACATTGGCGGCGTAGACCTTGAAGACGACTCGAGCCGGTGCGGCAGGGCCCGCCGGATGGAGATTGGGACTGGTGCCATCTTCGCTGCGCAGCGTCACTCCCTCGGCCTCGTAGAAGACCTTGCGGCAATCGCCGGCGGCGAGATTGGGCTCGAACACCCAGCGGCCGTTGCCGCGGATGTGATTCTCGCCGTTGGGGCCGTCGGGGTCGGAGCCGTTGGGCATGGGACGGAAATACGCCAGATCGCCGTCCGATTCGGTGCCTTGCCGATCCCGATTCAGGGGCGTCCAGTATCGCGTATAGAACTCATATGGACACAGGTTGAGCACATAGCGGTGGCCGTAGCGGGCGTTTTGGCAGTACCGATCCACGTCGAAGCCATCGGTGTACGAGGAGGCTCCGGCCCCCAGTGTTCGGTCAAACGCCACCGGCTGGTCGGCGGCGCAGCGCCAGCCGGAGGGGCCCGGGTGGGTGCCGCACGCAGGGGCATAGTGATAGAGATAATAGTGCCCCGGCTCACTCTTGCCGCCGGAGAGCACGCAGGCATGGGCCTCTTTGATTTCCTCGCAACTGGCCACCTGTCCATCGTGGTTGAAGCAATAGATGCTCATCGACGAATCGAACAGGTGCCAGGTCTTGCCGTTATCCCAGGAGACTTCACTGACGGTGTGATCGCCCAGTTGGACATACCGGGCCTGATAGCCAAGCTGCCGCCAGCAGGCGATGTTCAGCAGGGAAATGATGCCGCAGTTCATGGCGCCATACGAATTGAAGTGCAGGATCGGGTCCAGGATATACCGTCCGCCCTCCGTGGCACAACTCATCTGATGTCGCCCCCGCCGGCCCCAGCGCCAGATGGCGATGCACTTGTCCTGGGGGGTCTGCCAGTTGCCCGTGGCGGACTCGACCAGCGAGGGCAGGTCGGTATAGTCAGGCACGTTGTCCGTAACGAGGTGGAGATTGTAGACGCCGGCGTCGAGAGGCCGGCAGAAGAGGCCACCGGCGAGCAGTGCTACCAGGATGAGACGATGTCTTTGAATCAACGGTCTTTCCTCCTGATCCGGACTCTGCTCTCGCCGACCAGGCTCAGCGGCGTTTCGCGACCCCGGCCCAACCCGTCGCGCAAACCGGCATTCACTCTCATGCCGCACGCGACAGGCCATTATCGCACGAGAATGAACCTGCGACCAGAACCAGTTGCGCGCTCACCATACTTTCATGACTGTCGTGAACTCGGAACTTGACGGAGCACATTCGTTCCTGGGCCGGCTGCAACGTCGCGGCGTCGGGCGAAAATAGTTGCAGTCTCCGCCACACCACGTCACCATGACAACAGGCAAGGTTCGGTCGGACTGTATTCCGATGAATACCATTGCCGGCCTTATCTCCCATGTTCGAGAAAGTGGAGGAACGACATGAACGCTGTGATCTCGCATGCTTGGTGCCTCTTGGCCCTGCATCTGGCTGTCCCCGTCCTCGCCGCCGACGGAATTCAGATCGTGAAGGAACCTGCGGGAGAAGCGGTGCAGGCGGCCATAGACGCCTGTGCCGCACAGGGGGGCGGGGTCGCCTACCTTCCCCCCGGTCGCTATGTCAGCGGCCCGTTATGGCTGAAGGACAACGTCGAGCTTCGGCTGGAGGCGGGCGCCACCGTCGTCTTGAGCCCGGACAAGAAGGATTGGCCGGCCGGCGCGCCCGCCTTGGTCAATGCCCAAGGCGCGAAGCATATCGCCATCACCGGACGCGGCACGTTCGACGGCAACGCGCAATGGGAATACCGGCCCGTTTCTGGAGCGGATCCGGAGATCCAGTGGGAACAGGAAAACGCCCAGCGCGCGGGCGTGGAAATGAAGCGCTACTATCGCACGGGCGCAGTGCAGAAGAGGTTGTTCCTGCTCCGCGATTGTGAAGACGTGCGCCTGGAAGGCATCACCATCCGGAACGCGCCGCTCTGGAATGTCCATCTGCAGGACTGCAACCGGGTCTGGGTCCGCGGCATCCACCTGTACTCTGATCTGGAGCGCGGGGTGAATTCGGACGGAATCGACATCGTTTCCTCCTCCCACGTGCTGATTTCCGACTCGATCATCTGCACGGCCGATGATGCCATCTGCCTCAAGACTTCGGCTTATGGCCGCGGCAGCACGCAGCAGGTGCGTCCCACGGAGAACATCACCGTCAACAACTGCATTCTCACTTCCTCGTCATCGGCGATGATGATCGGCACCGAAACCCACGCCGACATCCGCCATGTGGTGTTCTCCAACATTATCGTGCGCAACTCGAACAAGGTGTTCGGCATCAACGTGCAGGACGGCGCGGAGGTCAGCGATGTGCGGTTCACCAACGTGACCTTCGAGACCAACCGGCGGCACTGGAACTGGTGGGGCAGCGCCGAGGTCATGAAGTTCGTGCTCAAGAAACGGACACCCCAGTCGCGCCTGGGCCGGATCCATGACATTACGGTCGATGGCGTCCAGGGCACGGCCCGAGGCACGTCGCTGGTCGCGGGCCATGCCCAGCGCAAACTGGAGAACATCACCATCGCCAACCTCCGGCTGAAGATGCTCGCGGAGAATCTGCCGGACAAACGTGCCACGCATGCGCTGGTGTTCCAGAGCATCGAGGGACTCACCCTGTGCGGTGTGGAGGTGTCCTGGGATCGCGAAAAGCCGGAACCGACGTGGGGCAACGCCCTGGCGCTCCGCGATATCTCGCGCCTGACGCTGCGAGATTTCCAAGGGCAGGCGGCGACGCCGGATACGCCGGCCATTCTCCAGGAGAACGTAACGGCAGAGAAGGAACCCCAGTGATGAGACCCTTTGTGTTTCCGTACGTTGTGGGGGCGACAGTCTGCCTATCGGTCATGCCCGCGTGGGATGGACTTCGACACGCATACGGGGCAATGGCCGGCCAATAATCTGGCTTTGAGTCAAACGGTAGCGGCTTTCCTGCAAGCGTGGCAGGTGACCGGAGATCGCGACTACTTGGAGAAGGGCGAAAACCTGCTCGATTACCTTCTACTCTATCAGCAATGCTGGACCAACCCGGTGCTGAAGGGTATGACCGGTCCGGCCATGCTCCTTGGGGGCTTCACCACCCAGAATTCGGATGCTGAATGGTCCGACGCGCGGCAGAGTCAATGCGGCAATATTCTGCTCGACTATTACCGTGCCACGGGCAAAGCAGAGTACTTGGAGCGAGGCGTCGCGGCACTGCGGGCGCAATTCCCGATCTCTCCCTCCGAGAATTGGGCCCACAGTGGCTACGGCGGCAAAGCGGGCGTTTCGAGCTTTCACTGGGGCTCAGGCAGCGGCCTGGCGGGAATCGAGCTCGAGGCAGAGTTCCTACGTGATGCCATCGTGGATGTTGTCTCCAAGGCGGCCGTGGGCGTGAACGGTCTGAATGTCACCAAGTGCGAGATCGACGCCGGGAAGATCACACTGCATATCGACAGCCCCTTCCTGTGGCAGCGTGAGCCGGTCTTGGTATTCCGGAACGTCGGATCATCCGGAGACTACGCTCTGACCGTCAATGGCATTGCCACAGGGACCTACAAGGCGGTGGAACTGGAAAGCGGAATCGCAATTCCTTTCCGTGCAGCTTCGTCCGTGAGGGCTGACGATGGGGTCGCTGCCGTCAGTGCGACGGACTTCCTCCATTCCCTCGGCGCGTGCACGCACATCGGCCAGGGGATCGATAATCCGTCGCAGAGTCCCGCCGCGTTGGCGTATGCCGGCTGGCGCAACGTCCGGGACGAGGGGAGCCCCCGCCACCTGCAGGATTGGCTTTTGCAGAAGAGCGACGGTACGTTTGAGCTGGTCGTGTGGAGCGAAAAGGCCGAGGGCACGAACCGTGTCATGGTGGACTTGGGGCAGACCATCGGTCGGTGAAGCGGTAGGATCCGACGACCGGCACGGCGCCGACCCAGGTTCTTACGGACGCCAAGTCTGTTTCAATGACGTTGAGCGACCACCCTGTCATCATCGAGGTGGACGCCATGACTTTCCTGCATTGCGTGTTCACCGGCAACAACCAAGGGGTGGTTGCCGGGCTTTCTGCCGATAAGACCGTCGCGTTCAAGGACTGTACGGCCGGCAGTGACACCGCCGATGCCTTCCCGCCCACCACGGCGTTCTCCCGTGTGCCGCCCAGGGCGGATTTCCGAATACCGGCGGTGATTCGCGCGGGCGCTGCCGCCTCGTTCGAATGCACGTCGAGGTCCGAAGGCGGGGGGATCATCGAGCGGCTGTGGGACTTCAACCACGGCACTGCCGAAGTCGTAGCCGATCCTCAGCACACCTTCGATCTGCCAGGAAAGTACCGAGTGACACTGGTTGTCTGGAATGCCGCCGGGCGGGGGGCGCGGGCGGAGAAGCTCGTCGAGGTCTGGCCTGGTCAATAGCTGTGGGGAGAATCCCGGCCTGGATCTCTTGCTCCCGGCAGGACCGTGATCGCATTCCACATCTCATATCTTACCGCGGCCGGTGGTTCCAGCGAAACCTGGATGCGAGTCGCCTGCGCCTTCATCAAGTGCAGCGCAAGCTTACGGCGGTTGTGATTATCCGCTTGGGGCTGCGGGTTGGGCGCCACCGCCCTGGGATTCTAGTCGGGTCTCGTGTCCGGGTTGAACACCAAGACATTGTGGCCTGCTGCTCGCACGCGGTAATAGGCGTAGCGAGGGTTCTTGTGACGATGGGCCATGTAGGTCTGATGCTCGACGCCGGAGTCGATGATCCATCATTCGCCAGACATACTCTTCGTCACGTCGCAGAGATCTCAGGGGCGATCGTGGTTCGACCCCTGCATCCCTAGGGCGTCAAACCTCGCCACGTAAGCGTCCCCGTTCCCGACATACGTCTCTTGAAGCACCGGGGGATGGATCGGCAGGTTCGGCGAATACGTGTCGCCGCCGAAGACGATGCTGCCCTGCGGACCCAGCCAAAGATCGCGGATACGGTCGTCCCCAATTCCGCCGAAGAAGGAAGAATACGTTAAAACAGACAAGTCGGCCGACAGCACGGCAAAGAACGAGTCCCCTTCATCCGCGGGTCTTTGCTGAAAGGCGTTCGGGGTCGTCGGGTGGCCGGTCACCTGGCCGTAGATGCTGCCACCCACCACCACGTTCCCCGCGGAATCCACGCCGATCCCGGATGGCTCGTATCCATTCGCGACCACTCCGCCGAAGTAGGTCGAGGCCAGCAGCCTCGATCCGTCCAGCGAAAGCTTGCTGAGAACGAGATTGTTGTGTCCGCTGGCCTGGGGTTGAAGTGTGCCAATCGTCGTGGGGAAATCGATGGACAAGGTCGTGCCGGCCACAATGGCATTTCCCTCGCGGTCCAGGGCCAGGCCGTGCTGCGCGGTGGACTTCTCATCGGCGGAGCCGCCCAGGAAGGTGATGTAATGCAGAACGCACTCATGAGTTGAAGTCAATGAGAAGCGCGCGACGAACGCATCGCCATACCAGATGCCGTCTTGGTTGCTGCCGCCAAAGTCCTTCTGAAAGGCGTTGGGGGTCGTGGGAAAATCGGCTGCCCCCGCTACGCCCGTGATGATGATGCTCCCGTCGGCGTGGAGGCACAGGCCGGGGAAAGCGTGGTCCGGACCGGAACTGCCCAGGTAGGTTGAGAACAGAAGGCTCGATCCGTCCGCAGACAGTTGGGCGACAAAGGCATCCCCGTAACCGCCCTGAAACGTCTTTTGGATGGCTCCCCGAGTCAGCGGCAAGTCGAGGGAATCAGTGTACCCGGAAAGGTAGACGCGGCCCGCGTCGTCCACGGCCATGCCGCCCCGACATTGGTCCACGCCGGAACCGCCGAAGAGAGTCGCGTACACGAGCCGGGAGCCGTCCGGCGTGAATTTGGCCAGGAAAACATCATTCTTGCCGTTGTGCGTTCGGTCATAGACCCCCGCCGTGGTGGGGAAGTCGGCTGATCCCGTCCATCCCGTGACATATACGAAACCCTGGCTGTCGGCCCAGACGCCGTAGACATCGTCGCGTTGACTCCCGTGCAGATACGTAGACCAGACCAGCCGTGTGCCCTCCGGGGACAACTTGGCCACGAAGCCATCGTTGTCCCCGTTGCCGCTGCCTTTGCGATCGTAGGCACCGGGCGTTGTGAGCAAGTTCGAGGACTTGGTCGTGCCCCCCAGATAGATGTAGCCGTCTGCATCAACAAAGACGGACTGAATCCGCTCCCATTGGCTGGCCCCCAGGTACGTAATGAATGTCGCCTCATAGGACTGAGCGGCTGTGGTTGCAGGTGGCACGACAGCCGACGCGCAAACCAGAACCGCCCACGAGCGAAGTGCATTTCTCCAAGATCGTATCCATGTTCCCGCGCAACGCATGAAGCATTCTCCCGCACCCAGTTCCCGTTACCTCCGAACGGCACGCCGACCTGGCGGAGCAGCGATTCGCAGCAGGAAGCTGTTCCCAGGTAGGTCTGCCGGCAGTGCACCGCACACCTTCCTCAAGATATGGTAGCTTAAGCGGGAGACCCTGTCAAACTGAGCACCGGAAATCTCCTGAGGACACCCGCATGGGACACGGGCTCCGGGGCGGGGGCGCAGGAGATGCGTGGTTCACCCACTCCTTCGCCTCGTGCCGATGGAACCGGCGGTAGAGGATGCCCGGGACGTACGACGGAGCGGTGACGGCGGGCAGACGAGGCCGTCTTTCTGCCGGGTTCACCGGCACAGGAGAATCGTCAGGAGGATGAACAGAACGCTGCCGCCCACCGCAAAGAGGCTCCCAACCAACCGGGTGCGCGGCCGGCGGGCCCAGAGGTAGAACCCCGACAGGACCCACACCCACATCGAGATCGTCACGACATCGACGATGACCGCCCAGGTTATGAAGGCGAAGTACGGCTGATTGTACCCGAAGCGAAAGTGCAGGGCATGGAGCATCCGCATGGCGGAGAAGGGCTGCATCCTCTCCACGACCAGCAGTTGGGCGGGTCGACGCCAAGTAATGCGATAGGCCCCCGCCGCATTGGGGTGCAGGATGACCATCTGGGGCGCATTCGGATTGCCCACGATGTGGTGGGCCCCCGACAGGCCCACGCGGTCCAGAATGGCGACCGCCTGCTCGGCAGCAGTCCGGGGAAACGTCTCCTCCGGCGTGAACGGGACCTCCCGCACCACCTTCCACTTCGCCGGCACGACCTTGAGCCGTTCGATCAGCCACTGGTTGTGGTTCAGACAAAAGCCGCTGGTCGCGTACACCAGCAGCCACGGGGCCAGAAACAGGCCGGTATACAGGTGCACCGATCGCACGACACCATCGATTCGCCCCCAGCGAGAATTGGCCATGGGAGAGATTCCTGCCCGTATCACCACCTGAAACCGACTGCTACGAGCCGGGGATTCTAACTCATCGGGCCGCCCACGGCAACGTTCTCGGACAACAATCCCCCAACTGCAGTCCAGAGCAGGCACGATACGAGAGCTGTTTCGCAGTTCTTTGCGATCGTTCTGAGGGTCCGCCGCGGCGCTGGCGTGCCCAAGAGCCGTAGTGGCCATGCCTTGATCCCGGCGGGTTTCGGCGTGGGGATGCCGGAGGTGACGGAGGACGTGTGGAGGGACTTCGCCGATGCCGCTTGCATGAAACGGGTGCCGGCTCTGCCGCAACCCTCGTCGCTCGATCCGCCCGGATACGTGGCAAACTCCAGGCGGAAAGGGGCCGGTTGGACCATACCTGCAGTGGTCATGCCGTTACTCCAGAGGAGCAGGGCACAGACACTGAATGCCCTTATGGATCTTGACCTATCGGGCGCTCCTTTCCCGAGAGGCAAGCAAGGTGCTCATCTCTGGCGGCAAGAAGTCTGTCGGCCGGCCATCCGTTGGTGCACGAACTGGAATACCTGCTGGTAGGCTTGATCGATTTCTTTGGGATCCCCGCCGGCCAGACCATGTTCTCCTCCGAGAATTGTGATGAATGTGTGGTCTACACGGAACTTGCGCAATTGGTCCGCCATCAGGACGGACTGTTCGTAGGGCACATCGGTATCCTCCGCACCGTGGATCAAGAGCGTCGGGGGATATTGGCCCGTTACATTCTTGATGGGCATGTAGGGATAGTAGTTCTGGGCTTCGGTGTGGGGATTCCAGCCGGACACCTCCTGAGGCCAGAGTCCTCGTTGCCGGCAGAACTGATAGAACGCCCCGCCATCTCCTTGGCGGTCTTTGGCGTCGGCGATGGCCGGACCGCTGACCTGCCGGCGGGCCTGCTCTTCGGTCAGCTGCGATCGGTGATGACGAGGGTGGGGGCTGGGCCGGCTGTACCAGTCGCCAATCAAGTCGCCGTATCCCCAAAGTGCCGCCAGGACGGTGGGACGGGGCTCCACCCGGTGCCCCGCCGTCAGAGTCAGATACCCACCGGCAGAGCTACCCAACACGGCCATCCGGCTGGCATCGATGCGACATAATTCCGGCCCTTTCTCCCAGATCCATCGGAAGGCATCTTCGACGTCCTCGAGAATGGCCGGCAACTTGGTCTCGGGAGCCAGACGGTAGTCAATCGAAACGAGCGCATACCCGGCCTCCAGAAACATCTTTTTGACCCGGGCATCGATCCCGCTGCGGCTGCCCATGATCAAGGCCCCGCCGTGGATCCACACGACCACGGGCCGGAGCGTCTCGTCGTCCGCACGATGGACATCCGCCTTGATCTCCAGGTCACCTACCTGTTTGTAGGTGTACGTTTGGATTCGCACTTCACCCGCCGCCGGATTGACCAGGAAGCCGCCCAATAAGAGCCAGAAGACCCGTCTTAGCGTATGGGGTGGCACCATGGCATACTCTCCGCATCTCCGAGTCATTTGCCGATCATGATCGTAAGGGGTATGTCCTGGCGGAGAAGGTGAGACGTTCCATCCTCACCGTGACAGACCTCGTACAGGGCGTGAGCGAGCAGTCTTGATGTTCCGTTGGCGTCCGCCGGAGTGCCGATGTCGCACTCCATGTACTGCGGCTGCGTTCCGTCCGGTCGATCGGTCGGTGCCGTGATGAACAGTAGCGCCTGTGCCCGCCAGTTGGGGGGCAGATCGATCCATACTCTCGGTGTCTTGTCCTCATCGCTCCAGCGCGCCTTGCGAGCCTCATTCGGACGCAGCGCAAGATGGATCCGGACGGCCTCCCCGGGCTTCACCTTCGGCGGAATCACCGTCACTTCCGCCAGGACCAAGTCTTGCATGTCCCGCTCGATCCGGCCTTCCGGATCCGGCGGCTTCCCCGTGTCGGGGCCTGCCTCCCACCCTTGCTTGGGACCAGCCAACTCAGAGCCGGTGAGTGAAACCTTCAATTCGACCGGTTGGTCGCCGCGTGCCCGAATCGCGCTGGTAGCCGTCGGCACCCAATCGTAAAACGGGTACGGCTTGGTCAACCGCGGGCCGTACTGCTCGATGCGCCGCCGCCAGATGTACCGATGGGGCTGGAGCGCGCGGGCCGTCATCCAATGGTCCACCGCCGTCTGAAAGTCGCCCGGCTTCGGGTGCTCGGACTCCGAACGAGTGCGGTAGCAGACGCCCAGGCGGAAATGCGCGTCCCCATCATCCGGCTGGGCACGAAGCGCCCGGGTGTAGGCGTGGATCGCCTCGTCAACGCCGCCGGGCCCCGCCCACAGCACCAGGGCATCACCCAAGCTCCGCCACGCCTGGCACGATCCATCCTGCTCCGCGAGACGACGCAGGACCGCCAAGTCGGGCCGGACCGCTGCCCTGGGTTCTTCGGGGGGCGTGGCGTCATCCGGGGCAAACGTTCGATTGAGGAACTCCCGCTCCAACGTCTCCAGGCTGGGCCGCAGGCTCCGCACGATGCCATGTTCGTCGAGGGCCACTTCGATGGGTACTCCGGTGACCTGCATGACGTTGATGGGGTCGTGCAAGATCGGCCAAGTCAATTGCCGCCACTGAGCCAACAGCCGGCAACGGTCGGCATGCTGTTCCTGGGCGATCCCGACCACCATGAGCTTGCCCTGTCGGACCCACTCTTTCGTCTTAGCATCCCAGGCCGGCACGGCCTGGCGGCAACCCACTCACCAGGAGGCCAGATGGATCAGGAGGAGTTTACGCCCGCGAAACTGGGACAGCGATACGGGTTGGCCATCGGCGCTGTGGGGCGAGGTGAAATCCGGATGCGGCTGCCTCACACGCGGCGCATAACCCGCGGCACGACACAGCTCGGCAGGGAGGCAAAGGCATCCGCAAGTCAGCATCAGCACGCCCAGCCTTTGAATCGTCCGTCTCATACCGCCATCCATGATAAGCTTCTATCGCAAGGCGGGCAAGCCCCGGCGGTTCTCTTCTGTGTGAGGCAATGAGAAACCGCCATTGAGGCACGCCGAGAAGACGGTAGAATAGGGCACATGTCGCAACGGAATGGCACGCATTGGGCCAGAGTGGCAAGGAGGCTCGTCTCGGGAGTCCGCCTCTAGGGGTTCACCTGCCTGCAGGACGGAAATGAAGTCTTTGGTGGTGTATGTCCTCCTTCTGCTGTTTGACGGGCCACTGACGGCTGCCGCCGACGCCCAGGGTCTGGTCGGCTATTGGAGGTTCGATGAAGGCCAGGGGACCACGGTGCGGGATTCGGGAGGAGCCAATCACGGGACGGTCCATGACGCAAAATGGACGACGGGGGTTTTCGGGACGGCGATTCTGTTTGATGTGAGCGGCGCGTATGTGCAAATAAGCGCGGACGCCAGCCTGGATATGACGCAGGAGTTGACGATCGCCGCCTGGCTGAAATGCGAGAATTTTGACACACCCATCGTGAACAAGCTGGAATACTGGGCCCCGGGGAATTACGACTTCCGCACCGAACGAAATGGCGCCTTAAGCCTGTCCCACGAGGCGGGGGAGCGCCGGCCGTGGTCGTACTACGAATCCAGCGGGCGTCTGTCCGTCGGCCGGTGGCACCACGTGGCTGTTTCCCTGCAAGCCGGAGGCCAGGTGAATTTCTACATCGATGGCCGTGCGGCGGGCTCAGCGCAGCAGACGGGAGCTTTCGGCCTCGTCAACCGCGAACCGCTGCGTCTCGGTGCCAAGCCCGATCCGTATTCGTCGTTCCACGGCAGCATCGATGAAGTGCGCATCTACCGCCGCGTCTTAACCGCCGACGAAGTGAAGAAGTTGAGCGTCCAGTTCCGGCCCGAAACGGCCCATGTTGGTGACGGGGTGCCTGCGCCGATGGCGCCCAGGCTCCGCACCACCCTGGTCTCTCCCCAAGCCGCAGACCGGGGGGACCCGACAGCCCAATGGCCGCAGTGGCTGGGCCCCGCGCGCGATGGAAAATCGCGGGAGACCGGTCTGCTGAAAAGCTGGCCCGAAGGAGGTCCCAGGCTGTTGTGGTTCGTCGAGGGCCTGGGGGAAGGCTACTCAACGCTGTCGATCGCCGGCGGACGCATCTACACGACCGGGACGATCCAACGGCAGGAAGTGCTCTCTGCCCTGGACCTGCGCGGACAACTCCTGTGGCGCAGAGCCTACGGGCCGGCCTGGAAGGGGCGCTATCCCGAGGCGCGCACGACCCCAACGCTCGACGAGGGACGCGCTTACGTCACCAGCGGGATGGGAAGAGTGGTGTGTCTGGACGCCGCCACGGGTGAGGAGTTGTGGGCGGTGGATGCTGCCAGGGAATTCGGCACGCAGTACGATTTCTGGGGAATCGCCGAGTCGCCGCTGCTGGTCGACGACCTCGTCATTTGTACCCCCAGCGGCACCAAGGCGACCTTGGCCGGCCTGGACAAGAGGACGGGCCGTACCGTTTGGGCCAGCCGGAGCCTGGGCGAAGAAAGCGGCTATTGCTCGCCCATCTGCATTTCCCTGGACCAGCGGCGCCTGATCGTGACCATGCTCAAGAAGTCCATCGTCGGGGTGGACGCCGGCGATGGCGTCATCTTGTGGCGGCTGGCGTACGCTGACTACCAGGCAAAGCCGCACGGGATCAATCCCAACTCCCCGATCTATCACGACGGCAGCTTCTACACGACCAGCGGTTATGAGTGCGGCGGCGCCCTCCACCAACTCTCGAACGATGGCGAGACTGTCACACGCCGATGGGTAGAGAACGTGCTGGATGGTCATCACGGGGGTGTCGTGCTGGTGAATGGGTATCTCTACGGCGCCAGTTTCAAAGGTCACTACGCAGGCGACTGGGTTTGCCTGGATTGGGCCACGGGCAAAGTCATGTATGAAACCCAGTGGCGAAACAAGGGTTCGATCACTTATGCGGACGGCCTGCTCTACTGTTATGAGGAGAAAGGGGGCACGGTCGGTTTGGTGCGGCCGTCTCCCGAACGGTTTGAAGTCATCAGTTCGTTCCAAGTATCCCGCGGAACCGGACCGCACTGGGCCTATCCCGTCATCTGTGGAGGCCGGCTCTATCTCCGCCACGGCGCGGCGCTGATGGCCTATGACGTCAAGGAACCCGGGTCCTGACGATTCCGAATTCCAGAAGGGAAGACTATGACAACAGAACGTAATTCCACAGAAGTCATGCGTGTAGACGTGGCAGGAGTACCTGGCGGCTCATCTGGGCGAACCGATCCGCAATCTTGGCATGGGGGGTTACGGCGTCTATCAGGCCTACCGGCGCATGGTGCGGGAGGAACAGCGCGAGCACGCCGCCCAATACGTGATCTTATACGTCTGGGGAGACGACCACATCCGCAGTCTCCTGCGGCGTCGGCACGCGTCCTTTTATCGGTGGTGGAATCACCAGGGTGGGAAGATGTTCCACAACAACTTCTGGCCGTACGTCGAGATGGACCTGACAACCGGCCGGTGGGTGGAGAGAGAACCTGCTGGCCACGCGTGAATCTCTGTATAAGATGACGGATGCCGACTGGACGTACGAGAACTTGAAGGACGATCTCGCGCTGCAGATGCAGGTCTTCGCCCAGGGACTTACCACCGATATCGACGCGGAGGCGGTCGGCAAACTCGCCCGGCGATTGGGCCTTCCGTCCGCCGAGTCGTCATCCGCATCGAAGGCTCTGCGACCATATGTCCGGCAGGTCCTGGACAAGTACAGTCTGGCCGCCACGAAGTACATCCTGGCCCAGGCCCGGGAATTCACCGGTCAGCACGGGAAGAAACTCCTCGTGGTGCTGTTCGACCCCGGCCGGGTCCTGCCGCAGCTGGTTTAAGGACAGGCCCGCTACGATCAGGAGATTGCCGACTTTCTGCGGGAGAGCCACTTCACGTATTTTGACATGAACGTCGTCCATGCCGAGGACTTCAAGTGCTTCCGCCTCACCTACGAGCAGTATCGGCGGCGCTATTTCATCGGGCACTACAATCCCAGCGGCAATCACTTCTTTGCCTTTGCGATCAAGGATACCATCGTCAACTGGCTGGAGCCCAAGCCCATCACCTATCGACCGGGCGACGATAGCCTGATCCAGTTCCAGGACTACCTGCGGGAGTAGGCCGTGTTTGTCAGATTCCCGCGCGGGAACCCGTTCTACTCGGCGAACACCACCTCGTAATAGAATGTCTGGTCGCGGCCGGTGTCGATCGCGAACGAATCGCCGGCCACCGTGACACTTTGTCCCTCGGCGCGCCGGCCCTCGTGGCTCAAGGCATGGACGGCGGCGATACGGCGGCCGCGGATGGTGAACGTGGCCCGGACGGGCTCGAGCAGGGTGGGGGCCTTGCCGTTGCTGACCGTGGACTTGTCGATGAAGTAGCTGAAGCCCTGATTGCACTGGCGCGCCAGGGCGGTCACCAAGGCGCCACGGCAGTTCTCCAGCGTCCGGTCGGGTTCCAGGGCGGTCAGGAAGATGGAGGCGAACTGGGCCGCCGGGGCGATCGTGACACGGCCGCCGGCGAGCGGCGTCCCGGTATGGAAGCCGACGGCGGCTTTGGTGCCCGGCGTATTGACGGTGAAGAAGCCACGGCCGCGGTAGTCCCAGGCGAGTTGACCCGTATTGGAGAGAACGACGCCGTTGCGGTCGAAGCCGGTCATGTCCGGCAGAGTGGACTTCGCAGGTTGGCTGCCGGTGAACTGCACGCCGAGGCGGCCCGCAGCCAGCGCGGCAGCGGGCACAGTCGAGGTGAGGGTCTTTTCGTCGCCGCGTGTACCTGACTGTGCGACTCTGTCCTCGAAGTCGAACACGCCCGTGGCGAGCGCTTCATCGCTCACGCGACGCACGGAGATGACCGCGCCGGCCCTGACGTCGCCGCGGTAGATCATGCGCGCGAGGGCAGGGTACTGGCCCAGGTTGGCGGGCGTGTCCGCGTTCCAGATGTCATAACCGTCTCCTTCACGACCCCCCGTCAGTGGCCGCATGGCGAGCAGCCCGGCGCCGCGGCCGCCGGCGGTGATGCGCGTTTCCGACTGGAACTGCCACGAGGCGTCCCAATCCTGCAAACCCAGACCGTAGACCGCCATGGCAGCGGGCCCTTCCGCCGCGTACAGCGCGGGCCAGACGTGAATCCACTCCGAGACGCTGAAAGGACGGTCGAGAACCTGCTGCAGGCCGGTGCCGAGGTAGCCCGAGCCGATCCTGGCGAGCATGCTGCTTTCCACACCCGAGAAGTAGTTGTGGCGGTCCACGAGACCTACCATCGTGTCGCTCTTGAGATTGTAATAGTGCGGCAGCATCGCGGGTGACTGCCAGGGCGAGCCGATGATGGGACCCTGGTAGCCGGTGGTGCGGATGGCCTTGACGAGCTTGGCATAGAATCGGTTCTGCGTCTCGTGGAGGAAGGCACAGTTGTCGAGCAGACGCGTGCGGTTGCCGCCGGCCTGCTGGGGCAGATGCGCCGTGCCGGCAAACCAGGGATCGTACTGGATGGCGAGGTTGCGCCGGTCGAGCGACTCGCCGCTCTTCATCGCGCTCCCCCAAGCGGCTTCGAGCTTCTGGGCCGAGCCGTACCTGGCCTTCAGCCAGTCCGCAAAGCGTTCCTCCAACCGTCTCGCGTAGGTCGGGCAGGCGGGATAGACCGTCTTCATATAGCCCCAGAGGATATTATCTTCGTTCTGAATCTCGACGGCGGCCAGGGCCGGGTCCTGGGCGCAGGTCTTGCCGGTGTGCGGGTTCTTGTGGGTCAGCAGGTTGGTGTACATCTCGACCAGGAGGTCCTGGATATCCTCGGCGTAGTTGATCAGCCCGTAGGCGTTCTTGAGTCTGGCGACCTCCTCGTACGCCAGCAGGCGGTTCTTGTTGCCCGGCCCCACGTGGAAACCGAAGAAGGGCGAAAAGGTATGGTAGACGCCGTTGGCGGCCAGGGCCGCCGTGAAGTAGTCCATCCGCGCCAGCCCATCGGGGTTGAGTTTGGTGCCGTCGTTGCGGTCGCCCACGCCGCGTTCCAGAAACTTGTGGAAGCGAACGCAGTTGATGCCGTAACGGGCGAAACGGGCGGCCGTGAAGTCGGCCTCGGCGCGCGGGGGATTGGTGGTCTCATAGCAGAGGTTTGTGCCCCAGAACTTGACGCGGGCGCCGTCGGCGAACTCGAAATGGTCGCCGACAATCGTGACGCGGCCGTGGATGCCGGCCGGCTTGGGCAGCCAGTTCTCCAGGCTGACGACGCTGCCGCCCAGGTCGGCGACCGGCTGGAGGGGATACCAGTCGGGCCCCGCCGGGGTCGTGTTGAGGGCCGCGCGATCCTCAGGTGTGTAGGCCAAATGGATGGGGGTCTCCGCGCTGACCGTGACCTTGACCGTGCGCTTTCCGGCAGGCATCGATGCGCCGGCCAGCTTCACGCGCACCGCATTGTCGAAGGCCAGATCGGTAGGGGGGTCGAAGGCGAATGTCAGGGCACCGAACGCTTTGAGTCTGAAGGTGGCCTTGGCGACTTGATCCAGCCCGCCCTTGCCCATTCGCAGGGCCATGGTCTTGACGGTGCCGTTGGTCGTCACCAGCTGCAAATCGCCCTCGGGGGCGCCTGAAACGGCCCACACCGTGCAGAACATGGTCAAGGGGATCTCCGCCTCGGCCGAGAGGTCGAACTGCCAAATCACGGCGTTCGGGCCACTCTGCCAGACGCGCTGCTTGCAGGCCAGCGTGTTTGGACCCACCTTGGCTTGCGCCGAGGCCACCAGGGCGCTGTCCTCCACGGTGGAGCCGCGTGCGGCCAGGCCGAAGTAGGGGATCCAGTTGGGTCCCCAGCCGTACATCCGCGAGTTGAGCAGGACTTCGCCCTTGCAGGCGACGACGAAACTGCACGCATCACGAGGAGCCGGGGCGATGAGCCAACCGTCGGGCACAACCTGTGCACTTGCGGGGCCGGTCTGGATGGACGTCAGAGCCAGAATGAACACCAGGTAAGACATTGCTTTCATGAGGACCTCGCGGATACCGGATCTACTTCGCAGATATGGGCTTGCTTCGTATGGTGATCGCCCCCCGTTGTCCCTGGATATTCCGCCCCCGGAGCGCCATCGTCAGAAAGGGTGCGTCATAGCGCCATTCCTTTACCACCAGGTCGGCACTGTTGCTGGTCACCGCGCGCGGTTCAAAGCGCAACTTCACCTTCACCTGCTGTGTCCCGTACATCTCCAGCCCGAGGACGGCCTTGTCTGTGCCGCCCTGGAAATCCTCCACGTTATATGTGCCGTCGTTCCACACGTAGGTGGGCATGTCCGAGGTACCCGTCGTGACGGTCAGCGTGTACTTCTGCTTTTCCAGCTTGGGCAACACGATGTAGGCATAGCCCTGTTCCTCGTAATAACAGGCGATATCCCCACCGTTCACAGATGCCGAAGAGATATGCTCTCCATCCCGTAACGGGTGCTTGAGCACCAGATTCCCCAGCAGATCGAGCTGACAAGCCCAGTCCGGCATCTTGGTGTTGTCAATGAGAACGGTGGTTCCGGTCACGGAGACCTGCGCGAACTTCCGGTACAGAAACTGTGAGTGCAGCTGCGCGGTGTTCTTGGCGGTATAGCGGTCCGGATCGTCTTTCACCTGGTGGAACCAGGCAATCCATTTGTCCCCTGCCTCATGGTTGCGGGCCGGATCGGGGTCCACAAAATTGGTCCAATGGCTGGTCATGAACTCCGTCGTGGGGTACGTGTTCGGCGCGCTGTTGGGTGCGTCCCAGGCAATGCCGCCGGAACGGAGCAGCACCATGAGGCCATGATCGGTCACGTATTCCCGGTCCGGCGGCAAGGTGGCGTATTTCACCCCCCAGGCCCGCATGAGGGCCCCGCTGTCCTCGGGGTCGTTCGGATGGTAGTAGTAATTGGCCGCCGCGGTCCGAACGCTCCGGGGAAAGTCCAGGCCGTACTGCTCGATGAGCTTCTTGAAACACTCCAGATGGCCCCACAAGACGTCATAAGGTCTCTTCTTGCCGTTGTCGGCCCATTCGGCTCTCGACATGGCACGGGTCGGGGCGTCCCAGAATTCATGGCGAACGCCGTGCAGACCGAACTCGATGTGGGCCGCGTTCTCCTTGACATAGTTCATCACGACGAAGTCGTTGTTGCTCACCAGGGCGGAATTGTCCCAAGCGCTGCCCTTTTCGTTGGTAGTGGGATATTGGGCGCAGATATTAGATCGGTCGAACTCGCTCATGATGAACAGGCACTTGAGCCGCACGCCCGCCGCCTTGCTGATGTAGACGAGGACCTCGTAGTCAGCCAAGCTCATCACACGTCCCCGCGGGGCAAGCCCAACCGGTAGGGACCGCCCGACTCATGCAGGTCCCACCCTTCCTTCCAGCCCAGATCGTCGATATCAATGGCCATCGGTTTGGGAACGTTCAGGGCGAAAGCTGCGGCGGAGGCGGACAATATGAAGGTTGGAAACGCGAACTTGAATGTAAGGGACATCTTCATGGCCAATTCCTGTGCCCAGAATGGAGACTGGATCTACTACCGGCGGACCTCATAGTAATAGGTGGCATAGCGACCGTCGATGCGAATCGTGTTGCCGTTGCGTTCGAGTTCCCTGTTTGTCGGCACCCCGTAGACGTCGACCACTGTCGGCACCCCGTAGACGTCGACCACTTGCGCGGAGGTGACCGGCCCGCCTTTGAACGTGAGGGTCGCCTGGACGGGCTCGAGCAGCAGGGGCGGGCCGCCGGTCTTGAGCAATTGCGTGCCGTCTTCGTTATAGACCGTACCGAGCTGCTGGTCCCGTGCCAGGGCTGTAATGAGGATGCGCTGCGATTCGAGGAGCGGGCGGTCATCCAGAGGGGTGAAAAGCAGGACGAGGAAGGGAGTATCGACCCGCCCGACCGTGACGCCGGGCAGATCGTACGTCCCGCCGGCGGCGAATCCGATCACACCCTGTGTCCTGACGCTGTGGATCGTGACGACCCGATTGCCATAGTCCCAGGTAAGCTGTCCCGTATTGCTGCGCACTTTCCGGCCACGAACGTCAAACCAGTCGGACAACCGAGCGGCTGGCGCAGGCCCCTGCTCATCGGCCACCTTGAGCGTCACGCGCCCCGCCGCCAGGGCTTCAACTGGAGTGCCACCGTGCGACAACAGCTCATTCTCGTCATATCCGGTGGTTCCCTGCTGCTGGTCCAGGGCGTCGATACCGGCGAAGGCCTGCGCCGTGGACAGGCGACGGCCGGCCACGACGGCCCCTTCCTCAAGGTGCCCCTTGAAGACGGCGAAGGCCAGGGCGGGGAACTGGCCGAGGTAGTGCGGCGTCTCCGTGACGTAGGAACTCATCCCGGGCCAACCGTCACCCATGGCACTGCGGGAGCCGGCAAAGTGATACAGGGCATCCCAGCCCTGCAGGCCCATGCCATAGAACGCCATCAGGGGAGCGATCTCGGCCTTCCACTGGTTGGGCGGCTTCTGCGTCCACTCCGTCATGAGGAAGGGCTTGTCCTCGACCTGCCAGAGACCGCTCGACAGAATCCCCCGGCCGGGCTGGTCGAGATGCGTGCCGTTACTGACCGCGCCGGTCGTGATGCCGTGCCCGCCGGCGCCGCCGCCGCTGTAATTGTGCCGGTCGATGGCGTCCATGGCATCGTCGGTCCACAGGTTGGCGGCTGCGGCGGCCGGGCCCCCCGCCCTCCAGGCCGTGCTGACTGTCAGACCCTTGAAACCGAGATCGTGCAATCGTCGCCGGTATGTCTCATATGTGCGGCGCTGCATCTCGGCCAGGAAGCGGATGAAGTCCCCCAGGCGCCGGCGCTCGTTCGCCTTGTTCCACCGGGGACCATCCTTCTCCATTTCCCAGGCGGCATAGATGTACATGTTCGTTTCGTTCACCGAGTCAGGGCGGCTGCGCAGCGCGCCGTCGTTGTTGTAGGCGGCCGCCTTCCGGAGGCCCGGACCCCACGCATCGGCAAGAGCGACGTCGCTGCCGTACGTCTGTTTCACCCACTGCTGCCACATCCGCTTGAGCCGGGCCGCATGCTGCGGATGCGACTTACCCCGCACGAAGTCCTCGCCCAACGGGTTGTGGAAGAACACGCTGTCCTCATTCCGCGTTTCCACGACGGCCAGCGCCGGATCGTCCTTGTAGGCCAGCGCCGTGTACGGATTCACATGCGTCAGGAGCAGCCGGGCGTACTGCCACTGCGAGTCCTGATACTCCTCGACAAATGTCGCCAGGCCGTAGCTGTCCTTGCCCGCGCCGCTGTTGGGCAACTCGTTATAGAGGGCCGGGTCGATCCCCTCGTCCGGCAGGACCACATGGTGGTAGAAGATCGACCAGGTCACGTAGATGCCGTTGTTCTTGAGAATGCTGAACCAGCGGTCCAGGCGATCGAGCCGCGCGGGGTCGAAGTACCGCGTGCTGCCGTCACGCCGCAGCGCTCCGAGCACGCTCTGAACAGGATGCTGGCGAACCATGTTGATCCCGTGCTTGGCGTAGAATCTCGCCTGTCGCTCCTGGGCCTCGACGGTCTCGGTCATGGAGGCGTTGATGCCCCAGAATTTGATGGGCGTGCCGTCCCCGAACACGAGGTCCCGGTGGGGGGCGGTCACAAAGCCGCGTTTCCCGGCGGGCTTCTCGATCAGGCGGCTCATATCGATGATGGAGTCGGCGGAGAACGGGTCCGGCCCGGCCATGAGAGTGAACCACGCATCGGGTTTGGCGTCGGGCGTGCGCGTATCCGGCGGCACGGTCCCCGTCGGCGACCAGGGGAAGTTCACCAGGGCCATGACGTCGATCCCGCCGTGGTTGTCCTTATCGCCGTCGCGGCGCATCAGGCGAACCTCCAGCTCGTAGGTGCCACGTCCGAATTCGAACGTGTCACCGAAGGACCACGCGATAAAGCGAATGTCGATTCCGGGATCGACCAAGTCAATCATGCCAGCCCGGGCTTCCGAGACATCCAGGCTTTGCCAGGGGCCCCACGAGCCGCGCAGACTCCGGTGGCGAAAGCTGTAGTTCGCGCCGCCGCTGGCATTGCGGAAGGGGTTCAGGCGAATCCACCATGCGTAGGCGCCGCCCTCGGCGATCGTAAACCGGTACAGGGCCGTCGCCTGCTCGGTCGAACTGCCCGTGGTGTAGTGCGTGTGCCAGCCGCCGTCGGAAGTCCCCGGTGTGCCCGGCGAGAGAAGTCCTTTGGCGATGTTGGTGTTCTGGTACCAGCTATGCCGATTGAACGAGGAACTGACGTACTTCTCGCCCTCGATCCAGAGGGCCTCTCGCGCGTCTGTGTCCCGCACGGACAGAGCCGGCAGACAGAACACCGCCAGGGATAGGGACGCAACCGCAGTAGGTCTCAGTGACAGCATGTCTCCTCCTGTATGATGCCTGGATTCATCTTGGTCTGGAACCCGCCCCTACGACCTCGAGATCGCTACGAACACGATCGCGTGCGGCGGGAGCGTGCAGCTCACCTCCTCCGGCGTCCATCGTCGCACGCCGCACTCGATCCTTCGCATTAACCGTGAACTCCAGCCGGTCGCCTGGACGCAAACGATGCTCGAGCGCCGCATGGGGGATCGTCGCGGCGTTGAGCAGGGCGACTGGGGCGGGATCGGCCTGCTCCCCGACGCGCACATCATCGATCCAGAGGGTCTGTTCTTCGGCTGCCTCGCTGGTCGCATGGAACGTTAGGAGCAGAAATCGGCTTTCCTCGGCGAAGAAGTCGAGTCCCTCCCGAATCGAGCACGTATAGGATCGCCACGCGCGGCCGACCTCGCACGGCAGCGATCCCGGCGAAGCCGCATCCACGAACGGCTGGATGCTCCGGTACGCCGTCCACTGGAAGAGCGCCTGGCCGGCCTTCTCGGCCCGCGCCCAAAACGAAACCGTATAGATCATCCCTCGTTGTGGCTGAATCGCGCGGTCGGGCGCGGACACGACATACCCGCGTGTTCGCGCCGGGTGATGGATTCGAAAACACGCCTGACCCTCATGCCGCTCCGCGGTGTCGCGCGTGTAGTTCGCGGGCACCTTGTCTTGCTGGGCGCCCCACATGGCCCAGTTTGCCGGCGGACTCTGGGGGGAGAGCGTCTCAAAAGCATCGGCGAACACCACTTTGCCCTCGCCCGCGAGCGCGACTAAGATCGGGCCTACCGCGGCGAGCACCAGGGCGGTCAGTCCCATCATCAGCGGGTATCGGTCCATCGAAGCAGGTGCAGTCTTCATCGAAGTTCCTTACCATATTGACCCCGCGGCCATCCGACCACCGGGATTCCCTTTCGGGACCAGTGTACCAAATCTGATCCCGCGGAAGAACACCGTAGGGGGGCACGAACTGATCCGGGTGTAACCCAGGCGATTCCCGATTGTCAGCGTTGAGGACTCGTCAACGAGCGTCAAGAATCCTGCGCGGCTCGACGGGCTGGGGCTTGACCGCGGGCCAACTCTGGTACTTCTGGAATTCCTGTTCGTGCTTCTCAAAGGCTTGGCGGTTCTCCTGCGAGGCGATTTCTATGTCCGTCGCACCGCGCGCGTGGCCCGCCGCGGGATGAATGACTTCGGCTCTGACGAAGACGTACAGTCTGCTCTCGATGTCGTTGTTGGAGATGCTGCGGAAGAGGCCCCCCACCAGGGGCAGGTCACCAAGGACCGGGACTTTGCTGCCGGACTTGGTTTGGTTGAGTCGGAGCATCCCGCCCAGAATGATCGTGCTGCGGTCAGGCACCGTAACGATGGTGGTGATGTCGCTGCTCGTTTCGTCGGGAGGTTTCTCCGCCGTCACGCTCGTGAAGTCCGACCGGTTCAATTTGACCTCCAGGCGCAGCACCCGGTCGCTGATGTGCGGCGTGATCTCCAGGGTGATGCCGGCATCATAGGGCTCGTATTTGACGCTCGTCTCGATCAGAGTGTTTTGAGGGCCGGCCGTCCCGGCAGTGACCGGAATCGCCGACTTCGTGATGACATACGTCGTGTCCGCGGTCTTGATCGTTCCCGTCTCGTTGTCGTTGACCAGCACCTTGGGTTTGGCCAGAACGCGGCCGTAGTTCTTGGTTTGGACCACCTTCAGGAGGGCATTGATGTGCCGGTCCGCATAGAAACCGGTCCCCGTGCCGGAATCGACGGCCAAATCCACAAACCGCGATCGGTGGGACTGCTCCAACGTATCGACGACCGTCGTGTTCGGACCGGTGTAGAACTGCTTCGTCTGCCCGCTGGTCTCCACCAAGTCCGGCAGGCTCGTGACGAGATTCAAGTCGTAGTGGAACTCGTCCATCTTGCGGATCTCCACCAGCGTCACGTCGATCAGTACCTGCGGCCGGCGCCGGTCCAAAGTCTCCACCAGCCTGCTGATCCACTCCTGATTCTTACGGGAGGCATAGACAATCAGCGAGAAGGTGTTCTTGTCGGGAACGATGATAATCTGCTCCTCCGCGTTGCGCACCACGTTCTGCAGTTTACCGTCTTTGTCGGACACGGTCTCGTGAACGATCTTCTCCAGGACCTGGGCCACGTTCTCCGGGCTTTGGTTCTCGAGAGAGTAGATCTCGTAGGGAATTGTCTCCGTACGGACGGCGGCGTCCAGATAGGTCATCATCGCCTCGACCCGTGCGTGCTGCTCTTCCCGGGCGTTGATGATCAGGGAATTGGTGGCTTCCAGGACAACCACCACCGGCCGGTGCGCGACCGCGTCGTCCACGCTCTCGGCCCCGCTGATCTTGCCGGCGGCTCCGACCGAGATCATTCCTCCGCGGACACCCTCGCCCAGAATCTCCAATTCCTGCAATTTCTTCTTGATCTCCTGCGCCTCCACATGCTGCACGTCATAGATCTTGAGAACCCGGAGGTCTTGCTGCGCCACATCCAGGGCATCCACGAGCTGTTCCACGACGGCCAATTGCTCCGCCGTGCCGATCAGGAGCAGACGGTTGGTTCGTCCATCCGCATCGAGATAGGCACTGTCGCCGGAGGAGACCGGACCCGTTGCTGACGACGGAGGCTTGCTCGCGGCGGCGGGGGGGCCGCCCCCGCGGGTGGGGGCGGCCGCCGGAGGCGTGGCCACGGTGAGAGACACGCTGCCCAGTTTCGGGACCAGCCCCTGGATCTTGCGCATCAGGGCCTCGGCCATCGTGTGCCGCAACGTGCGGAACCGGAACTCCCGGGGCGGTCCGGGCCGGTCCACGAGGTGCAGGAGTTGTTCGATCCGCTCAATCTGATGAGCATAGCACGTGACAATCAAGGCCGGCGCACCCTCGACCGGCGTGACGGCGAGGCTCAACTGCATGTTCTGCAAAAGGGTGGAGGCGGCGGAAACGCTCATATGGTGGAGGTCGAAGATGTCGGTGACCACCATGTCCCCGGCCGCGAGGCTCCCACGGTCCGGGGCGATCAACTCGGGATTCGCCTTCAGCGCATCGACGGCCGGGACGATGGTGACCAGGTTGCCCTCGTGGCAGGTCATGGCAAATCCCTTGAACTTCAGCACCGATTCCAGGAGCAGGTACAACTCCCGGACCTGCACCTGACCCTGCAATTTGCCGTGCAGCTTGAGGGTGACGACCTGGCCTTTGAGCTTCTCCGGATCGTACAGATAGTCCAACTGCAGGTACTCGCCCACCAGGTCCAGCAGTTGGATCAAGTCCAACTGCGAGGGCAGATCCAGCTGGACCACGTCCGTGGCATCCGGCAGGACGACGGGCCGGCGGTCCCGGGGCTCGCAGACCTGGGCGGGATTCCCCGGCGCCGCGCCGTTCCTGCCTGCGTTCAAGGGAGTCGGATCCTGAGGGGGGCCCGTGCGGCTGTCGGCACTCGGCGGACCTGACGCTGCCGGGCTGATCCAGGTCTCTGGCAGAACCGTCGGCCTGCCCGCCGGTTGGATGACCCGCACGCGCGGGACACCGGTAGGGGCCGGCTGCTCCTGCGCCGTGCACACATCCATCCCCGACGACGGTGAGGACACTGGTTGTGCCGCCGGCGCGCCGATACGAAATGCCGGTGAATTCGCATCCGCCTGTCTCGGGACGCCGACCTCGCTATCGGCAGATTCGCAGGCCGCTGCGGCGGAGCGGGGCGGGGCTCTTTCCGGAGTTTCCGCCACGGCGGACTCGCTGTCGTTCGGATCTTGTGCCGGCGGATAGACGTTCTCGGGTCCACTGGCGCAGTCCGTCAGCAGCAGGGCCGCCAGAAGCAGCAGCGTGATCGTCTCCGGCCGAACTCGCGCCCGTGCCATCACTCTGAGCCTCACGCTTCCGCACATAGCATTGCCTCGGGGTGGGCGTCACTTCAAGGCGGCGGTTCGGGGACTGCCGGCCGTCATGCTTCTGCTACGGGTCGGCCGCTTGCTTGACGCAGACAGCCGGGCGGCATCAGTCTTCAACTTCGCCGTCGCATCAACGTGGGGAGAGCCGCCGCCCTCCGCGGTCGCCGCCGCCACGGGGTTCTCTCGTTCGACAACCATCTCCTGCACCCGCGCGCCGTCGCGGCACACGATGGATCCGGGTCGAATCTCCTGAATGACCAGATGTCCCACCTGCGTGCCGGTCTTGACCCATCGCGCCGGGGCCGGATTTCCGAGCTCCGCGATCAGTGCCATCGACCGCTCCGGCCGCTCCTCGCAATGACTCGTGCCGCAGACCCGGAATTTGGGCGATGGTGCGGCCGGCCGGACCGCCGGTACGGCCGGCAGGGGCTTCGGGGTCTCCCGTACGGCCGGGGCGGTCGGGGCCGGCGCCGGCGGGTTCAGGTGGGCCGCCAGCGAGTTCGCCTGCGCGACCAGCGGCGCGACCCGCTCTGGGGCCGGTGCAGGAGCCCCGGGGCGACCTTGCAGGAACATGGCCACCGCACTGGACTGCTCCAGCGAGGAATCGCCGACGCCGCCATCCTGTGAGCCCTGCCGCGCCCACAGCGCGAAGACGCCCGCCGCACAAAAGAGCATCAGCACGCTGAGCATGTACAGCAATCGGATCATGGGATCAGAACGTCTCCGCCGATCGAACAACCTTCCAGGAGGGCCTGTTTGGCACGCTCCAGTCTCTTCTTCAGAGCGATACAGGAGCACTCCGCCCGGGCTGCCGCCGCTTCCGGCCGCAAGCCGTCGAGATACCGCAGCCGCAGCGCTTCATGCAAGGCCGGCGTCAGCCCCGCCACCTTGGCATGGACTACGGCCCGTATCTCCTGGTCACTCATCTTCTTCTGCGGATCGGACTCGTCGCCCCAGCCCGCGGTTCCCCCAAAGGAGTGCGACAAGATCTGTTGTGCCAGCGCACTCCTCTTGCGGCAGCGCCAGTAGAAGAACAGCGCGTGCTGAGCGACCGCAAACAGGTAGGCGTGCGGATTCTGCAGGTCTCCCGGATGCGTGACAAGGTTCAGGAAGACCGTCTGCATCAGGTCCTCCACATCGTGCGCATTCCTCACCCGCTTCGCCAGATAGTGTTGGAGTTGCTCGTGATACTGCTCGTAGAGTTGTTCGCAGTACTTTCGTCGCGTCCTCTCGCTCGCTTCCTGGTCCTTCAGCTTCCTCTCTTCCTCATTCGCCATACCCTCACCCTCGCACGTGTTGTCACTTCAGCAACACCTCCCTGTCACAGTCCCATCCCACTGTAATATAAGGGCGTTTCGCGCACGACCGATGTTGATGGAGAAAACGGAAAGTTGGAAACAATTTTTATACAATTCCCCAAGTCCACCCTCTCCTCCCACTCCAGACCCCCCGCATGCGTCGGCGCAGACCATGATCTTCAGGGCAGGCCCCGATCCCTCGCGAGGTGTCCGAGGCTATCGTATCCGTCCGTGACGTAATTGCTGTCCGGGGAGATCAGTCGGGTTCGCCGGCTTAGCTCACCGTAGCGGTAGGAAACTTGGGCCCCGCTGGTCAGGGTGGCCCTGCTGACGCGGCCGAGCCGGTCAAGGGTTGCGCAGCAAGATTCCCCGGCGCAAAGCGTCCCGACAGCAGCGACGCCTTGCGCCGGTCCACCAACTGCTGGCCCCCAACGGGAGTGTGTCAAGGTCATCAGTCCGGTCCATGTCGCTGTTGAATTAAGTGCGGTGTCCCCGGAATTACCCTACGTAATACGGGTTTTCGCAAAAGCCACACCCGTCATCTTGGCTCGCTCGATCAACTTCTTCAGACGGGCCGACACAAATGCGTCCACGCCAAATTCCCCGGGAAGCCCGAAGATCTCGTGGCCTCGTACGCCCTCCGCCGCGAACACAGGCTTCACGACCCTACCCATGTGCATCAGCGACTCCTTCTCATCGATCACAGGATAATCTACGGGAAAATGAAGGTAGTGATATCTTCTGCTTTCCCCGCCGGGGATCGTGACCAGGGTTTCCAGCCACTGCACCTTGTCATTCGGCGAACGATTGTGTTCGATGATCTCGCGCAAAGCCTCCGAGCACAGGCGCCCTCCAAGATTATCGGCAGGGTAATCAGCAAAAGCCCCGTCGCGTAGCTCAAGATGCAGGCATGTCCAGGATTGAACCCTGGTTCCGTTGGGTGGTAAAAGGGAATGGTCTGTCCCTTTGGGAACGTAGGCCACCCCATAAGGTGCATATTTCTCCTGCGACACATATGTCATTCGGCAGATCTTCTCCATGCTACGGCCACCCAGCCTTTCTGAGCAGTTCCGGGTTCTGTATGACAGGCTGCTTGACCAGCACGTCAAAGGACTCGAGAAACGCGCCTTGACTCGATCCAGCCAGTCTCTCAGCCTGTCTCATATTCCTCAGTACAAACTCATGATATTCATTTGGATGCCGTCCCAGATGAGGCAGCAATTGCTTATTCCATGCTCCCTGCAAATCGAGCCCATACTTGCCTGCAATCTCCTGCATACGAGGAGTATACACTTCATTGATGGTCGTTGCAAAGTGATGCATTTGTTGTGGCAATGACTGGCTGACTGCCTGCTGGACCCCAGGATTGCTGGCTGCCGCACTGCCAATCGTGGCCACGGTCGTCGCCGTACCCAGGACTGCGTTGCTGGCTGTCAGCGAAGCCAGCCCGCCGGAGCCCGTGACCAGGAGGCCTTCACTCGTCAGGGCCGGAGCCGCGAGACCGGCCGTTGCCAAGACCAGGGCCGTACTACCCGCGGCCACCCCGACCCCTGTGCTGATCCGACCCGCACGGTACAGAGTCCTGTCGGAAGGCGTTGACGACACCAGCCGTTGTGGCCTTAGTCTTGTCCCACCAGGAGAATCCGCACAATCCCAAGGGATCGATCAGCATGACGGGATTGTTGGCGCAGTACAGATACCAGTTGATCCCGTCGGCGTAGCCGAGGGGGGCGGGCTGGAGGAAGCGGCCGATAGCGGGAGTATAGTAGCGGACGCGGCAGAAGTACAGGCCGGTTTCCGGATCGAAGCGATAGCCGGCGAAGCGGTAGGGGTTGCCGGTGGCGGGGCCGGTGGACTGGGAGCGGCCGTAGGCGTCGTAGGCGTAGGTCTGCACCACATTCCCGACGGCGTCGCTGAGGGCCACGACCGAGCCGAGGCCGTCAAAGTGGTAATAGAAGACCGGCAGCGCGGCGGCGGCCTCTTGCCAGTGGGCCGACAGCACGTCCGTGTCGCCGTTGTCGATCCGGCCGTCGGGGCTGAGGTC
>JALORE010000452.1 GCA_025459125.1 Planctomycetota bacterium | reverse complement strand
AGGAAAGTATGGCTGGCCGCGGTCTCTCACCAACCTTTTTGGGCGACCTTAGGGTCGGATGTCTGGCGCCACTTCTTGAACGGGTCAAGCTAGATGACACGCTCCATCTTGCCATTCGCAACGAGTCCATCAACATCTACTATCGGGGCGGAAACCTACTGAGAGTGTCGCGTAATCCAGATGGCGCCGATGCGGCCAGCAGTTACACGGCGGGTTTCGACTCCAACTACTTCACGGGCAGCCACCCCAAGGTATTCAGCGAGTGCCCTGGCCGGATCGGCGGAAAAGTCGATTGCACCAAGTGGGTTGATGCTTTCCCACTCCTCAAGCAGGAGATGGATCTGTGGTTCGCTTTGCACCCGAAGCTCGAACGCGAATATCAGCAGCTCGTTGCCCGCGCCAATAATCGGGCGCATGCGGCAACGGCCACCGACTATTTTATCATCGACATCGAGTACGCCGAGGGCGAGGATCGATTCGACATGATCGCGGCCTTGTGGGAGTCAAGCGGCCCCGTACGTAAGGCGGCCCATGCGCGACTTGCGTTCATCGAGATGAAGTACGGCGACGGAGCACTCACCGGCACCGCCGGCATCGACAAACACATACGTGGCATGAACAAGTTCGCTGCGCAGCCTGGTCTGGTTGACAGAGTCAAGGCCGAGGCGCTTGCCATGTTCGAGCAGCAACTGGATCTCAAAACGATCCATGCGCCTAAGGCGATCAGCCAGTTCGCCGCCGAGCAGCCCGAGTTTATCCTGTTTCTCGTTGATCACGACCCCGACTCATCAAAGCTCAAGAAGGTACTCCTCGACATTGGAACCGGTATTCCCAAGCCGGTCGGATATGAGCTCAAGCTGTGCGCGGCCACATTCATGGGCCTGGGGCTCTTCAAGCAAAACGTCTATGGCTTGTCCGAGTTCTTGATCCGCATGCGCGACCAGATTCACTCAACGGCCTAGGAGCCCCAGCCTGCATCACATCATCCACGGTGGTGCCAACCGGATCGGCGGCATATGCATCGAGGTCGCATCCGACGATGGCACGCGCATCCTGCTCGACCTCGGGATGCCGCTCTATGATGCGAACCACGAGGACTTCCCCCGCGGCACCCAGCAGCGCCCCACGCACGAACTCATCGCCGAGAAGGTCCTACCCGACGTCGCCGCCCTCTACGCCGACGATCCCGCGGCACCGGCCTTCGCCGCGATCATCCTGACCCACGCACACCTCGACCACTACGGCCTCGCACACCATGCACACCCCGACATCCCGGTCTACGGCAGCCGAGGAACCATCGCACTCCTCGAAGTGGCGCGGGTCTTTTTCCCCGACGCCGCCCTCCCCGGCGACCTGCGCGAGCTCCCCGAGGATGGCCCACTGCTAATCGGCTCGCTGGCCATCACCGCCATCCCCGTCGACCACGCCGCACCCGATTCGCGCGCCCTGTTCGTCGAGGCCGACGGCCAGCGACTCCTCTACTCCGGCGACCTCCGAGCGCATGGTCGCACTGGGTATCGGTTTGACGCGCTACTCCGCGATACGCGGCTCCACGGCATCGATTGGCTACTCCTTGAGGGTACGACCCTCGGCGCGTCCGCGGGCTCCCATGGGCTGCGCTCCGAGCAAGACGTCGAGGAATCGCTCGTCATGATCGCCAGGCGCGACACCGACAAGCTCCTCGGCGTCATCGCCCCGGGCCAGAACCTCGACCTTCTCGTGTCGTGCTTCCGCGCCGCCAAGCGCAGCGGCCGCCTGCTGGTCGTCGATCCCTACCAGGCGTTCGTGCTCACGAAGCTTGCGCCCCTTTCGACCTCAATCCCCCAGTTCACCTGGGACCTCGTCCGCGTCTGCTTCGCTCCCCACCAGGTCGAGCGGCTCAAGAACGCCGGTCTCATGCAGTTGGTCTGGGACATGCGCAGTGCTGCCAAGGTCTCCACCGACACGCTTGCCGAGAACCCTGGCGCGTACCTCATGTGCGCACGAGCGGGCTTCGGCATGACCAAGGTGTTCGACAAGATCGGGCCGGGCCGCGTGTCGCTCGTCTGGTCGCAGTGGAGCGGCTACTGGAAACGCACGGGCTGTCCCATCCGCGAGTGGTCCGAGCGCACCGGCGTCGCTGCGCGGTTCATCCACTCGGGGGGTCACGCCTGGCCCGAGGACCTCAAGCGACTCGCCGAGGCACTCCAGCCGGAACAGATGGTTATCGTACACACGGAAGGGGGTGCCGGGACGATGTTCGCCAGCCCGCCATGTCTATCATCCGACTCGGTCTGATGAAGGAACATACGGCACACCAAGCGCAGCCGCTGCCGGAGCTGCGGCGAATGCCCGGTGTCCGTTGGATTGCTGCCGTTGAGATTCGGGCAGCGGATGTCGGCTGAGGGTCGCTTTCCGCCCTGTCTCGCACGTTGCCACAATGGACAAAGATCGCCGGTGGCGAGGCGGGTGAATGCTGACAATTCGTGACGAAACAATCTTGGACAACACCCGACCTGAACGGAACAGGGCCAAGCGGACGGACACAGCGTGACCCATTGTTCTGGCAACCCACGGATGACGGTGGCCCGTCGCCGGTTACTGGGGCGGTGCGGCTCAAACCGCCAGGCGTGCCCGCTTGTCGGTCAGGTACAGGACCCCCTCCCGCTCCTCCACCCGCAGCGGCGTCAGGGACTTGCCCGCGCAGATCTCGCTCAGGCACTCGCCGGTCTCGGGCTTGTAGGTGATGCCGTGCATGGTGCAGCGGATGGCCCCGCCGGCCTCGTCGAAGACCCCAGGCTCCTCCCCGTCAAGCCGGCGCGGCATGTGGACGCACTGGTTCAGGTAGCCGTAGGCGACACCGCGAAAGCGCACCAGGATCGCCTCCCGCTGGACGCCCCGGTAGAGGACCTGGAACGAATGGCTGCCCAGCTCCGCCAAGTCCTGGGACGGACAGATGGGAGCCTGGGGCCGGGCCACAGTGGACAAGCGCTGCCCTTCAGACCGTCAGGGGCCCCTCGGGGAGCTCCGTATCGGGCCTGAAGGCGATGCCAATGTTGATGTCGATGACCTCGTAGGGGAGGTTCTCCAGATTGCGCTCCAGTGCCCTGAGGACGGCGTTGTCGTCGGACAGTTCCAGGAGCAGGGCGGTGCCGGCCCCGGCGCTCCCCTTGATGACGCCATGGAGGTGCAGGAAGTGCCCCTCGCGATAGCTGTGCCAGCGGCTCTTGATGGACCCCACGGGGTTGGTCTCGCTCATGGTGCTTTGCTCCGGACGGCTGTGTCTTGGGTTCGGCTCAGACCCCGTAGGGCTGCTCATACCAGTCCCGCAGGACCTTGAGGTCGCGGGCCGCGAGATAGGCGTAGGCCCCCATGAGGTCGGCGTGAACCGCCTCGGGGAGATGGTGGGAGATGCGCTTGTCGGTGAGCATGTGGAAGAACCAGGCGAAGGGATAGCCGATCTGCCGGTCCAGGCCGTGAATGAGGTTGGCCAACTCGGCCCCCCGCACCGCCAGGTCACTGGGGACGGCGGGGATGATGCCGGCAAAGGTAGTCACGGGCTTGGCGGTCAGACGCCCCTCCCCGTCCCGATCCCGGTACTCGCGCAGACTCAAGACCCAATGATCGCTGAAACAGGCGCCCTCACCGGCGGAGCTGCGGTCCCAGTCCTCCAAGAAGCGCCGGACCTGCCGGGAGACATCCTGGGAGGCCAGCAGATCGCCGACCCGCACCAGGCGCCGGAACAGCAGGCGCGGCGGTCCCACGGGCTCCGGCTCCAGGCGGGGGTAGTCCAGCGGATCGACGAACTCCTCGATGCTGTCCGGGAACCAGTCGGGGTCGGAGATGCAGCGCTCCAGGACCTCCTGGACCTCCTCGACCTCGATCTGGATCGA
>JALORE010000196.1 GCA_025459125.1 Planctomycetota bacterium | reverse complement strand
AGCGGTGGACATGCCGGCCGGACGTGGATCTCCTTGGCGCCGCCGGCCCAGAGCTTGGCGATGGTGTAGTTCTTCAGTTGGGTCCCACGGACGATGGAGTCCTCGCAGATCACGATCCGGTTGCCGTCGATGACCTCGCGGATGGGAATGAGCTTCATCCGTGCGATCAGGTCACGCGTGGTCTGCGAGGGGGGCGTATAGCTGCGGCCGTAGCCGGGGGTGTACTTGACCAGCGGCCGCCGGAAGGGGATGCCGGATTCCATGGCATAGCCCAAGCCGTGCGACAGACCGGAATCGGGGACCCCGGAGACCAGGTCCGCCTGGATATCGCCATCGTGCTGGGCCAGGCAGCGGCCGCACCGCTCCCGGACCACTTCCACGTTGATCCCTTCGTAGCTCGACGCGGGGAAGCCGGTGTAGATCCAGAGGAACGTGCAGACCTGCTGGGTGCGGCCCCGGCCAGGCCGGCGCTGCACGATCCCGTCTTCGTTGACCAGGATGATCTCGCCCGGCTGCAGGTACTTGACGATCTCGAAGTCCAGGTTGGCGAAGGCGCAGGTCTCCGTGGTGACCGCCCAGCCGTCGGGTCCTTTGCCGGCGATCAGGGGAACATACCCGAACCGATCGCGGGCGGCGTAGATGCCGGCCCGGTGCAACAGCAGGAGCGAGCAGGAGCCCTCGATCATGTCGAAGGTCTTCTCGATGCCGTCCACGAGGTCCGTGCCGCGGGTGATGAGCTTGGCGATCAGCTCCGTGGAGTTGACGCCCCGGGCGCTGACTTCACTGAACGACACGCCCTTTTTCAGCAGGGCGGCCGCCAGCGCTTCGGCGTTCTCCACCATGCCGCTGGTGACCAGGCAGAACGGCCCGAAGCGGGAATTCAGGTAGATCGGCTGCTCATCCAGGGCGCTGACGACGCCGATTCCCTTGGTGCCTTCCATGCGGCCGAGATCCGGGAAGAACTTGGATTTGAACTGGCTCTGGCTGAGCCCATGGATCTGGCGAGTGAAGCCTTCGCCCAGGACTGCCATGCCGCCGTACTCGGTCCCGAGATGGGAGTGGTAGTCCGTTCCGTAAAAGAGGGTTTCCGCACAATTCTTCTTCGCGACGACACCGAAGATGCCACTCATGCCGTGCCTCCATACCGTTGCCGCCGTACCGGCCGGCCACGAGAGCGACGCCACCATGCCATGCCTTGAGATTCAACCACGCCTCCAGCATACCACATTCGCCGGCCCATTTCCACCGTGCCCGGGCCCTGGGACCCGGACGCCACGAAAAACCGCCGTCCACCCGCCCCCGGCCGCGCCGCGAAGGGCGATTTCATCCATCTTCCTTCGCCTGGGGTGCAGCACAGGAAAGATTTCCGACGTGACGCCATGATAACCGGCAGGTAATAAAACGGTAACACCGGGACCGTATCTTCCTCGAAGCTTTGGTAAACAGGATACGGTGTTACCTGCTGGAAAGGCCCATTTCCGGCGGTCCTGCTCATCCCGGGATCGGGGCCTTGCGACCGTGACGAAGCGGTGCTGGGACACCAACCGTTCCTGGGCTCGCCGACCATCTGACCCGGCGGGGGATCGCCATTCTGCGGGCGGACAAGCGCGGGATCGGCCAGACGACCGGAACGTTCCAAGACAGTGGCACGCAGGAGTATGTATCCGACGCCCTGGCGGGCGTGGCGTACCTGAAAAGCCGCCCCCAAATCGATGCCGGGAAGATCGGGCTTCTCGGCCACAGCCAGGGTGCAAGCGTGGTGCTCACCGCCCCGGCGCGGAGCCGTGAGGTCTCGTACGTTGTGTCCTCTTGGCTGCACCGGGGCTCTCCGGGTACGACATTCTGGTCCTCCAGGATGGCACCGAGGCCAAGGCCGGCGGCCGCACGGACGAGCAGGTCGAGCTCATCCGGGGCTTCAGCCGGCGCTTCTACGGCATCGTGCTGCGGGCCCAGGACGCCGCCGAGATCGAACAGGAAACGAAGGCGCTCTATGCCCTTCTCACGGACGCCGAGAAAGCGGCGCTCGGCTGGCCGAACCTGCGCGGGACCCTGAGCCTCGCCTGGGCGCTCGCGCCGGGAGCCCGGGATACGCTGACCTCCGACATCGGTCCCACGCTGCACCAGGTACACTGTCCCGTGCTGGCCCTCAACGGCAGCAAGGATTCCCAGGTCCCGCCCCGAGAGAATCTGGGGCGTATCGAAAGCGAGCTGAAAGCGGGCGGAAACCGGGACTATACGCTCCGCACGCTGCCGGGCCTGAACCATCTGTTTCAGACGTGCAGCACGGGAGCCACCTCGGAGTACCTCAAGATCGAAGAAACCATGTCTCCGGCGGCTTTGCAGGCCGTGTCGGACGGGATTGCCGCGAAGACCGGCCCCAGCCACTGAGACGGTCCACGGGCGACGAAGGCTGGGGGGGACCAGAGCCATCGCCCAGTCCTGAAAAGGGATACAGAGAGCGCGTCAATCGGGTGGCATCGTCAAGGCCGAAGGTCCTGGCGATGGCCGTACGGACGAGAAAGCCACCATCGTCAAGCTGCGCTTGACGATGCCACCCAGAATGTGTTGCGAGCTTCCGTTTGCCCCAGGGCGATGAACGCAGGCAGTTGAAATCCGGCCGCCAAACGGGTAGAATAGAGGCGGATGGGACATGACGCTGATGTACGTCGAAATCCGCAAGAATGGCAAGCTCGTGGCCCGGCGACCCGTGGACGATCACAAAGCCAGGATCGGGTTACGCGTGCGCCTGGGCGCGGCCGGCCAGGTCCACGTCGCCGTGGGTAAGCCTGCGACCCTGGGCGACTTGCAGGTCCAGGTGGTGGAGGGAGAGCCGGGCGGGGCCGGGCCGGAAGCGGCGCGGGCAATCTCGGCGTCCCCGCCTGCGGGCGGAGAAGCCACCGACGGGAAGCAACCGGCGGAGGATACCGGCTCCATGGGAAAACTCGGCTTCTCGGCCGCCGGCGTTGCCGAGCCGGCGAGCCAGGGGGAGTCTTTGCCCGAGATCGAAGGCTATCGGGTCCTGGGACCCATCGGCCAGGGCGGGATGGGGACCGTCTGGCGGGCGGAGCAGTTGAGCACGCGCCGGGAAGTGGCCCTGAAACTCATGACGTCGCGGGGCATGTGCACTGACAAGGCCCAGGCCCGCTTCGCCCGGGAAGTGGAGCTTACCGCCCGGCTCGACCATCCCAACATTGGGCGCATCTATGACAGCGGCGTGTGCCGTGGCGCCTGCTACTATGCCATGGAGCTGATCGACGGGATGCCGCTGGATCGCTACGTCCAGCGGATGGCGTTGTCCACGCGGCCGATCCTCGCGCTGATGAGGTCGGTCTGCCAGGCGGTGCACTACGCGCACCTGCACGGCGTGATCCACCGGGACCTCAAGCCTTCGAACATCATGGTCAGCCATGACGGCCAGCCCCATGTCCTGGACTTCGGCCTGGCCCGCAGCTTTCTGCACGAGGAGGAGGCGGTCACCATCTCCCTGGAAGGGGAGATCGCGGGCACGCCGGCGTATATGTCGCCCGAGCAGGCGCTGGGCCGCCAGGAGCAGATCGACACCCGGACCGATGTCTTCAGTCTCGGCGTCATTCTCTATCACCTGCTGGCCGGCCGGCCGCCCCACGATTTGTCGGGGTCCGTCTACGAAGTCCTCCAGCGTGTCATCGAAGGTAAGATCACGCGTCCCCGGCAGGCCAGCGCGGCGATCGATCGCGAGTTGGAGGCGCTGCTGCTGCGGGCCCTGGCCACGGACCTGGAGAGCCGCTATGCCTCCGCCGGCGAGCTGGCTGACGACATCGACAACTATCTCAACGGCGAGCCGCTGCGGGCCCGGCTTCCCACTACGTTCTATTTCCTGCGCAAAAAAGCCCGGAAGCACTGGCGGCAGGTGTCGCTCGCGGCGGTGCTGGTGGCGGTCGTGCTCGGGACGGTCGTTGCCGCCTACACCAAGGTAGTCGGCGAGCGGGCGATCCGCCGCGCGGCCCAGAGGGAGATCGCACTGAAGGCCCAGGAGCTGAAAATGGCGGATCTGCGTCTCAAGATCCTGGGCAAAGACAAGAAGGAGGCCGAAGCGGCCTTGAACCTGCTGCTCGACCGCTATACGGCGGCCGAGGAGCGGGTCAGCGAACAGAACAGCCAGTTGGCTCAGCCGGCGCCGGCCGTGCCGGCGCGCGGCACCGACCTGACGAGGGGGCCGCCCCTGGACGCGAAAGCTCTGGTCCGAACGCCGTCGCTGCCGGGACAGGTGGCCTCGTGGACGGTGGAGACGAAAGGCTCGCGTGCGCCGGTGGCAAGGCTCCGGTTCAGCCCGGACGACCGTTGGCTGGCATCTGTGGGCGAGGACGGTGTCATCCGCCTGTGGGAGATGCCGGCGGGGTCACTGGCGGGAATTCTGATCGACCCCAACGGGCCGGCGGCCGACGTGGGCTGGTCGGACGACGGCCTCAGCCTGATGCTTCTGGACGCCGCCGGCGAGGCACGTTGGTGGGCCTGGGAGCCGCCCACACGAACCCTGACGCCGATCCCGGCCTCGTCCCCGCAACTCCCGCGCCCGGCACCGGCGGGGCGGTCCTGGTCTGCGCGGGTCGAAGGCGAGAGCCCGAGCGTGGACGAGATCCTGAGACGCTGGGACATCCGCCTGGCCGGGGATCGACGGACCCTGTACCGAACGGCGGTCTGCCTGGCGTTGTCCCGGGATGGACGCACTCTGGCCTTCGCGGACCGGGAGGGTGCGATCAGCCTGTCCGAGGGCGAATCAGGCTCGGTGAGATCTGCCGGGGCCCCCTCCTGGTGCGGTCCTACCCGTGCGGTCGCCTTCGCGCCGCGGGGCGATCTGTTCGCGATGTGCACCGGGGCGGGCACCCTGTGCCTGTGGGATGCCCACCGGTGGCAGCCGCTGCGCAAGTTCGAGGCAGATACGATCGGCGGGGGGGACTCGCCCGAGACCGGCGTCTTCTGCTGGGGCCCCGACGGCGATGTCCTGGCTCGCGCCGGCGGCCCGGGCGGTGCGGTCGAGATCATGGACGTGGCGTCCGGACGCATCCTGCGCCGCTTGAAGGGCAGCGACCAGCGGATTACCTCCCTCGCCTGGCCGGCGGACGGCGGCACCCTCGCGGCCGGCACCGGAAATGGCATGCTCCTGGCCTGGGACCTGGCCTCGACCGCGCCCGAGCCGTACCGGCAGCTTCCGGTCGGTGGCGCGAACGTCCGCGCGGCCTTCCTCAACGCCGATCCTCCCGGCGTGGTGACAGCCAGCTCCGACGGCAAAGTAGCGCTCTGGGATTTGCGGGAAGGCCGGTTGCTCCGAACGTTCCCCGGTAGCCCGGGCGCGGCGGTCGGTGTGGCGGCGACGCCCGACGGCAAGACGATTGCCTGTGCCGGCCCGCAGGCGGTGTACCTGTGGGACGCTGCCACCGGCGCACTGCCCCGCACTCTGAAGATCGATCCGAATCGTCCCGCCTCCGATTCCTGGGTGTTCTCCGCGCTCGCCTGGTCTCCCGAGGACCGTACGCTGGCCGCAGGTGACTCGGCCGGCCGGATCTCCGTGTGGGACGCCGATGCCCGCGCCGCTGCGCGGAGCTTCGCGACGCACGGTGGTGCGGTGACTTCACTCGCCTGGTCCCGCGCGGGGCAATTGCTCCTGTCCGGCGGCAGCGACGGCACGGCCCGCGCCTGGGACGTGAAGAACGGATTTCGAGAGTACGCCGTGCTGTTGCCTCTATGGGGCTCTCTGGGAGCCGGGATCGCGATCAATCCCGAGGGCGATTACCGCGGGCCGCCCCAGATTGACGATCATCTCGTCTACGTCGTCCGGAACGATCAAGGCTGCCGGACGCTCACGCCGACCGAGTTCCGCACCCAGCATGGCTGGGTCAACGAGCCGTGGCAGGTCGGCCTGTACCGCCCTGGCGCCGAGCCGATGCAGCGGATCTACGTCAAGACCGATGCCCCCGGCCCGTTCGACGGCCGAAGCTGGGAGACTGCCTTCCGGGACTTGCAGGATGCCCTCAGTGCCGCCCGGCCCGACACCGAGATCTGGGTCGCCGCCGGCGTCTACACGCCCGACCGCGGAACCGGGGCGCGGACCGCCAGTTTCCACCTGAAGGACCGGGTGCGCCTCTTCGGCGGCTTCGCCGGCACGGAGACACGCGTCCACGAGCGCGACCCCAACCGCTACGAAACCATCCTCAGCGGCGATCTGAATGGCGACGACGGACCGCAGTTCACCGGTAACGAGGAGAACAGCCACCATGTAGTTATGTGCCAGGGAGTCGGACCGAACACGGTCCTCGACGGATGCACGATCACCGGCGGTAATGCCAATGGTCCCCGGGAGACAGAATACGCGCAGGGCGGCGGCCTGTTCAGCGGGGGGCAAGGCGGCATGACACTCATAAGGTGCACATTCGTATCGAACTCGGCCGATCGAATAGGTGGAGGAGTACGCCATGGGTGGGCGGACACCATGAGTTTGACAGCGTGTCGGTTTCTGGACAACCGGGTGACATCGGGTTCGGGGGGCGGTTTTATCAACATAGGTGCCTCGGCCCGATTGAGGCGATGCCTGTTCCAAGGCAACTCCGCCACTCAAGGGAGCGGCGGTGGTCTGCACAACCAGGGAGTACGTTGCCTTGTTGCCGTGCAGGGTTGCCGCTTTCGCCATAATACGGCCCGCCGGGATGGAGGAGCTATCTATGGCGGCGACAACAGCGCTTTGTCCGTAAGTGAGTCCGACTTTGAAGCCAACACCTCCGAGTCCAACGGAGGTGCGATCTACCAGCTCAGCCAAGCCGGCTATCTTAGCGTAATTGCCTGCCGATTCATCAAGAACGTAAGTAATGGTGAGGGCGGCGGGGTCTGTCTGGACGGCTCCTACGACTCCGTCAACAGGACTATGAATTGCCTCTTTGTCGGCAATGAGGCCGGAGGTTATGGAGGCGGTATGGATGCCACCGATTCAGACCTCACCATATCAGGCTGCCTCTTCACAGGCAACAAGGCAGCCGGAGGGGGTGGGCTATGCATCTGGGCGTGTGAGAAAGGCAACAAAGTGGTGGTAACAAACTGCACTCTCGTGGCAAACAGCGCCCGCGGTCAAGGCGGAGGCTTCTTCAACCGCGCGGGGGCGACGGTCTTGGCCAACTGCATCGTGTGGCAGAATACCGTGACGGAGGCCACGAGCGAATCTACTCAGGTCCATGCGACCGCGGCCAGAATAAGCCACTCCTGCGTTCAGGGTTGGACCGTAGGGGTTGGGGGTATCAACAATCTTGGCGTTGAACCCCTGTTCAGGGATTTGAGCGGCCCGGACGGCAGGATGGGGACCGCGGACGATAATCTGCGGCTCCAGCCGGGCTCTCCCTGTCGGGACGCGGGGAACGACTCTGTTCTTCCTGCGGATGCATTCGACCTCGATGCCGACGGCGATCCCAATGAGCCGATTCCCTGCGATCTCGCGGGCCAGCCGCGGATTCAGAATGGACGGGTCGATCTCGGTGCCTATGAGAGCGAGGCGGTCAGCCTCGACGTCGGGCCCTGATCCGGATTACGCCTGAGAATCTCGTAGCGTGGGTGGCAGCGGCAAGCGAAGTCTTCGGAGCTTGCCGATGGCTCATGGGACAGACGCCAACACCATCGGCAAGCTGCGCTTGCCGCTGCCACCCGGAATCTGGCTCAGGCGTACGAAAGACTCAGTCGTAATCGGTATGATTTGTCGGCGTCGCCGTGGCGGCACGGCCACGGGATGCCGTCATGGCTGCTTGCTGCTACGAGCGGCGGCCGCGGTGAAAAGCTGCCGCAGGTCGGCGGGAATCCACGGCCGTCGGCTCAGAGTCCGGAACGATTCCTCCAGTTGGGGCTCGGGGTGCTGGGAGATCTTCGCCCGGTGATGCAGCAGGGCGGCGGCGATGGCGGCGAAGTACAACGCCAGGGCAACCTCGCGCTCCATCTCGTTCTGCGCGGCGGTCCCCAGCTCTTTGGCGTGATCCTTGATCCTCTCCAGGACCCAGACGTCCACGCGGGGATCCGCCAGCAGGGCGTGCAGCGACTCCCCCGAGAACAGCCGCAGTTGCTGCGACAGCCGGCCGAGCATCTCCGGCAACAGCTCGAGCAACGCCTGGTCCGGCGGCAGGCTGCGTGCCAGGTGGTCCAGCAGCAGATCGCGCCGCGTTTGATCCGCATCGGCCGCGTCGTGCTCCTGGTCGCCGTCCGCGCCGATGCTCCAGAGCCGGGCCAACTGGTCCGACGTCAGGCCGGCGGATATCGATTCATCCTTCATATGACCGTGTCCTCAGCAAGCGTCCCTTCGATGCCGATCGACTGCGCCCTGGGCAGCCACGCCGCCGCCGCGCAACCGCGTGCGGACAGCCTCCTATTCGCAAAGATGCCCGCTAGCCTGCGCCCGGCTGGGAGAGAATATTGAGAACTTCGCAGAACTCCGCCTCGACCTCGTCCTCCGACGGCACCAGGTCGTGCAGGCACCGCCGCAGCACCGCCTGGAAACGGCGTTTCACGGTGACCACCATATTCGAGGCCTTCACATCGTCGGCGATCCCGCAGTCGCGGCAGACCTCCTCCAACGGCGGCGCCTCCCCGCCGTGCAGAATGGGCGCCAGGACCCGGGCTTCGAAGACCCGCCAGTGCCGCTCCCTTCCCGTCAGGCAGAACTCGGCCTTGACCTGGGCCAACACGTCGTTGAGCAACTCGGCCGCCCAGGTGCGGTAGAAGGCGTCGTCGGCGGAGACTCCGGCCTGCGTCGCGTCCAGCAGCGGCAGTTCCTCCATCTTCAGATCGACGAAACCGGCGGCCGGCCGGCGCTTCCGCGCCGTTTCCTGCCGGTGGACGCTGACGACGTAGCGCCGCAGGGCGGTCAACAGGAGCGTTCGGAAGCGTCCCTTGCTCTGGTCCGCGTGCTGCACCAGCGCCCGGCCCCAAACGATCTCGGCGAAGAACCCCTGCGTGAGGTCCTTGGCCGCCTCGTTGTCGTAGCCCTTGTACCGCAGGTAGGAATAGACCGGCTTCCAGTACCGCTCCATGAGATTGCCGACGACCATGCGCCGCCGGGTCTGGTCGTCGGTCTGGGCCGCCCGGATCACCGACCATTGCGTCGTCTGAAACCCGTCCTGCGGCCCGCCGCTGTCTGTCCGATCCATGTGTCTCACGAGCGATACTCCACCATCGTCTGTCCGCGCCTATTGTATCACCCCGTGCCCGCAAGAGGTAGCCCGGCCACCCCCGGCTCGGGCAAACGGAGGAGATAGAAACCGCGGATTACGCCGGCAGTCGTCACAATCGCCCCTCTGAAAGAATACGACTCATCCGGCTTTCGCCTACTTGGCCCCGCAGCAACAGCATGACAGAACCGTCTCTTTGGGGTTGATACGGGGACGGCGCACGGGAGTGTGAGGCGTCGCGGGGATCTGGGGAGCAGGGAGGGCACAGCCCCCAGAGGGCGGGGCCCGGCCGGGGCGGTAAGGACGCCCAAACCGAATGAGCCCGAAAAAAACTCGCCGTATGGTCTTGACAGATGCCGGGCGGGTGTGAAAATGGACTGGGTTTTAGTACGGCCCACAGAAGGCCGAGTGACAGCCTCCAGGGAGTGAGCCAGCCGCGCGAAGGCGGCGCGGAGGGTTGGGGTCCTGCGACGCGGTTCGAGAAGGAGGTTAGGATGCCAGGGCAAAAGAACATCGATCGGATGACCGCCGTCGTGCTGGCGGTTCTCGTCGTCTCCGGGGCTTTCGTTCGTGCGGACATCATTAATGGTCGCTTCGACGCGGAGCCATTGGGTGCCGGCTGGATGGTGCCCGCAGACTACTATGACACGGGCAATCCCGATGCGGAGCCGGGGGTCTACTACGCTTACGACGGGGGTCAGGGGGCGTGGGCCGAGATCGTCCGGTTCGACGGCGATACGGCGATCCTGACGGAGAGTCCTGTTTTCGACAAGGCTGATCCCGTGTATGAGGGGGCGGTTAGTTACACCGGGATCGAGCAATCCTTCGGCCTGCCGGTAGCGGGATCTGCGGTATTGTCCTTCGATTTCTGGCTTGAGGGGCATTCGGACGAGACCGACTACTTCGTCGTCCAGTTGAATGGCACGCCGATCGAGATTGCGTCGACGAGTACTGGCGATTCCTGGCGCGTTGACAGTGGCTATGAGCTGCTCGCTCGGCCCGGCGAATGGTACCGAGCGACGCTGGGTTTCTCCGCCTCCCCTTTGAATACACTCCAATTCCAACTGGTGGGCAAGGATGAGGGCGAGGTGCCTGACGCCCAGGCGACAGTGCACGTTGACAACGTCTCCGTCGTGCCTGTCCCCGGCACCTTGCTTCTCGGCGTTGTCGGCCTGGGCGCGGCCGGCTGTCAACTGAGACGCAGAAGGATATGAGCCAGCCCCGTGCGTCCTGGCGAGAGAACAGGTTGGGGCCACGGCCGGAGGCCCGGAAGGTCTAGCTGCGCACAGGGGGACGTAGACCGTGCGGGTTGCGTCGTCCACCAGGACCTCGCGGGGATACCGGTCCCGCGGCGGCGGGACGGTGCATGGGAAAGTTGCCGCCCACCGTCATTCCCGCGCAGAGCCTGCCCCCGACCCGATTGGGGGCGGGAATCCCGGTTCCTTCCACCACGAAAGACGCGAACCACGCGAACACGGCCTTTCCGACACGGATTCACACGGATGAACCCGGATTCCTGTTGACAACTGGGAACGGGGACGGTGGGCTTCCGGCGGATTCCGCTTCGCTTGAGGCGGAGCGTGCGCGGCAACGACGGTGGAGTGGACCAGGGCAGAACCGATGCGAAAAGACGAGGCACATGAACTGGTAGACCGGCTGCCGGAGAACGCGACCTGGGATGACCTGATCGATGAGATCTACGCGCGGCAGGTTATCGAGCAGGGATTGCCCGACAGCCAGGCCGGAAGGACGACCGAGGGCGAGGAAGTCCGGCGCCGGTATGGTCTGCAGCCATGAAGGTCCACTGGACCGACACCGCCTTGCGCCATTTGCAGGCGATCCACGGAGCGCAGAAGATGTCCCCCGAGACGTGATCCCGCAGGACCTCCGTCGCCCAGATGCGAACCGGCGTACCGCGCACGGAGCTGACGGGATAGCCGACGGAGATAATCGCATCGAGATTATCGAAGCCGGTCTGATAGACTTTGCCGTCCTCCGCAGTATGTGCCAGTTTCGCACATACTGATTCACGCTCCAATTCCCCCTTGCGGAACACGTGGCGCAGGTGCTTGGTAATGACGCTCCGCTCTGTGCCGAAGAGCATCGCGATTTGATTTCGCGTGAGCCATAGCGTATTCTCTTCGAGGAGGTTCGTCACATCGGCTCCAGCACCTGCGGCGCGTTCCAGATAAACAGCTGCCGCGCTCCGCCGTGGCGATACTCCGCCGGCACGCCGCGCACCCAGCCAACGAAGGCATCCGACGCCGTACTGAGCATACAGGTGAAGCCCACCTGTGCCTTGAACTTGTGCAGCACGGTCTGGGAACTGTGGATCGCGACCGTCTCCTGCCGGGTCGAAGGGAACGTATACCAGTTGCCCCAGGTCAGCCCGGGCCCGCGCTCGGGAGCCCGGTAGGCGATGAGCGGATCACCCTTGCCAATCCACCGCTGCACCTCCACCGGATAACCAAAATTGATCGCCTGCATCCAGTTCAGCAGCTTGATCTTGGTCCCGTTGATCCTCAGGCTCCAGGGTCCGGTGTCGTCCGGCCGGCGCAGGATGTTGCGGGGCACTCGTCTCTGGAAGAACTCCAGTGCCCGCCGCATGTTTTCCTTGTACATCGGCGACGGAACCAGGAACCCCGTGTACTCGATGATCTGCTCGACCGTGAAGTCCGGATGAGTTCTGACGTTGACTGCTCCTGGCATGGATCCACTCCTTCTCCCGCCCCGCGGGCACTTCTCGGATGCAGCCGACGGCGTGACGCGCTCTCATCCGAGATTCTCCACTGGTCCCAGGCCGAGATGCTTCGGCGCGGCTCTGAAGCTCGATTGGGCGACTCGATACAGGCTATTGCGGCCGGCCCTTCGTGTCAATTGCGTGATTTCGGCATTTTGCGGGTGGCAAGATCGCCAACTCTGCAGCTTGGCGATCTTCTCCGGCGGCCGGCGAAGGACACACCGCCCGCCCGCCTTTCGACCGGGCGGCCGGGCGTGTCAGGGTGGCGCTCGGACCACACCGGGCGTTTTCACCCTCCGTCCCGGCGCCGCGGCGTGTGGCACAATGCCCGTTCACCCGGTTTAAGGCATCGAAGTACGGAAGAACCCGATGAGCCGGAAAACAAGATGTTGCGCATTTGCAGTGCGAAGAAGACCTGAGGGAAGTGCCTTGACTTCTGGCGTCTGGGCGAGAGACATAATTCTTGTGGTTTCAATGACTTATGTCATGCTCTGGCGGAGATTCGCGCGGGAAAGCAAGATTCCAGCCGGTGGTAGTACGAAAGGTAAGAGCCTGTGAACCACGGAGGGCGCAGCGCGGCCTTCGGCCGCAACCAAAACGCGTTCTCGCGTCAAGACGCCAAGATCGCCAAGAAGATACTGCCGCAATGCGTTCTCCCTTGGCGCCTTGGTGCGAGACGTAATTCGTTTTAGTTTCAGGACTTATGTCACATTCGCCGGCGAATGCCTGCTGGAGGAATGAGATCTTACGGCTTTGTAGTACGGAGACCACGGAGACAGAGAAGAAGGTCTCGGAGGGAGGATAGTCCTGCGCTCCGGCGCTTTTTGGGCATTGACAGGGACACCGGGCGCGGGTATATTCGCACCCTCTATTTGCCCCAGCATCGGACGTTCTGCATGGTGGTTCGGCGAATTTCTCAAGTCGGAGCTTGATGTGACCGGCACCGCCCTCATTCGCGGGGGGCGCGGGGTTCCCGGCCCGGGGCGGCCGGGGGGACATCGAAACGACAGAAAAGGAGACGGTTGGCAATGGCAAAGAAAATGGTGTACTTCTTCGGAGGCGGCAAGGGCGAGGGGAACGCGGGCATGAAGAATCTGCTGGGCGGCAAGGGCGCCAACCTGGCCGAAATGGCGAGCAAGGGCTCAAGCAGGAGGTCGCCAAGGCCATGGCCAAGGTCGAGAAGGTCATGGGCAAGACGTTCGGCGACCCGTCCAGCCCGCTGCTGATGTCGGTGCGGTCGGGGGCCCGGAAGTCCATGCCGGGCATGATGGAGACGGTGCTGAACGTCGGCCTGACCAGCCAGACCATTCCCGGCATGATCGCCCAGACCGGCGGCAACGAGCGGTTCGTCTACGATGCGTACCGGCGGCTGATCATGATGTACTCCGATGTCGTGATGGAGAAGGCGGCCGGGATCGAGCCGAAGGACGATATGGGCATCCGCCGGCAGCTCGAGCGGATCATGGACGCGATGAAGCGCCGCAAGGGCGCCATGCTCGATACCGACCTGACGGCCGCGGATCTCAAGGAGCTGTGCAGCTCGTTCAAGGCCAAGGTGCAGGAGGTTCTGGGCAAGGAGTTCCCGGACGATGCCCAGATGCAGCTTTGGGGCGGCATTGAGGCCGTGTTCGCCTCGTGGAACGGCAAGCGTGCCATCGCCTACCGGCGCATTGAGAACATCCCCGATGAGTGGGGCACCGCGGTCAACGTGCAGTCCATGGTCTTCGGCAACATGGGTGAAGACTCGGCCACCGGCGTCGCTTTCTCCCGCAACCCTGCCACGGGCGACAACAAGTTCTACGGCGAGTGGCTGGTCAATGCGCAGGGCGAGGACGTGGTGGCGGGGATTCGCACGCCGAACCCGCTCAATGAAGCGACCAAGAGCGAGCAGAACAAGCATCTGGCGTCGCTGGAGACGGGGATGCCCAAGGTCTACAAGGAGCTGGACGGCATCCAGAAGAAGCTGGAGAAGCACTATCGTGACATGCAGGACATCGAGTTCACGATCGAGAAGGGCCGGCTGTGGATGCTGCAATGCCGCGTCGGCAAGCGCAACGGCCCGGCGGCGGTCCGCATGGCCGTGGACATGGTCAAAGAGAGGCTCATCAAGAAGGAAGAGGCGGTCATGCGTGTGACGCCGGCCCAGCTCGATGAGTTGCTGCACCCGATCATCGACCCGTCGGTCGAGAAGAATCAGAAGGTCCTGGCCAAGGGTCTGCCGGCCGGTCCCGGCGGGGCGACGGGCCAAGTGGTCTTCACCGCCAACGACGCCGTCAACTGGACCAAGGAAGGCAAGAAGGTCGTCCTGGTCCGCGAAGAGACCAACCCGGAAGACGTTGAAGGCATGCGGGCCGCCCAGGGCATTCTGACCCAGCGCGGCGGCATGACCAGTCACGCGGCCCTCGTCGCCCGCGGCTGGGGCAAGTGCTGCATCGTCGGCTGCGGCGCCCTGCACGTCGATATGGAGAAGCGTGAGCTGCGCGTCGGCGATGCCGTCCTCCGCGAAGGCGACTGGATCACCCTCAACGGGACCAAGGGCAACGTCTACGCCGGGCAGTTGCCGATGATGGCTGCCGGCGAGGAAAACGTCGTCCTGATGGACTTCCTGAAGGTCTGCGATGGGGTCCGCCGCCTGGGCGTCCGCACCAACGCCGAGACCCCGACCGACGCCGCCAAGGCCCGCGCCTTCGGCGCCGAGGGCATCGGCCTGTTCCGCACCGAGCACATGTTCTACGGCAAGGGCTCGGATGAGCCGCTGTTCGTTCTGCGCAAGATGATCATGTCCAAGAGCGCGGACGAGCGCAAGAAGGCCGTGGACGAGCTGTTCCCGTTCGTCAAGCGGGACATCAAGGGCACGATGGAGGTCATGGATGGTCTGCCGGTGGTCGTGCGGCTGCTCGACCCGCCGCTGCATGAGTTCGTGCCGGAGGGGGAGGAGAAGCGCCAGGCCCTGGCCAACTCCCTCAACATCAGCATGGACGAGCTGAGCAAGCGGGCCGACGCCCTGCACGAGAGCAACCCCATGATGGGCCATCGCGGCGTCCGCCTGGGCATCACCTACCCTGAGGTGACCGCCATGCAGGCCCGCGCTGTCTTCGAATCGGCGGCCGAGCTGCTCAAGGCCGGCAAGAAGCCCTATCCCGAGATCATGATCCCGGTCGTCTGCGACGCCAACGAGATCCGCGCCCAGCAGGCGATCATCGCCCAGGTTTACAAAGAGACCCTGGCCAAGTTCGGCCTCAAGAAGATCAAACACATGGTCGGCACGATGATCGAGATCCCGCGGGCGGCGCTGCTGTCCGGCTCAATCGCCGAGGTCGCCGAGTTCTTCAGCTTCGGCACCAACGACCTGACCCAGATGACCTTCGGCTTCAGCCGCGACGACATTGGCGGCTTTCTGCCCGACTATGTCAACCAGAAGATCCTGCCCGGCGACCCATTCCAGAGCATCGATCAGACCGGCGTCGGCGAGCTGATCAAGATCAGCATCGAGCGCGGCCGCAAGGCCAACAAGAAGCTCGAGGTGGGCATCTGCGGCGAGCAGGGCGGCGAGCCTGCCAGCGTGGCCTTCTGCCATCGCGTCGGCATGGATTACGTCAGTTGTTCGCCCTTCCGCGTCCCGATCGCCCGCCTGGCGGCGGCCCAGGCCGCGGTCAGCAAGTAGCAAAACGCCGTTGACAGCCGCGGCGGCTGCGGTACAATGACAGGGTGCGCCGGGCTCGGAACGGGGCACCCTGTTCTTTGCAGGCCGGTCTTCGGCCTGTTTGTGGTGAAAGTAGCTCAGTTTGGATAGAGCATTGGATTGTGGTTCCAAGGGTCGCGGGTTCGAATCCCGTCTTTCACCCTTCCCTTTTTTCTGGCTCCGCTTCTTCATAGAGCGAGCGGAGTGTGGCAGTCTGTCTGCCGATCATGTTATGGCGGCCGCGCAGTGCAGTGCCGGCCACAGAAGGGCGACTTGAAGCACCGCCAGAGAGATGTTACCGTACGGCCGTCCACGTAGGCATTGCGGAGGTGGGCCGGCAATATCGTCCTTCTTCGTGGGAGTCCGCATTCATGAAGGTAGTCGCGATCAATGGCAGTCCGCATGGTGACAAGGGCAATACCGCGCTGGTTCTCAATCCGTTCCTGGAAGGCATGCAGGCCGCCGGGGCCCAGGTCGAGGTCTTTCTGACCAAGAGCATGACCGTGCGCCCGTGCCAGGGCGAGTACAACTGCTGGTTCAAAACGCCGGGACAGTGCTTTCAGCAGGACGACATGCAGACGCTCCTGCCGGAGCTGTTGGCGGCCAACGTCCTCGTGCTGGCCACGCCGTTGTACGTGGACGGCATGTCGGGCCCCCTCAAGACGGTGGTGGATCGCTTCATTCCCATGGGGGAGCCCAGGATCGAATTCCGTGCCGATCATTGCCGCCACCCCGGGCGCAGCGCCGTCAAGGATAAGAAGATGGCGCTCGTCTCGAACTGCGGCTTCTGGGAGTTGGACAACTTCGACGCCCTGGTGAGCCACGTCCGGGCCATCGCGAGAAACCTCGATGCGACCTTCGCCGGTGCCCTGCTCCGCCCGCACGGCCCGGCCCTCCATGCCATGCTCCAGCAGCACGCACCGGTGACGGACGTCCTGGACGCCGCCCGGGACGCCGGCCGCCAGCTTGTCGAGAAGGGTGTCATCGCCCCGGAAACGCTGAGCATCGTCAGCCGTCCCCTGCTCCCGCGTGACCTGTACGCCCTCATCGCCAACCAGCACCTGGCGCAGCGAGGATAGCCGGCGGACCTCGCGACCTTGGTGCGTGGCCGGTTCTCGGTTGGCCGTCCTCTGTCTTTCGCGTCCCCGGCCGGGAACAACTTGCCGCCGCCGGCGAGAACGGGCCGCAGACCCCGACGGACCTTCAAGGTCACGGTACCGACCTCCAGGCAGGTGGTGCCGCCGATCAGGTTCCGCAGCCACCTCGGACAGCGTCAGGCTGACCGTGACGGTCCCGCCCGGCGCATCCAGCTTGCTCGGGGAAACCGCCGAGGTATGGCTGTAGTTGCCCAGGTTGATGCCGGGCTTCTTCGGCCACGACGCACTCAGCTCGAGGTTGACGTTGCACTCGACGGCCAGGTCCACAATGCCCGTGTATTTGTGGATTTGGACCTGCTTGAGCTTCAATTCCTTCTTCCTGGCATCGATGACGCGGATCCAGAAACCCGCG
>JALORE010000195.1 GCA_025459125.1 Planctomycetota bacterium | reverse complement strand
GACGGCGTGCACGCCGGCCAGGTCACGTGGAAGTCCGTGAGCCGGACCCCCTCGGCCGCCAGCCGGTCCAGGTGCGGTGTCTTGATCAGCGTATTGCCACAGCAGCCCAGGTCCCGGTACCCCTGGTCGTCCGACACGATCAGCAGAATATTCGTCGGCCGCCGGCCTGTGCCGCGGGCATCCTGCCCTCGTCTTTTCCCACCACCCGACGCCGCCAACGCAGACGACGCGCCCTCACCCCAGCCCCCGGCCAGTCCGGCCAGCAGGGCTCCACCGCTCATTCTCTTGAGAAAATCACGCCGGCCCCAGCTTCTGTCCATGTGGCCTCCACCGCATCGGGTGACCTTGTTGGCATCGTGTCGACATCACGTCGGTACTGTACCTGGGCCGTGCGGGCCACACAAGCCCGAGGAACAGGAAGCAGACCGCCGCCAGCTCCGAATCCGGGTGGCAGCGCCAAGGCCGAAGGCCTGGGCGATGGTCGTACGCGCAGGATGGCTACCATCCCCAAGCTGCGCTTGACGATGCCACCCGGGCGATCGCCTGGAGGACGGGATTGTCGGATGGCTTGACGGTTGTCCTCTACCGGCGGTGGACAGACGGTGGGGGGCGGGCGTATAATCACGCCTGTTATGGACAGAGCCGCGTACCGGATCATCGATGCGAATTTCAATCGGGCCCGGGAGGCGCTGCGCGTTATGGAGGAGTACTGCCGGTTTGTCCTGAATTCGGGCACGCTGAGCGAGCGGGTCAAGAAGTTGCGGCACGAGCTGTGTGCCGTGGTGGGCCGGCTGGACGCCGGCAAGCTCCTGGCCGGGCGGGATACCGTCGGCGATGTCGGCGTCGGACAGAAGGTCGAAGGGCAACTGGGCCGCACGACCGTGAAGGATTGTTTCGTCGCCGCCGCCCGGCGGCTGACCGAGGCCCTGCGGGCCCTGGCGGAGACGGTGCAGATCGAAGACCGGGCGGTCGCCGACGCCGTCGAACGGCTGCGCTACGACGCGTATACGCTGGAGAAGGACATCGTGCTCTTCAGCGAGCCGGTGGAGAAGTTCAATCGCGTCCGGCTCTACGTGCTCATCACGAGCAACCTGCCGGCGGAAGTCCTGTCACTGGCGAGCCGCTGCGCCATTGGTGGGGCGGACTGCCTCCAGTTACGGGCCAAGGAGATCCCCGACGACCGGCTGTTCGCTCTGGCGGTCGAGTTCGTCGAGATCTGCCGGGAGATGGGGGCGCTGAGCATCATCAACGACCGGGCGGACGTCGCGACGGCGGCGGGAGCGGACGGCGTGCACCTCGGCCAGAACGACCTGCCGGTCGAGCAGGTCCGGCGGCTCCAGCTTTCCCCTCTGATCATCGGCAAGAGCACCCATTCGGCCAAGGAGTTGGCGTCGGCCTGTCCGTCGCTGCCCAGTTACGTGAGCCTGGGACCGGCGTTTCCCACGCCGACCAAGCCGGACATCGAAATCGCCGGGCCACCGTATATCCGCCAGGGGTTGGAGCAGCTCGCCGGCACCGGGATCAGTCACGTTGCCATCGGCGGGATCACGCCGGAGAATGTCGAGCAGGTCCTCGCGACCGGGGCACAGCGCGTGGCGGTCTGCTCGGTCGTCACGAAAGCCCCCGACCCGACCGCGGCCTGCCGGCGGCTGAAAGAACGAATCATCAAGCTGGTGGAAGAAAAACAAGGGTGATGTGTGATGTGTGATGTGTGATGTTTGCTTGCAGATTCTGAAATCAACATCACACATCCACAATCCCATTTTCTTGAGGTGGCGGTTATGAAACGATCCAACTCGGCGATCTGTGCGGCGCTCGTGAGCGTTCTGATTCTGGCGGCGGGCGTCCGGGCCCAGTCGCTCTGGGACCTGGCCCACCGGAATAAGGATGCCCTGCGGATTGCCACGCTCTTCAGCGCGCAGGACGTGCGCGACCGTCTTTCCAGCGATAAGGGAATCGACGACGCCATCGACTGGTGCAAAAAGACCGGCGTGACGCACGCGTTCATCGAGTCCTTCCGCGACGGCTACACCGCCGAGCGCCAGGCCCTGGAGCATGCGCGCAACCGCTTCCGGGAAGCCGGGTTCGACGTGTCCGGCTGTGTCACGCCCACGAAAGTGGGCAAGGATTCCACCGGCTGGACGAACATCGCTTGCTACACGGATGAGCCCACGCAGAAGCACGTGCAGGAGATCTTCGAGTACACCGCGGCGCTGTTCGACGAGATCATGATCGACGATTTCTGGTTCACCGACTGCCGGTGCGACGCATGCCGGAAAGCCCGCGGGGATAAGACCTGGCCCCAGTATCACTGCGACCTGATGATCGAGGTCAGCCGCACGCGCGTCTTGAAGCCGGCCCGGGCGGTCAATCCCAACGTCAAGAACATCATCAAGTACCCCCAATGGTACGATCAGTTCCACAACCGGGGCTACGAGGTGGTGCAGGAGACGGCGGATTTCGACCGCACTTGGGTCGGGACGGAAACCCGCGATTACGCCGACAAGCGCTGGGGCGGGGATGTCCAATACAAAGGGTACTACCTCATGCGGTGGCTGGGTGGGATCGGCGGGGCCAAGTGCGGCGGCGGCTGGTTCGATCCCTTCGGCACCCACGAAGCCACCTACGTCGAGCAGGCCCGCCAGACGGTCCTGGCGGATGCGAAAGAGATGTTCCTGTTCTGCTATGGCGCGCTCCTGCGAGACACCGGTCCGGCCAACGTCGCGAAGCTCCGCACGGAAATCCCCGATTTGTTCAAGCTGGCCCAGCTGGTCCGGGATCAGCCGCTCCGAGGGATCGCCGCACCGAAACCGCCCAACAGCGACGCCGGCAACGAGCAGTACGTCTACGACTTCGTTGGCATGCTCGGCCTGCCCCTGGTGCCGGCGCACGAGATTCGCCCGGATGTGAAGGCGGCCTTCCTGCCGGTGCACGCGCTGAAGGACCCGCAGGCGCAGGCCAAGCTCGACACGATGCTCCAAGCCGGCACGCCGGTACTTGTCACGGACGGCCTGGCGCGGAAGCTCCCGCCCGCCTGCACGGACAACGCCAACGTGACGGTCCTCAAGGTCAACGGCAAGCCCAACAGCCTGCTGGATCTGACACGGGAACAACTCAAGCCGATTCGCGACAAGCTCTTGGCCCCGCTGGGCCTGCGCTTCGATGCGCCGAACAAGGTCGCCTTGTATCTGATCGGCGACCACTGCATCGCGGTCGAGAACTTCAACGACGAGGCGATCAGCGCGTCCCTGGAATTCGCGCAGCCGGTCCAGGCAGAAAAGGCCTTGGTACTCCCGGTCGAGGGACAGATAGATTTCGCCTGTGAAGGAGGCAGGGTCAACCTCACGAAGATCACGCCGCGAACGCTTGCGGTGCTGACGTACTGAGAGCCTCCAGTAGAATGAGCTTCCGCATGTCATCGCGAGGAGCGCAGCGACGAAGCAACCTCGATCCCTGGCATGGCAGATTGCCTCGCCTCGCCCGCAATGACGTGCACGGCGTTGTACTGTCCTTGCGAGCGATTCGAAGAATCGCGCGGCAAGCTCAAATGCTGGCTCGAGACTGTGCGTGAGGAGCAGACCGGATACACAACGGGTGGCAGGGGCTCCCCAACACGTCATTCCGCGTTGGGAGACCCCAGCCTCAAGGTTGGGGCCTTGGGGATGGCTGGTACCATCAGGAGTGGACGACATGTTGAATAGAGCAGGTTCCCTTTTGACGTTTGTCGTGGCAGCCGCAATCGCGCCAAGTTACGTGCTCGGGCAAAACGCAGCCCAGCGGTCGCTGCCGGTCGAGCGGCGGGTGATGACGTTCTATTATCCGTGGTATGGCATCCCGGAGGGGCCGGGCGGGGCGGGGAGGACCATCCACTGGGGCAAGATCGATGCGGCCAATCATGACATCGCCGCGAGCACACATTACCCGACACTCGGCGCTTACGATTCCCACGATCCCCAGGTGATCGAGCAGCATTGCCAGTGGGCGAAGGCCGCGCACATCGACACGTTCATCGTGAGCTGGTGGGGCCACGGCGACTACACGGACCGCGCCATGCCCCGGATTCTCGAGGCCTGCGCGCGGCACGGCCTGGCCGCGTGCATCTACTATGAGCGGGTGCCCAAGCCGCAGACGGCCGCGACCGCTGCCCAGGACATCATCCGGGTCCTCGACAAGTACGGCAGTCACCCGGCCCATCTGCGGGTGGACGGCAAGCCGGTGGTCTTCATCTACGGCCGTGCCGTCGGCGAGCTCGGTCTGACCGGCTGGCTGGAGGCCGTCCAGCTCATCAAGGCCGGGCACCGGGCCGGGGCGGTGCTGATCGGCGATCAGTTCAGTTACGGCGCCGCCCGTGTCTTCGACGGCGTCCACACGTACAATACCGCCGGCTCGCTGGCCGGCCGGTCGTCCGCGGAAGCACAGAAGTGGGCCGCCGCCACGTATCCGGCCTGGGTCCAGTTGGCCGACGCCGCAGACAAGATCAGCACGATCACCGTCATTCCCGGCTACGACGACACCAAGATCCGCGACCCCGGCCTGGCGGTCGAGCGCCATGAGGGTGAGCTCTACCGCGTCGAATGGGAACAGGCCATCGCCGCGGACCCGCATTGGGTCCTGATCACCAGCTTCAACGAGTGGCACGAAGGCAGCGAGGTGGAGCCCTCCCTGGAGTTCGGCGACAAGTACCTCCAGGCGACCGGCGAGTTCGCCGGCCGGTTCCAGTCCACCCGCCGCACGGCCCACGCGCCCGCCGTCCCGGCGGCCATCACCCCGGCCCAGAAGGAGCAACTGCGCGCGGTTTTGCAGAAGAAGCGGATTGCCGTCCTTCCCGGTCCGGAATCGATGGCCTTCTGGTGGCTGCTGGAGATTGGCGTCACGCCGAAGATGCTGACGTGGGAAGGACTCGTCGCCGACGGGATCCGTCCGCAGGACTACCCGATCCTGCTCTACTGTGCCGGCGAGACCTACCAGCGGACTGTCCGCACGACCGGCGACGTCGATGAGGCTCTGATCCGCTACCAGCAGGCGGGGGGCTGCCTCGCGGCGTTGCCGTCGCTGCCCTGGCCGTTCTACTACGACGAAACCCACAAGGCCGTCAACCAGAGCCATCGCTTCGGCCTGACCCTGAAGATGGGCTGGGAGAAACCACCCGCCGGCGTGGAGCTGCGCTTCGCTCAGCCCGAGCGGCGCCTGCCGCATCTCCCGGAGCGGCTCGAGTTCCCTGCCTCCGGCGATCTCCGCTGGCGGGGGTTCTACGACCAGAGCCACGCCGTCTATGTCCCGCTGCTGCAACTGCGCAACCGCAGCGGCGCTTATCTCGGCGACGGCGCCGCCTACGCGCAGCCGGCCACCGGTGGCCATGCTGCCTACGTCTGGTTCGGCCTGCTCCGCGTCCCCGAGGCCGAAGCGCTCCTCTACGACCTGTTCACCTTCCTGGCTGCCCGAGTCGGCCCGTAGACCGCGGGCTTACTCCCGAGCATGAGCGGGCGCACGGCAAAGGGAATGGCAATTCGATCCGGGTGGCAGCGGCAAGCGCAGTCTTCGAAGCTTGCCGATGGTTTGGCCTGTTCGCCATCGGCAAGACCTGCGCAAAGTCTCCGGCCTTGCCGCTGCCACCCGTGACTCGCTCGCTTGAATGCCCCAATCTTGTCGTATACCGGCATAAACTGAACGCGCGTTATTGTGTTGGCGCGGCGGTCGGGTCTCCTATGATGGCGGTAGAAGCCCGTACCCAGGCCGAAGACCAGAACATGAAGCAGAAGAACATCGCTGTCCCGAGATATGCTCACCTGAAGAGCTCTTGGAGATGGATACATGAAAGACCCAATCAACGAGGAAATCCACAAGCACCGGGAAGAGCACGCACGCCAATTCAATTACGACGTGCGCGCGATCTGCGATGATTTGCGGGCCCTGCAGCAGTCGGCAAACCTCAAAGGGGCCGGTTGCCTCCCCAGCGGATCGGACCCAAGAGCCGCTCCAAAACACCCTGAGTGAGCACCTGGGTGATCTACGTGCCTGCCTTCTGGCGTTGGGCGCGTTTGTTCTTCTTGGCTTTCTCCTTTGGGTTCCCTTCGACCGGGCCGGTCGCCTGGCCGGGGAAGGCCGTGCCGAGGTTCTGGGATCGCTGCTTGGGACCGCCGGGAACCCAGTTCTCCAGGTCGCCCGACGCGGCCGTAATGTCCCAGGAATCGCCGGTCTCGCGCATGACCGACGCCAGGCGGTCGTCGAACTCCTGGACCAGCTTCTGGCGGGCGGGATCGGTCACCAGGTTCTTCCGCTCCCAGGGATCGTTTTGCAGATCGTACAGGAACCAGGGCTTGTCCTTGGTACGCGCGTACATGTAGCGCCGCGTGCGCAGCGCGCGCCAGCCGGGCCACGGGACGTACGCGTATTGCATCTCCAGGTACACATAGTCGCGGGGCGGCCGGGTGGTTTCGCCTCGCAGCAGGGGGGAGAAGTCCGCGCCGTCCACACCCGCAGGTGCCCGGAGCCCCGCCAGACCGGCGAGCGTCGGATAGACATCGGGCGAGCCGAACGGGTCGGCGATCACCGTGCCGGGCCGGATGGCGCGCGGGTAGCGGATCAGGAAGGGAATGCGGGCCGATTCCTCGTGGGGCCAGCGCTTGGCCTTGAGACCCTGGCAGCCGATCATGTCACCGTGGTCGGAGGAATAGACCACGATCGTGTCCTCGGCCACGCCGGCCTGGTCCAGGGCCTGCAGAAGACGCTTGAACTCGTCATCCAGGCTCTCGATCATGCCGTAATAATCGGGCAGGCACTGTTGGGCGTTGTCGGAGGCCAACCCCTCCGGCACATTGGGCGGGATCGTAATCTTGGAGAAATGCGCCGCGTAGCCCGGCGGAGCCTGGTATGGACTGTGCGGGAGGATCCACGAGACAAACAGCAGCCACGGCTTGTCGCCTTGGCTCTTTTGGGCGATGAACTTGAGGGCCACGTCGGTCACGTTCGCGGACTGCCGGTCGGTGCGGTAGAAGCCGAACTCGGTCCCCTGCGCCGGGAAGCCGTACGTCGGGTCCGGGGCGTCCTTCGGCGGGATGATGTGCCATTTGCCGGCATAGCCGGTCTCGTAGCCCGCCTCGCGGAAGGTCTCGGCGACGCACTTGACCGTGGGCCGGAAGGGGACCCCATTGCTCATCACGCCGTGATGATGGGCATACTGGCCCGACATCAGGCACGCGCGATAGGGACAGCAGACCGGCGTATTCGACAGCGCCGCATCCAGCCGGGCGCCCTGTCGGGCGAAGGCATCGAGCACCGGCGTGCGGGCGTTGGCATCGCCGTAGCAGCCCATGGAATACGCCCGCTGCATGTCAGAGAAGACAAACAGCACATTGGGCCGCCGTGCGGCCTTCGGCCCGCCCGTCGTACGGCCCTGCGCCGCTGCCGCCGACCGCAGGCTCCAGAGAGACGCCGCCAACCCCGTTGCTCCCACGCGCAGAAAGCTCCGCCGGTCCAACCCGGCCGTCGTCCCGCCACGAGTGCTTTTGCCCGCCGTCATCGTGCCGTGCCGATTCATAGCAACCTCCATCCAGTATTCCAAACAGGTGCTCATATGATGTTCCCATACCTACCACAGGATTCCCCGGACTGCAAGCACCCCATGCAGGACGCGGGGACGCCGATGGGAGGGCGACGCATGCGTCGCCCCTACGGGCTTGATGGTCACACTGCTGGTTTCGGATCGTCAGAGCCCGGCCGGATTGGACTCGAAATCCGGCGGCTCGCAGGGTACCATGGGCAGCGAGAGTGTGGCCACCTGTCTGGAACGGTCGCGTGAGGGATCGGATATGCTGAAATGGTTGGGGAGACTGGGCCGGAGACCCCGCGACGTTGTCGGCGGGTGCCTGATGCCGGCGGGGTCTGTGCGCGGGGATCATGTTCCCAATTGGACGGGACCCCGGGAGCCCCTGTCCCGTCAGGACCCGTTGGCCAATTACCTGTGCCTGCTGTTCGAGAAGGCTGTCCGGTGCCAAGCCGATACGGCGGAGCTGACGCTGGAGGTGGAGAACGATCTCGTCCGCGCGCGGTTGAAAGGCCCCGGTGGCTGGCAGACGGCGGGAGGGCCCCCGAGCTACGTGTGGTCAAACCTGCTCTTCACCTGTCTGCACAGCGCCGAGATTGAATCCTGCCAGGCCACGATCGCGGACCCGGCCTCGGGAGAGCAATGGCGTTTCGACTTTCGCAAGCAGGACAATCAAATCCGGTTGAGCAAGCTGGTCCCGGCAGCTCCCGCCTCCGAGCCGCCGGCCGGCAACAATGTCCGAGTGCCGTGAAGCGCGGTTTCTCCTGTCGTCAGCGACCTGATGTATTGGCGGAAACGATGATCCATGACACGAAAGTCTGTCTGGTTGCCCTGGGGATTGGCCTTCTTTGCCTCGGTCTGGCGGGCCTGTCCTATTGGGCGGGTGAGGCCTTGGCCACACCCCGGCACGTATGCCATGTGACGCGGGAAGACCACCCGTTCTGGTTTTGGTTTTTCGTGATCTTGTACGTGATTGTCGGTATCCTGTTTCTCTACGGGGGCACCGACGGACTGCTTCAGGGCCGGGGGTAGGACGCGGTGAAACGTCGTCAGCGGTATGGAGGCCGGGCCGACCCACCACAGTAACAGGTGGGACAGTGAATGCGAAGACCAGGAAGGGATCGTATGCAGATAGCCACGTTCGTCCTGTTCTCTTTGTTGTGCTGTACGGTGGGACAGCCGAAGCAGACGCCGGCAACAGTTGCCCCGCTCACGGCGGCGCCGCGCCAGCAGGCGGCTTCGTTCGAGAAAGGCCGGCCGGTGGTCGGGACGACGTACTTCTATTGGTACGATGTCGAGAGCAAGGCTCACATCGTCGACCACGACGGGTCCGATGCATTGACGACGCATCCGGCCGATATGGAGGGGATCAGCTATAAGCGGGTCCCGTGGCACAAGGGGCAGCTCAGGGACATGATGGACGCCGGGATCGATTTCCTGATGCCGGTCTATTGGGGCGTGCCGGGCCAGTACGACGGCTGGAGCTTTGTGGGCCTGCCACCCTTGGTCGAGGCACATACCGAATTGGAGAAGGAGGGGCTCACGCCGCCGGCGATCGGGCTCTTTTATGACACCTCGATTCTCCAATGGAACAGGTCCAGCCCCGACGACAGCAGCTACCACGTGGACCTGACGACGGAACGCGGCCGTGAGTGGTTCTACGCGGCAATCCGCGAGTTCTTCCGCCGGATCCCGCCGGCGAAGTGGGCGCGGGTCGACGGCAAGCCGATCGTCTTTTTCTACGAAGCGGCCTTTGCGAAGAAGCAGGACCCCGCGCGGCAGTTCGAGCATGTCAAAACGCGATTCCGGGCGGACTTCGGCGTCGAGCCTTTCCTCGTCAAGTCCTCGGGCTGGGAGGGCGAAGCGGACGCGGTATACTCCTGGGGCGGTGCCGTCCAGGGACCGATCCTGTTCCGGGACGTCGCGGCGTTGGGGCCGGGCTACGACCATAGTGCCGTGCCGGGGCGTCAGCCGCTCATTGTGAAACGGCAGGACGGGCGGACGTACATCGACCGCTGGATGAAGCTCCTGCAGCTCGACCCGAAAGTCCGGCCGTGGATGGTCCACGTCGAGACCTGGAACGAGTGGCACGAGGGCACGGACATCGCTCATTCCCGCGAGTATGGCCGGAGCTATGTCGTCCTGACCCGGCTGTTCGCCGACCTGTGGCATGCCGGGACGCACCTGAACCTCCCGTCCAGCTTCATCAATGCGAACAGTGTGATCTGGGAGCCGGACCGGCCCCGGGGCCTGGACCTGCGGCCGAGCGGCGGCGACGGCAACTGGGAGTTGCGCGCGTTCGATGGAATCCGAGCCGCCGTCACATTGCCGAATCCCCATTCACGAGCTTCCCGCTATTTGTACTTCAACGTCGATGATGCGTTCGCCTACGGCCTGATGGGTCGCCCGTTGTCGCTGCGCCTCCGGTACCGCGACGCCGGAGGCCCATCGTTGGCGGTGGAGTACGACAGCACGGTGCCGGAAGGTCCGCGGGATGGGGCCTTTCGACCCGCCGGCAGCCAGGCGGTGGTAGACAGCGGTTCGTGGAAGACCGCCGAGTTCAGGCTGCCGGACTGCCGCTTCATGAACCGCTGCAACGGCGCCGACCTGCGTCTGGTCGTCGCCGGTGGGACCGTGGAACTGAGCGTGAGCATGGCAGAGCTGTGGAAGGTCGATTGAAGGCATCCGCACGCCCTCGGGACGCTCCGAAAAGGCCCTTATCTACCGTTTTTCCACGAGGGAAAGGCTTGCTCGTGTTGATTCTGTGAATATGGGAAACTTAGGTAAGCGATTTTGAGCGTCTGGTCCTCGCCAGTTTCAGTCTCCTGTGCGCCCCAACTGTGATTTCGTAAACCATTTAAATGTGGATACTTACGTGGCAAACGTCCGGGTTTGATGTCACGACCGGGGCGCTGGTTATCTGACGCGGCACGCGTTTTGCTGTAATTTGCGATGGGAGGAGGCGACAAATTGCCACCGGCCTTCGACTTATCCACAAGTTGTCCACATCGCAACCCACGAGGTCGCGACGTATGCAAAACGCGCCGCAGCCGGGTACTTACAGTCAGGCGGCCAACGAAGATCGACACCGACAACGTCCCCATGGGCCGCCGGCGTCGGTGACGCGGATCGCGAACTCCCCTCAGCTCGTTACCTCCGACAGGGTAGGCACTGGGCCTCCTTCTACCACGCCGGTACCGGCCTTTCGTTCAAAGTGAACTCGGAGCGACCACGGAAGCGGCGGCCGGCCGGCAAAGACCTCGGCGCGCGTGGATTCCTGCCTTCGCGGGAATGACACAGGGTGTTGCCCGCGACCGACTCCCGGCGCCCGACCGACCACCATCTCCCGCCTCCCGCCTACCGCTTACCGCTTTGCCTTGGCTGCGCGGATATCGTCGACATAGATCAGGCCGGTACCGCCTTGCTTCGGATTGGCCCGGTCGCCCACGCCGATCACCATCTTCTTGATCCGGGCGGTGTTGACACCGGCGAAGTCCGCCAGCGGGATGCGCCACTCGGTCCACTCGTTGCTCAGCAGGGGCTTCGAGTTCGGATGGACGACCGTTGCCGCCTTGCTGGTACTGTCCTGCAGGGACACGTACAGCTTCTCCGGCGCGTTGTCCAGCCGGCCGTAAACGAAGAGGACCAGCGTGTCGATGCCGCTATCCGTCCAGTTCTGCACCGTGCTCCAGGTTCGTTCGGCCTCGGAGTACCACGGCGAATTCACGTTCTTGTACCCCAGGGGCATGGATTGGCGGCCGCCGCGAACGGTCTCCTGTTCCGCGAAGGGCGCCTTGTCGTACCCCACCAACGAGCCCGTCAGATTGGTCCAGCCGTCGATCCAGGTCTCATAGACACGGCTGCCTTCGCCATCGGTGTAGCCCTCGAAATCATCCACAACGATGAAGTCCGCGGGGGTGAAACTCCAGAGGCTGCCTTTCCACGGACTCGCGGGATTACCCGGATTGAGCTCGTCCACGCGCCAGTAATAGGTCACGCCCCACTGGAGGTTCGCGACCGGGAAGATTGTCGTGGCCAAAGGCAGTCGTTTCTGGTAGATGCCCGCCGTCGTCGGATCGGCATGGGTGACCGCGGCAGCGTCCGTGCCCAAGTAGACATCATGCTGCGCCGCCTGGTCGCCGGCGGCCCACGTCAGGTCGAGCGACCACGCGGTTTCCACGGCCCCGTTGGCCGGGGCCGGACTGTGGGCTTTGCGCGGCAGTCCCAGCGCGCCGCTCGGGACAATCTCCCGTGCTCGGGCATTGGGCCGGTTCTGGACCGCGCTTTGCCAGAGGAGTTGCGCCAGCGCGGTGTCCGCGCCTTCGTAGTAGTCCATCCGCAGCGTGCATACTTGTCCGGCGGTCAGCGGAATCGGCTCGCTCAGCCGTGTCTCCGTTGCGGCGTTGTCCCAGAAGTCGATGATCGGCCGGCCGTCGAGCCAGAGCCGGAAGCCGTCGTTCGCGGTGATGGCGAAGACGTACGTGTCCGTCAGGTCCACGGTCAGCTCGCCGGTCCAGCGCGCGGAGAAGTCGTTCACCGGGACTTTCGCATCGGGAGAATGCTGGCCGGGTGTGTTCCCACTGCCCCAGTTGAAATCGATCTTGGGATCGGTCCGCGTCACGGCCGGCGCCCCGCTGAGATCGCGGTTGCCGAAGTACTCGGCCTTGAGACCGCCGCCGGGACCGGCAGTGGTGAAGCTCCAGACGGAGCCTTTGTGCGTGACGGGCCCCAGGAACTCGTCCACCCGCCAGTAATAGGTCTTGTTCGGCTGCAGGGTGCCGGGCTCCCGCCACGGGTCCATCGTCATCCAGCCGCCGGTGGTGGCGCCGGCCACCTGGCCGGCGTTGTCCCCGAAGTAGACGACGTGGAACAGGACGCCGGTGCCGCTTTCCCAGCCCAGGTTCTGCTCCGGATCGACGAACTTCGACCCGTTCGCGGGGACCGGCTTCCAGGCCGTCAGCGGCCGGACCAGGAAGTTCCAGAGGTGCCCCTGCCAGGGGCTGTCCGGATTCGCGTCGTTGACCTCATCCACCCGCCAGTAGTAATTCAGCCCGGGGGTCAGCCCCGTCGCATACGGCGGCGTGGTCCCCACGAGATGGCGTAGCTGCGTCGTCACGACGGGTGGTACGGAGCCGCCGGCCACGGCGTTGGCATCGTGGCCGAAGTACACCTTGTGCGAAACGGCAAAATCACCGGGCTTCCACTGGAGGGTGGCCGTCACCGTGTCCACCGTGGCCCCGTCCGGCGGCTGGGGGGCATAGGCGTACAGGTTGGTGCTGCTCGCCAGCGGGGGCTGCTCGCCCACGTGCACGCGGTCCACCCAGACCTTGGAGGGGACCGTATCGCCGGTCATCGGCCACCATGTGCCCTTGAGCATGAGGTACATCGTTGCCACCCAGCCCGGATGCTCGGCCATGGTGTCGTCGTTGTGGGTGTATTCGAAGAGGAACGTCTGCGGCTTGGTGGTGAGGGCGACGCGCTCCAAAACGATGTCGATCCAGTTGGGCCCCTCGGGCTTGTACAACTGGATCAGGATGAGCATCTCGCGCTCCTTGTCCGCCTTGGCCGTCACGCCCACGGGATATTTCTTGCCCCGCTCGAACGTGAGATTCCCCTG
>JALORE010000451.1 GCA_025459125.1 Planctomycetota bacterium | reverse complement strand
ACTCTATTTTAGTTCGTGGCGGTCCGGCGGGTACAGCCCTGGCCGCAGCGATATGTGGTTCGCAAGACGTGCGACCACGAGCGATCCATGGGGCGAGGCGGTGAATCTCGGTCCCGTGGTGAATAGTGCGTACAGCGATTTGTGGCCCTCTCTCTCGCCAGACGGCTTGTTGCTGCTCTTCAGCGATCACCATATCGCAACGCCAGTCCGCCCCGGCGGGCGTGGAGCCGCCGACGTATGGATGGCGAGGCGAACGAGCCTTTCTGACCCCTGGCAAGCGCCGGTGAATCTCGGACCGATAGTTGATGGATCCGCCGCAGACTACCAGCCACGCATTTCACCCGATGGACGCACGTTGTACTTCGGGTCCACGCGCAATGGGGCCAGGGACAACTACCAAACAGCTATCTTCCCGAACTGTGACTTTAACGGCGACGGCAAGGTTGACGAGAAAGACCTCCTGGTCATGATGCAGCGCTGGGGCGAGAACTACCCTCGTTGCGATGTCGGGCCCTTCGCCTGGGGCGACGGGATCGTGGATGCTCACGACCAGATCGTCCCCATGGAAGCCATTATGGGGTCGAAGTTTGTCCTGGCTCCTGGACTCCACGCGGTGGAAGTCCCGCGCGATGCGATCCTGACCTGGACGTCGCCCAAGTCAGGCCAGACCCGCGACGTTTACTTCGGGACTTCTTTGGAGGATGTCAGCAAGGCCAGCCGCAGCGATCCGCGCGGCGTGCTGGTCAGCAAGGGACAAACGGCGACGACGTATGCCCCGGCAGCTTCGCTTGTCTTCGGGGCGACCTACTACTGGCGGATCGACGAAGTGGGCGGCGCTCCCGATTTCACGATCTACAAGGGGCCGGTCCTGGACTTCAAGACGGAAGCGTACGCGTACCCGATGACAACCAAGATCATCGCCACGGCGTCCAGCGCGCAGCCTGGTTGGGGACCGGAGAATACGATCAACGGCTCCGGGTTGGACAAGAACGATGGACACTCAACCACGGTTTCCCATATGTGGCTTAGTGCCGTCGGCGGACCGACGCCGGTGTGGGTTCAGTATGAGTTCGATGGGGTCTACGCTCTGCACGAAATGTGGGCGTGGAACCACAACCTGCCGTCCGAGCCGGCCGCTGGTTTTGGGTTCAGGAACGTCACCGTGCAGTACTCCACGAACGGGACGAACTGGACATCGCTGGCAGACGTGGAATTTGCCCAGGCGCCGGGTACTGAGGGCTATGTCCACAACACGACTGTCAGCTTCGGCGGGGTGGCGGCCAAGTACGTGCGACTGACCGCCAGGAGCAATTGGAGCGGAGCGACGGCTCCTTGCGGCTTGAGTGAGGTGCGGTTCTGTCATGTTCCGCTGTATGCAAGCGAGCCGACGCCGTTTTCGGGACGCAAAGGCGTAAGCGTGGATGCGACTCTGACCTGGAAGTCCGGGCGCGAGGCCGCTTCGCACCGGGTCTACCTCAGCACGGACCGGCAGGCCGTGGCCAACGGCACGGCCCCAGTCAAGGTTCCGAGTACAGCCGCGTTTGACCCCAGCCCTCTGAATCTGGGCCGGACGTATTACTGGAGGGTCGATGAGGTCAACGAGGTGAAGGCTCCGAGTGTCCGCCAGGGCGAAGTCTGGAGCTTCTCCACAAAGGAGTACTCGGTTGTGGACGACTTCGAGAGCTACACGGACGAAGAACACCACCGGATCTATCAGGCCTGGATCGACGGCGAGACCAATAAGAGCGGTTCCCATGTCGGGTATCCTCAGTCGCCGTTTGCCGAACAGACAGTCGTCCACGGGGGCAAGCAGGCCATGCCGGTAGAGTACAACAATGTCAAGACCCCCTTCTTCAGTGAAACCACGCGGACCTTTGCGCCGGTCCAGAACTGGACCTCCAACGGGGCCGATACCTTGGCCCTGTGGTTCAGGGGCAATCCGAAGGATCTCCTGCAGCGCGCGGATGGCAGTATCCAGATAAGTGGCGCCGGCAATGACATCTGGAACAACTCCGATCAATTCCGCTTCGCTTACAAGCGGCTCAGTGGCGATGGCACGATCGTCGCCAAGGTCCGCAGCTTGGTCAATACGGATCCTTGGGCCAAGGCCGGCGTCATGATCCGCGCCACTCTGGACCCGGCGTCCACGTACGCCTTCATGACTCCAACCCCGGAGGGCCGGCGTGCCTTCCAGAATCGAGGGACCGTCGGCAGCAGCGCCAGGTCCGCGAACAGCAACCCCGGCGCGGTCAGCCTTCCTCTCTGGGTGAAGGTGGAGCGTAAGGGGGCCAATTTCACCGGCTACTACTCCCAGGACGGCAAGACCTGGACTACCTGCCAACCGGATAGCACGGACGGCACCAGCAATTCCTCGAATCCGGTGCGGATCATGATGATGGGCGATGTCTACATCGGTTTGGCAGTGACCAGCCACAACAGTGGCGTGCCGACCATCGCCGAGTTCTCCGACGTGTCGTTTACGGGCACGGTCACAGGGCAGTGGCAGGTCGCGGCCGTTGGCACGGCCATGCCGAGCAACGATGTAGCGCCCTTGTATGTGGTGGTCGAGGACAGTGCCGGAAAGGTCAAAGCGGTGATGCACCCCGATCCTGCGGCCGTGCAGACGATTGACTGGCAGAAGTGGATGATCCCGCTGAGCGACCTGACAGGCGTGAACCTGGCCAGCGTCAAGAAGCTGACCATCGGCGTCGGCGACAAGAGCAAGCCGACGGCCGGCGGCAAGGGCGTGATTTACGTGGACGACATCGGCGTCGGCCATCCGCTGGACTCGAAGTAATCCCGCGATCGGAGGGACGCAAGCGTAGTTGATTGAGCCATAAGAGACTACCCGCTTGGCGGGCAGCGAAGGGCCGGTGGACAACGGAGCCATCGGCCCTTCCTGTCAGAGGTTGTCGGCCAGCCAGCGGACAGGTTTTCAAATCGGCCAAAGACCGCTCTTCGCCTGTTTCTTGTGGCACGGTGCGCAGGGTTTCGCCGCAACCGGGTATTTCTATAGGGCCGGACCCGGTGTGCCTTGTTGACGGCCCGTGTGACTGTCCTGCCTGAATTACCGCACGATTCTCTGGAAATCCCCGGCAGTCACGTGGTATATTGACAGCATAGGGACAGAACGGAGCACGAGCACCAGGGGCCTTCTCGGAGGCCAAGGCTCTCTCACACGACGGCCGGACGACGGCAAGATTTTGGGGTTCTTTCCGAAATTCCGTGCCGGTTCCCGCCCCAAATCTCGCATGGTATTACAGGAGCACTTTCAGCGCAGGCACATGCTCCCGCATCGAGGTGAAGAGCGTCAACGACGAACCAGGAGGTGGAGGTATGCAAGTGGCGCCCAGACTCGGCAGGATTGTCGCGGTAGGTCTATTCCTCTTAGCGATTGTTCCTACGGCTCACGCCAAATACAGCGGCGGCAGTGGGACGGCCCAGGACCCATACCAGATCGCGACGGCCGCCGATCTGATCGCCCTCGGTGAGACGCCCACCGACTACGAGAAGCACTTCCTCCTGACCGCCGATATCGACCTGGACCCCAAGCTGCCAGGACGGAAGGTGTTCGATAAGGCCGTCATTGCACCCGATACGGATGCCAAGGAGATTGGTTTTCAGGGCACTCCCTTCACCGGCTTTTTTGACGGCAACGGTTGTACGATCTCGCACGTGACGGTCAGCGCCAAGGACTATGTGGGCCTGTTCGGCCAGTTGATGTCTGCGGCCAAGGTCAAGGACCTGGGTTTAGTGGATGTCAACGTAACGGGTTCAGGGGGCAATGTCGGCGGGCTGGTGGGGTCCAACGGTGGCACATTGAGCCGGTGTTACAGCACGGGTGCGGTCAGTGGCAAATCGTACGTCGGCGGCCTGGCGGGCAGCGGGTCT
>JALORE010000194.1 GCA_025459125.1 Planctomycetota bacterium | reverse complement strand
CGAGTGTGTGCGCCTGCCGATCGAGTGCAGCTTTCAGTATCTGGAGGTGAGCTGCGTGGGCAGCCTGTGTGTCAACCAAGTCGATGAGAGAGGTGCGGTTCTTCAGCGGCCGGGCGCTCTGGGGGCGGCGTTTCGCCTTGGGCAGATGCTGGCGGGAACCGACGCCGGTCCCCTTGCGGAGCCCGTCCGAATCGATGTGTTCTGACCGGCCGCGCCGATCGCTCCGCGCCGGCCCGGCGTGGGAAATGCAAAAGGCTGACGGCCTCCTCCAGCCAACCGTCAGCCCTGCGTTTTTCGTTGCCCCGTAGTGCGGGTTTGGCGTGGTTTGGCCCCGCCCAACCCGGTGAGGTCATTCGAACGCGATGCCCAAACCGATACTGGCATCGTCCAGTGTGTTTTTGCGGTCGATCCGAACGATCCGGCCTCTCTTGATGCGGGCATACTGCCCCTTCTCTTCGGCCAGGTCATCCGTCCGCGGGAAGTTGAGCTCCACGACGCTGCCCTCACGCGCGGGTGTGCTGATGGGCACATTGACCAGAACGCCGGTCTTGCTGATATTGGCGCTGCGGCCGTTGAAGAAGCGATTGGCCTCCGGCAGCCAGACGCTCACTGGCCACGACAGCTTCGTCCTGCCTTCCCTGCGCTGTTCCACCAATGTTTCCATGATCCGGACCTCCTTTCTACTGGATTCTTACGGCGCTATCATCGGCAGCGATAAGCGGGGTAGTTTACGGAATCGAGGCGATCCCGAGTGAATTCCGCGTCTTTTTCTGGACAGTTTCGGCGCCAGGCAGGACGGCAGGTGTATTATCGGCCGCGACGTTTGGTCCTTTCCCGTATTCCGGCGTCAAGGACGCTTGCAGACCACAGGTATTTCCTGTATCGTGGCCGGCATGGCAGCAGAAGTTGTACCAATCAGCGGCCGTCAGGGGGATTTGGATCGGATCAAAAAGGCCGCCGAGCTGGTGGAGGCCGGCAGGCTGGTCGCCTTTCCGACGGAGACGGTCTATGGTCTGGCGTGCCGGGCCGAGCCGAACGCACTGGCACGCCTGGACCGGGTCAAGGGCCGGGACGCCGGCAAGCATTACACCCTGCATATCGGGCAGCTGGACGAGTACCGCAAGTACCTTCCCCGGGTGCCGCTCCGCGCGGAGAAGCTGATCCGCGCGGCCTGGCCGGGTCCGCTGACGCTCGTGTTCGAGCTGGGGCCGACGGAGATGGAAGTTCAGAGAAATCGCCTGGGCAGCGAGACGGTGCGCGCCCTGTATCGCGACAACTCCATCGGGCTCCGTTGCCCGGATCACTCCACGGCCTCCCTGCTGCTGCGGCTGGCCAACTGCCCGGTCGTCGCACCCAGCGCCAACCGTGCCGGCGCCCCCCCGGCCACGGATGCGGCGCAAGTGCTCGCCCACGTCGGCGAGGACATCGACCTGGTCCTGGACAGCGGTCCCTGCAAGTACCAGAAGAGCAGCACCGTGGCCCTGTTCGGCCGGCCGGGCTTCAAGCTGCTGCGAGAGGGAGTGTATGCGGAGCAGGACCTGCGCCGGATGTCGGCGATCACGTTCCTGTTCGTCTGCACCGGCAATACGTGCCGTAGCCCGATGGCCGAGGGTCTCTTCCGCAAATACCTGGCCGAAAAAGTGGGGTGTCCGGTTGACGAGCTGGAAGCCCAGGGGTATAAAGTGCTATCCGCAGGCACGATGGAAATGGCCGGCGTTCCGGCGAGCGTCGAGTCGGTGCGGGCCTGCGCGGTCAAGGGCGTGGACTTGACGCGTCACGCCAGTCGAGCTCTGACCCGAGCGCTGGTGGATGCCAGCGATTTCATTTTCTGTATGACACGATCACACTGTGAGCAGGTGGTCTTTCTTTCCGCCGAGGCCGAACGCACGTGTGCCTTGCTGGCCCGCGACGGCGAGATTCCCGACCCGATCGGCCAGCCACAGGAGCGGTTCGACCGTTGCGCCGACCTCATCGAGACGGCCGTGAAGACCAGAGTGAGTGAGCTCGTCATATGAAAGTAGCCGTAGGGAGCGACCATCGCGGGTTTGGGGCGAAACAGCTCATCATGGCCATCGTCGGCCAGATGGGACACGAGTGCATTGACGTTGGAACCACCAGCGTCACGCCGGTGGATTACCCGGATCTCGCCTACATGGCCGCCAAGTCCGTGTCCGAGAAGAAGGTGGATCGGGCCATCCTGATCTGTGCCACCGGCCTGGGAATGAGCATCGCTGCCAACAAGGTCCGCGGCGTGCGCGCCGCTCTTTGCCATGACGAGCTCAGCGCCCACATCGCGCGGGACCACAACGACACGAACGTGCTGTGCCTCTCGGGCGATCAGATCGGCGAGGTCCTGCTCCGCAAGATCGTCGAGACCTGGATGAGCACCGAGTTCAGCGGCGGGCGGCACCAGCGCCGGGTGAACAAGATCACCGCCATCGAGGAGGGACGCGACCCGCGCGAGGTCACGAACGGGTAGGCGCCCTGCCGCCGGGCGTTTCTGTTAATCGAGCTTCTGCTGCAACTGCTGGAGCCCGGCGCGGATCGCCTTCATCTGCTCCTGCAATTCGTTCAGTTGCTGGGTCTGCGTCTTGAGCTTCTCGTTCAACTGGCTCACCGTCGTCTGTGCCCGTTGGGCCTCCGCCAGCGCCGCATCCCGAGCCTTGGTCAGGCTGGCCACCTGCTTCTCCAGCGTGCCCCGGGTGTCGACCAGGCCATCGACCGTCTTCTGGAGCGTGTCCCGCGACTTGGTCAGATCGTTGACGCGGCTCTCCAGGCTCGCGCGTGCCTTGCCGAGCTCGTCCACCTTCGCTTCGAGATTCGTGCGCGCGGTGGTCAGCTCCTGCGCCTGTTTCTGGAGGTTGTCCCGAGTCTTGGTGGTATCGGCCAGCCTGGCCTCGGCCTGGGCCCGTGCGGCGTCGAGCCGCTGGACGTCCTCTTTGAGCTGTTCGTTTTGCCGCAGGGATTCATCGAGAGATGCCTTGGTCTTCTGCAACTCGGCGCCCATCTCCGGCGTGTTGCCGGTGGACCGCGTGCAACCGGTCCCCGCCAGGAAACAGACCGCGGCCGCCACGCATGCGATTGCCCACACTCTCTGGATCATACGACTTCTCCCATTCACTCCAACCGCGTTTGCTACGACCCCCACACTCGGCCGGCCGCTCTTGTGTATCTCCACAGAGCGGACAGTCAGGAGCTTCTCCAACCATCCATCATCGAGGTCAGCATAATCCCAAGCCCGCTGACGGTCAAGGGCATTTGACCCGGCGACAGGATCTCCCCGGGAACCGACGCAGGCATCGTCTCAGACAGGGGCGGGAGACGAGCTGCGCCGCTTGGAGGCCTCGCGCCGCACACTGGTAATGCGTACCGGCCGCTTGCCGGTCCGCGACGCAGAGTCGGCCCCGACCGCGCGCCACTTGCGATAGCGGCTCTCGAGCAGGCTTTCCGTACTCATCTGGCGCAGCTCGGCCAGTGTCTTGGCGATGTACGATTCGACATGATGGACTGTATCATGGATGTTCCGGTGCGCCCCGCCGATCGGCTCGGCAATCGCGGCATCGATCAGGCCCAGCTTGAGCAGGTCGCGGCTGGTCAGCTTGAGGGCCCGGGCGGCATCCGGGGCCTGCGAGCCATCGCGCCACAGGATCGCGGCGCAGCCTTCGGGCGAGATGACCGAGTAGTAGGCGAACTCCAGCATGGCCAGCCGGTCGCCCACGGCGATTCCCAGGGCGCCGCCGGAGCCGCCCTCGCCGATGCAGATGCAAATGACCGGCACTTTCAGCCGCGACATCTCCGTCAGGTTGACCGCGATGGCCTGGGCCTGGCCGCGTTCTTCCGCGCCGATGCCGGGGTACGCGCCGGGAGTATCGATCAGCGTCACGATGGGCAGACCGAACTTCTCCGCGAACTTCATCTTGGCCAGGGCCTTGCGGTATCCCTCCGGATTCGGGCAGCCGAAGTTGCAGGCGATCTTCTCCTTGGTCGTGCGGCCCTTGTTCTGACCGACGATCAGCACCTTGTTCCGGGCGATCTGCCCGATGCCGGTCACAATCGCGTGGTCGTCGCCGAAGCACCGATCGCCATGCAGCTCGCGAAAGTCGCGTACCATCAGGTTGAGATAGTCGGTCAGGATCGGTCGTTGCGGATGGCGCGCCACCTGGACCGTCTGCCAGGGCGTCAGATTCGCATACACGCGCTTCAACTCGGCGATCTTCTCCTTTTCGATCCGCCGAATTTCCACGGAGTAATCGATGCCCTTCCTCATGCCGAGCTTGCGCAGCTCTTCCACCTGCTGCTCCAACTCGACTACCTTCTGCTCGAAATCCAGATAGCCTCCCGCTCTATTGCCTTCGGATGCCATATTGTCGCTGGGTCCACTCCGTTGAGGGTGTCCTTTCGATCCACAAACGCAGTTTCCTGCCCTTAAAAAACCGGCCGCGACACTGGCGGCAGAGACTTCTTTCAGCCGAGTCCGCTGGCTCTCACTGGAGCTTACGATCTTAGCATTTCCCGGCGGCGAATCAAAGGAAAAAATTTGACAGGTGTCCCCTCAGACTATACTCTTGGGTATCGTCCCTGCTGCACCTTTTTGTTGTAAGGCCTTGTTCGTGAAGAGTTTACATCAAGTATCCGTCGTCGGATTGGGTCTGTTGGGCGGTTCGGTCGCACTGGCGGTCCGCCAGCGGATGCCCGGTACTGCGGTCGTGGGCTTCAGCCATCGTCCAGCGACCCGGCGCCGCGCCAAGGCCCTGGGCGTTGTGACCGAGACGGCGAGCGATCTGGAGGAAGCCGTCCGGACGGCCGATCTGGTCGTGCTGGCGACTCCGATCTTCACGTTCGAGAAGTACTTCGCGGACCTGTCCGGGATGATGCCGGCCGGGAGCATCGTGACCGACGTCGGTTCCACCAAGGTCCTGCCCCACCTCTGGGCCCAGAGCCGGCTGGCCGGCCACATTCGTTACGTCGGCTCGCATCCCATCGCCGGCTCCGAGCAACGGGGCGTGGAATTCGCCCGGGACGACCTGTTCGACCAGGCCCGCTGCATCCTGACGACCACGCCCACTACGGATCGGGCGGCGGTGAAGACCCTCCGCGGTTTTTGGTCGGCCCTCGGCTGCTCCGTGCAGGTCATGAGTCCGGTCGAGCACGACCGGGTGTTCGCGAACATCAGCCATCTGCCGCATGTCATCGCGGCGGGGCTCGTCAACGCCAGCGCGGACGAGGAAATGACCTTCGCGGGCAAGGGCTTTCTCGACAGCACGAGAATCGCCTCGGGACCCGCGACGGTCTGGACGGACGTTCTCCTGGCGAACCGGGAGAATATTGCCGCCAGCATCGATCGCGCGATCGCGGAACTGTCCAAGCTGCGGCAGGCGATCGGCGCCGGCGATCGCGGGCAGATCGAGCGGCTGCTGGAGGCAGCCCGCCAGAAGCGGGCCGCGCTCGTCAAGTACAAGATCCGGAAGAAGGAACTACCGTCGTGAGACAATGGCGTGTTGAGGTCTTCAGTCGGCCCGGCATGGCCGACGTGCAGGGCGCCCACGTGCTGGGCGACATTCAGGAGCTGGGAATCACCACGGTTGAGGCGGTCCAGTCGGCCCGGGTCTTTCTGATCCAGGCCGAGTTCGACGATGCCTTCGCCGAGCGGGTGGCCCGCGAGCTGCTGGCCGATCCCGTTTGCGAGCAGTATTACCTCGGGCGCAGCGGTCCGCCGGCGGGTCTGGCCAAGGCCACGCTCATCGAGATCCATCTCAAGAGCGGCGTCACCGACCCGGTCGCCGAATCCGTGATGGCCGCCATCGCGGACATGGGTGTGCGACCCCAAGGCGTGCGCACGGCGCGCAAATACATTCTCCTCGGCGATGTCAAGGCCAGCCAGATCGAGACTATCGCCCGCAAGATCCTGGCCAACGATGTGATCGAGGATGTCATCCTCGGCGACGAGGCGGAGCCGCCCAGCCCGCACCTGAAGCCCTACGAGCTGAACCTCACGCACTGGCCGATTCGCGATCTGGACGACGCCGGGCTGGAGGCCCTGAGCAAAGAGAAGGACCTCTTCCTGAACGTGATCGAGATGAGAACGATTCAGGAGTACTACCGCCGGCTCGGGCGGGAACCGACGGATATCGAGCTGGAGAGCCTGGCGCAGACCTGGAGCGAGCACTGCGTGCACAAGACGCTCCGCAGCGCCGTGGATATGACAATGGACGGGCAGCAGGTCCACTTCGACAACCTGCTCAAAGAAACGATCTTCCAGGCCACGCAGCAGCTCAACAAGGACTGGTGCCTCTCGGTGTTCGCCGATAATGCGGGCGTGGTCGAGTTCGACGACCAGTCGGCGGTCTGCTTCAAGGTGGAGACGCACAACCACCCCTCGGCGCTCGATCCCTACGGCGGCGCCGCTACCGGCATCGGCGGCGTGATTCGCGATCCGATGGGCACCGGGCTGGGGGCCAAGCCCATTGCGAACACGGACATCTTCTGCTTCGGCAGGCCGGACCAGAGCCTGGACGAGGTGCCCAAGGGCGTCCTGCACCCCCGGCGGATCATGAAGGGCGTGGTGGCCGGCGTGCGCGATTACGGCAACCGCATGGGCATCCCGACGGTCAACGGCGCGATCTACTTCGACGACCGGTACCAGGCCAATCCATTGGTCTACTGCGGCAACGTCGGCCTGATGGACCGCAGCAAGGTGACGAAGCATCCGCAGAGCGGCCATCTGGTCGTGGTCGTCGGCGGACGAACCGGGCGCGACGGCATTCACGGCGCGACGTTCTCCAGCGGCCAGATGACGCACGAGCACGAGACGATTTTCTCGCACGCCGTCCAGATCGGCAACGCCATCACCGAGAAGAAGATGCTCGACGTGCTCCTGCAGGCCAATGCCGCCGGGCTCTACGAGGCCATCACCGACTGCGGCGCCGGCGGCCTGAGCAGCGCCGTCGGCGAGATGGGCCAGCAACTTGGCGCCGAGGTGGATCTCGAGAAGGTCCCGCTCAAATACGCCGGACTGGGCTACACGGAAATCTGGATCAGCGAAGCGCAGGAGCGCATGGTACTGGCCGTCAAGCCGGAGAATCTCGAAGCAATCCAGAAGATCTTTGCCGGCGAGAACGTCGAGTCCACGGTGATTGGCCGGTTCACCGGCGACCGCAAGCTCCACCTGCGCTACAACGGCCAGCTCGTGGGCGAGCTGGATATGGACTTCCTCCATGAGGGTGTGCCGCGGTACAGCCGGCAGGCCCGCTGGGAACGTCCCGCGCTGGGCGAGCCGGTCATGCCGGAGAAGACCAGCTACAACGACGATCTGCTGCGGACCCTGTCTTCGTACAACGTTGCCAGCAAGGAGTGGGTTATCCGGCAGTACGATCACGAGGTGCAGGGCGGCTCGGTCGTCAAGCCGCTCGTCGGCGTGGCCAATGACGGTCCGAGCGACGCGGCCGTGATCCAACCCAAGCTGGATTCGGCGCGCGGGCTGGCAGTGAGTTGCGGAATGAACCCGCTCTACGGGGACATCGACCCGTACTGGATGGCGCTGGCCGGCATCGACGAGGCCATCCGCAACCTGGTCTGCGTCGGCGGACGGGTCGATCGCATCGCCCTGCTGGACAATTTCTGCTGGGCCAAGTGCACCGATCCGCTGGTCATGGGGACCCTCGTGCGGGCGGCCCAGGCCTGTCACGATGGAGCGCTGGCGTTCCAGGCCCCGTTCATCTCCGGCAAGGACTCGCTCAACAACGAGTTCGTCTGCGAGGACGGCACGGTCATCCGCATCCCCCCCACCCTGCTGATCAGTGCGATGTCCCTCGTCGACGACATCGACCGCTGCGTGACCATGGACCTCAAGAAGCCGGGCAACCTGGTCTTCATCGTAGGCCGGACGCACAACGAGTTGGGCGGCTCGCATTATTACCGCGTCCACGGCGCCCTGGGCGCGAATGTCCCGAAGCTGGACCTCGAGCTGGCGCCGCGGATCGCACGCCGGCTGGGGGCGGCTATCGCCGACGGGCTCGTCGTGAGCTGCCACGATTGCTCGGAGGGCGGCTTGGCGGTCGCGCTGGCGGAAATGGCGTTTGCCGGCGGTCTGGGCCTGGAGGCCGACCTGCGGGCGCTGCCCCGCAGCCGGGACTGTTCGTCGGCGGCGGCGCAACTGTTCAGCGAATCGAACAGCCGGTACCTCGTGGAGGTGACGCCGGCGAACTATGACGCGTTCGCCAGGCGCATGCTCAACCTGCCCTTCGGCCAGTTGGGCGTCGTGACCGGTGAATCCCGGCTCGTTATCAGCGACGAGAACAGCCGGAAAGTGGTGGACGCAGATATCGAGATTTTGAAACAGGCTTGGCAGAGAACCTTCGACTGGTGAGGCTATGCAGGAAGTACGCGCGATCGTCTTGCGGGCGGCAGGCATCAACACGGACGTGGAAACCGAGTATGCCCTGGAGCTGGCCGGGGCCCGGGCAGACCGGGTCCATATCAACCGCGTGATCGAGGACAAGGACCTGCTCGCACAGTATCATATCCTCATCTTCCCCGGCGGCTTCAGCTACGGCGACGACGTGGCGGCCGGGCGCATCATGGCCAACCAGGTGATTCACCATCTGACCGACGCGGTGCGCCGGTTCATTGACGACGGCAAGCTCGTCCTGGGCATCTGCAACGGTTTTCAGGTTCTGGTCAAAGCCGGCATTCTGCCCGGCGGCGATGGTTTTCGCCAGGAAGAGGTCACGATCACCGGCAACGACAGCGGCCAGTACGAGGATCGCTGGGTGTACCTCGCGCCGCAGAGCCCGCGCTGCGTGTTCATCGAGCCCGGGCGGCGGATCTACGTGCCGGTGGCTCATGGCGAAGGGAAAGTCGTAACATGCAGCGACGAAGCTCTGCAGCGACTCCAAGCGGACGGCCTGGTCGCCTACACGTATGTCGATCGGGACGGTCGGCAAGGACCTTTCCCCATCAATCCGAACGGCTCGATGGCCTCCATCGCCGGTCTGACCGACCGCACCGGCCGGGTCCTGGGGCTGATGCCACATCCGGAACGGTTTGTCCGCCGGACCCAGCACCCGCATTGGACGCGCCTCGCGGCGGACCTTGACCCGGACGGGATGACCATCTTCCGCAACGCGGTGCGCTACGTGCGCGAAAACCTTCTCCAGGCGGCCGCAGCGCAACCCATAGGAGAGATCCCCGCCGTCAGCAGCGAAACCTCCCCAACCGCGGCGGCCCCGCTGTCCTGATCGTTTCAGCACGAGGCCGCTGTCTCAGAGGGTGGGTGAGAAGCCCACCGGAACCCGCAGGCGTGGGTGGCGTCGTCATGCGGCACGGTTTCGTGCAGGACCCAATCGCAGCCAACAGGCCGCCCAGATCGCCAGCGACATCCCCGGCGGACCTGTACGACAACACCGAGGGGTGCCGGCTCGAACCAGGGCCCCTTCCTATTTCAAACGACGCCGTGCCGCCAAGCCTGCCGACGCTCATCGCGCCGGAGGCTCAAGCGTGTCCCGGCTGCGAATAATGGCGACCCCAACCGTCCGGGCGAAGCGCAGGGCGCCCGGCTTTTCCACCACGACCTCGACGCGCGTCACGCGCTGCTCCCGGAGACATTCGTCGGCGACGCTCTCGGCCAGCGCCTCGATCAGGTGGAACCGGGATTCCTCCGCCAGATGGAGAATGCGTTTCTTCAGCGCCCGGTAGTCGATCGTGTCCTCCAGCGCATCCGTGCGGCCGGCCCGGCGCAGATCGGTATCCAGCGTAATGTGGATGAGAACGTTCTGCTTCTCCTGACGCTCGTGCTCGTCGATCCCGATAATGCAGCAGATCCCGAGGTCGCGGATGAAGACCCGGTCCATGGGGAGAACTGATGATTGGTGATTGATGATTGATGATTTCATAGGAAGGTCCGGCCCCCTCTTCCAATAATCAATAATCCACTATCGCTAATCAATAGATATGTCCTTTCAGGTGCAGACCGCCGTCGACGTAGATGACCTGACCCGTAATGAAGCGACTGCGCACCAGGAACAGCACCGCCGCGGCGATGTCTTCCGGCTCGCCGTGGCGGTTCAGCGGATTCGCATAGGTCAGTTTCGTCAGGTAATCGATCCCCATCCCCGGCGGCGGCAGAATCGAGCCGGGCGCCACCGCGTTGACCGCGACCTGCGGCGCCAGCTCCAGCGCCAGCATGTGGGTCAAGGTCAGCAGCACGTTCTTGCTGAGATCGTAGGAGGCGTGCTCCCGGTCGTACACGGCCACGCGGGTATCCAGCAGATTGACGATGTGCGCCGGCCTCCCCTGCCGGGCCAGCGTGCGTGACAGGATCAAGGGCGCCACCGCGTGCACCCGCATGTTCTCCCGGATCGATTCCTCGGTGGCATCCCACAGCGTATCCTTCTCAAACATGGAGGCATTGTTGACCAGGATATCGAGCGTCCCGGCCTGTGCCGCAGCCGTGCGGAAGATCGCCTCGGTCTGGGCGCTATCCATCAGGTCGCCCTGCACCGGCCAGGCGGACACACCCAGCCCGCGAATCTCCTCGCACAGGGCCAGCGCCTCCGGCGCGGATTGATGATAATGGACCACCACGTGCACGCCCTGCCGGGCCAGAGCCAGCGCGGTGGCCCGGCCGATGCGCCGGGCCGCACCGGTGATCAGGGCCGTCCTGCCCGTTAGAGAGACACCTGTCGTATCCATACATCCCCCCAGAACCTTGATGGCCCGCCCGCCGTTGCCTACAAGCCGGCCAGCCAGTTCTCCGCGAAGATGGCCAGGTCCCGCAGCTCGACGGAGCCGGAGCCGTCCAGGTCCGCGCCGCCACAATTGAGATTGGCGGCGCCGCAATTCTTCTTGCGCCAGTTCTCGGCAAAGATGGCGAAATCGTAGAAGTTCACCCCATCCGGACAAGACAAGTCCCCGAGCGGAATCTGCCACAGCAGGACCGGATAATTGGTTCCTTCGCAGATCGTCCAGGTCTGCCAGAAATCCCAGCTCTTCGCGAGATAGGGGTCCATCGTCTTCATTTCCACGGTGGTCCTGCCGGTGCCGCCGACGCTGGTGGCCTGCTTGCTGCTCTGGGTATCCCAGAGGCAGTCGATCACCTGGCCGAGGGCCCTCCCGTAGCCTGCCAATCCGCCGGTCGATTGGTTGCCGGTGACTTCGCCGGTCGAGTAGCAGCGAAAGACCCGGCCGGCCACCACCTGCCCGACCAGACCGCCGACGTAGAGCGTGCCCTGGACGGGACCCTGCGCATAGCACGAGTTCACGATCGCCTCCTCGCGCACCGTCCCGCCGGCCAGACCGCCGGTGCTCTCGCCGCCGGTGACCCGGGCCTTGCTGTACGAGTAGGCGATCGTTCCCTTGCCCGCCTGCCCGACCAGACCGCCGGTGTACCAGACGCCGGAAACGGAGCCGCTGGACCAGCAATTGCCGGCGGTCCCGTCCGCCAAGGACCCCACCAGGCCGCCCACACACTGGTTGCCCGCTACGTTGACGTTGACCGCGGCACACCGCAGGGCACCGCCCTTCTCCAGGTAGCCGACGAGGGCGCCTGTCCCGGACTTGTTGCCTTCGACGACCGCGCCCACCAGCTTGAGATCCCGGATTTCCCCGGTCACGTGCTGGAACAGGCCCACGTACTCCTCGCGAATGTCGGCGTACTTGAAGTTGAAGATCGTCTTGCCGTTGCCGTCGAAGATCCCCCGGAACGGCTGGTTGCCGTAAGACCCCAGGCTGGCCCACCGGCCGATCATCCGCAGCGACGTCTCGTCAAGGCCGGCCAGGTCCAGGTTCTGCATGAGCTTGAATTGCTTGTCCCAATCCTCGGGACTGTTGCCGATGAGCTTGAAATCCTCGGGCGTGTTGATCAGGAAGGGCGCATTGGCGGTGCCGTTGCCGCCGCCGTACTTCGCCCCGGCCGGCGCGACCGCCCAGCCCGCCAGGAAGAATACCACGAGGCAGAAGCCCCCAGTTCCCCGGACGTCGTGTCTGGTTTCCTTCTCAGCCTTCTCTCCTGCCTTCGACCCGATCATGTCATTCCTCCTTCTCTACCTGCGGGCACCCTCTCCATACCCGCGATTATAACAGAAATGAAGTGGCAAAAACCGGAAAAAGGGAACAAAATGCCGGGATGAGCTCTGTCGTCGATTCCTGAGGAATCGCCGTGGTTTCGAAATCCGATGAGGTGCCATGTTTGAGGGCGTGCTGGCCATCTACAAGGACGAGGGCCTGACCTCGCACGATGTGATCGACGTGGTCCGCCGGTGGACCGGCCAGAAACGGGTCGGCCACGCCGGCACGCTGGACCCCTGCGCCAAGGGGGTCCTGGTGGTCGGTGTCGGCCGGGCCGCCACCAAGACGCTGCACCTCGTCGCCGGGAGCGAGAAGGAATACGTGACGCGCATCAAGCTGGGCTGGCGCAGCACCACCGACGACCGGGAAGGCGACAAGGAGGCCGTGGAAGTTACCGCGATCCCATCCGAAGAGCAGGTCCGCGGCGCGCTGGCGGCGTTCCAGGGCGTGATCGATCAGCGTCCGCCGGCTTTCTCGGCCATCAAGGTCCGCGGCCGGGCAGCCTACAAACTGGCCCGCGCTGCGCGCCAGGTCGATCTGCCCGCCCGCAAGGTGGAGGCCAAAGACGTCGAGTTGCTGGGGTACACCTGGCCCTACGTGGACGTACGGCTCGTCACCGGTCCCGGCTTCTACGTCCGCTCCTTCGCCCGGGACCTGGGTGAGGCCCTCGGGGTCGGCGGCTACGTGGTCGAGCTGGAGCGCACCCGCGTCGGCTCCTACACGAAAGACCGCGCCGTCCGCCTGGCCGACCTCGCCGCGCACCTCCCCGACCGCCCCCACACGACGGAAGGCCCGGGTTCGTAGGGTGCCTGTAAGGGCATAAGATAGCGCCTCACGGCGTTACTACAAGCACGCCGCTATCCAGCTACTGCCAGAGCCACCCCTTATACGGATTCGGAAAAGGTCCTGGCGCTCTGAAGTCATCCCTTCGCGATGCTCAGGGCAGGCTCTGCGCGTAGCGAAGGATCTGGCCTGCGAACGAGAGAATCCTCTTTTCGGTGGCCACATCCTTCGGCTGCGCCTCCGGATGACAAAGTCCCTACCGCGCAAGGATCTTTCCGAATCCGTATTAGACCCATCAGCCCGCCCGGGTGGCAGCGGCAAGCGGCGTCCTCGGAGCTTGCCGAGAGCGGA
>JALORE010000450.1 GCA_025459125.1 Planctomycetota bacterium | reverse complement strand
GGCGCGGCTGGGGGCGCAATTGCCGGCGGCCGCGTAACCGGCGGTGAACACCATGCCTTCCTTGGCGAGCCGGTCAATGTTGGGCGTCTCCATGAAGTCAGAGCCTTGATAACCCACGTCCTTCCAGCCGAGATCATCGGCGAAAATGAGGATGATGTTGGGCGGCGCAGCGTTCACCAAGGGGCCGCTGAGGAGGAGAATCCAGGATGAGAGGGCGAGGAGGGTCTTCATTTCTTGCCTTTGCGTTTTGTTGTTTTTGTCTTGGGCGTCTCCACCTCGTCCTGCTTGCCGAACTTGGCGCGGCGGTCGCGCTCGTGCCGGACGGTCGTAGAGAAGGTGCCTTCAACGGCCGGCACATGAGCTTTTGCGGCCAGCGCCGTGAGTTTGCTGAGGAGGGCGGGCTGCGCCGCGGCGAGGTCCTTGGACTCGCTCGGATCGGAAGACACATCGTAAAGTTCCCACGGCTGGCCCGCCTTGGGACGAACGGCGCGCCATTGACCCTGGCGGATGGCTGTCCAGCCCCCTGTCTCCCAATAAAGATACTCGTGCTGGGCCTGCTTGCGTCCGGCGGCGGCTTCGCCGATCAACTCGGGCAGGAGAGAAAGGCCGTCCGTATCGGCAGGCGTCTTGGCGCCGGTGACTTCGGCGATCGTGGGCAGCACATCGGGGAAGTAGCCGAGGTGTTCGCTGGCGCGCCCCGGTGCGATTTTGCCGGGCCAATAGGCGAAGAAGGGCACGCGGATGCCGCCCTCGTAGAGGTTGCCTTTCTTGCCGCGGTATTCCACGCCGGTCTGCGGATTCTTATTTCCGCTGTGGACTCCGCGCGGAGAGTCTTCCGACGGGAAGTAATCGGCGGCGCCGTTGTCGCCGCTGAAGAAGATCAGCGTATTCTTCTCGAGGCCCAGCTCCTTGAGCAAGGCGAGGATCTCGCCCATCTGGCGATCCACCATGGTCACCATCGCCGCGTAGCGACGCGCCGGTTCGGGCCAGGGCTTGTCGCGGTACAGGGCCCAGGCCGGGTCGCTGTCAGGGATGTTGAAATTCCCGTGCGGCGGGGTGTAAGGGAGATAAGCGAAAAACGGTTCCTGGGCGTGTGCGCGGATGAACTTCAGCGCCTCCTGATGAATGACATATTGGGAATAGGTCTTTCCCTCCGTGCCCCCGTTGTTGCCCTCCAGTTTCACCTCCGCACTATTCCGAAGGAGATAGGGCGGGTAGTAGGTGTGCGCATGCACCTGATCGTAGTAGCCAAAGAACACGTCAAACCCGTGCTTCTCCGGCACGCCGGTCGAGTCACGTCCCCCGCAGCCCCACTTGCCGAAACCGCCCGTGGCGTAGCCACGCGCCTTCAGGATGGAGGCGATGGTTTCCTCCTCAGCGCGCAGGGGCGTCCCGCCGCCGTTGGAACGGACGGACGTATGCCCGCTGTGTTTGCCGGTGAGCAGGCAGCAGCGCGTGGGGGCGCACACCGAGCCGCCCGCGAACAGGTTCCTAAAGACGATTCCCCCGGCCGCCATCTTGTCGAGATTCGGCGTCTGGATCGTCTGGCTGCCCATGAAGCCCGGCTCGTAGTAACCGAGTTCATCGTCGATGAGGTAAATGATGTTGGGTTTCGCTTCCCCGGCGCGCAAGGATAGGCTGGTGCCGAGGGAGAGACACAGTACCGTGAGCCAGGTTTCGAAGGTCAGTGGTTTCATGATGTTGCCTGTAGTCCCTTCTTCCTATTCCTCTTCGCCGGCGCCGGAGAGTCCGCAAAGGGGATGGGTTTGACGTTGTCCGCCAATAGTTCAGTCACCAGCACATCTTTGTTTTCCTCGCCAAATCGTGCCAGCAGGGCCCGGTGCTCGAGAATTGCGTTGCGGTAGTCTGGGTCGGTGGCCAGGTTGTTCATCTCACCGGGATCGGCCTGCATGTCGATCAGGGATTCGCGCTGCTGCCCCCGACTGTAGACACAGTACTTGTAGCGGTCCGTGCGCACCATCCGGCCTTCCATCGTGGGCTTCATCCCGTCCACCACACCGGTTTGCGCCAAATGGTTCTCCACGACCACACAATCGCGCCACGCGGTGACTTCCTTGCCCCAGGCCAGCCGCAGCAAGCTGCGACCCGGAAGCGTCCGGGGCGCCTCCAGCCCGGCCGCCTCCAGCAGGGTCGGCAAGATGTCAATGCCCGTGTTGATCAGCTTATCGCTGGTCGCGGCCGGTGTCTTGCCCTTCCAGGAGATAAGGAGCGGCACCCGCGCTGACTCGTCGTAGAGCACCGTCTTCTGGTTAAACCCATGCGCCCCGGCGCATTCGCCGTGGTCGGCGGTGAAGACGATCAGGGTGTTCTCCTCCTGGCCCGCCCTCCGCAGCCCTTCCAGCAGGCGCCCGATTTCCTTGTCCACGAGCTCGACCATGCGGTAGTAGCCCCAGCGATGCTTGCGCCAATCCTCCGGCGTGAATCTACTCACCGGGAACGGGCCATCGTCCACCTGCTCCGCACGACGAATCACGGTCATGCCATCGGGCTCGTTCCGGGGGGGCGCGAGGTTGCCGGGCGCGGGCGGTAGCAGGTCCAGCGCCGGTGGTTCCCCGATCTCGCCGCAGTTCAGCACCTGCGCCCGTCCCGCCAACCGGCGGGCCCACTCACAGATGTTGTGCGGGTTCAGGTAACTGGCCACCAACAGAAACGGCTTGTCGTGCGGACGACCCAGGAACTGCAGGGCCCCCTCGGTAACGCTGGCGTCGTGGCCGCCCTTGCTCTGGCCTTTGATGATCTCGAAGCCGTGCGCCTGCGCGTCTTGCTGCGCGTAACACAAGTGCCACTTGCCCACGTAGGGAGTATCGTAGCCGGCGGCCCGGAAGTAATGGCCCATGCAGATGAGATCCTGGGGATCCATGGGAGTCTGGGGCTGGGCGTTCTGCGTCACGCCGGTCTCGTGGGGATAGCGCCCCGTGAACAGCGAGTTGCGGTAGGGCATGCACAACGGATTCGAGGTGTAGGCGCGGGTGAAAAGCATCCCCCGGCCGGCCAGCCCATCCATGGCTGGCGTGTGGACATATTGCCGGCCCATCCGGCAACTCATCACCTCGGCAAACTGCTGGTCGGTGATGATCACCAAGAGATTGGGCCGTCGCGTCGAGGGGCTCTGCGCCATTCCGAGCGGGGCGACGGGCCTCAGCAGCGCGCCGAGGGAGGCGCAGGCTGTGGCCCTGAGCAAGTCACGTCGTTGCACAGTGTTCTCCTTTGTCTGATACGTCCCCTTGGATCTTACCTGGCTACGCCGCCGCGCCGTATTCAGCCATGATACGGTACCACCTGTACCTGTCAAGCGCGGATGGGACCGCCCCAGTTACCGCCCTATCCTCTTGTATTATGAGCACGGACGTCACGAGTCTGCGCGATCGGCACTTTGCCCCCGTTGGATGCCATGATGCCTCTCGAATCGGCGTCCGTTGCTCTGTGAAGCACTGCAGGAGGCACGATGCCCGCTCCTCCCAGGAAGTCGAAACACAACTACCCCACCGGGGTAACCGGCCAACCCGTACGATACCCCAGTTTGTATGTGGTTGTCACGAAACGATTAACAACTGTCATTACAGGACTTATGATGCGGGCCGAAGCGGAGCCGAAGCCGCGCCGAAGGCGAAACGAATCCGCTCGTGGCGCGCCTGTTGCGCGCTCCATGGGCTTGGGTCGGTCCATTCTGTCTCAGGCGTGACGTGTGCGTGTGCCCAGGCAGAAGACTGACGTCTGCCGCGGCCTCGTTATTGCCAGTTGCGGCCGTTCGCGGACTGGTAACTCGTTCTTATGATCCTCTCTTGCCTTGGCCTGTTTTCTTCTTGCCCTTCACCCGGACGAGTGCCTCCGGATCAGAATCGGGATTGGGCCGCATCATTTCCGCGTCAACCTCGCGACGCCAGGCGTCCAATTTGCCGCGAAGCTCCTTCACGAGGTCGGTCCGCTCCGATGCCAGGTTGCGGGTTTCGCTGAGGTCTTGTGTGAGATTGTAGAGCTCCACGCCTTCGGGATCAAAGGTCTCGATCAGCTTCCAGGAGCCTTTGCGAATCACGCTCGAAGGCGTGCTCGATGGGTGGTCGTTGTAGTGTGGATAGTGCCAGTAGAGAGCCTCGCGCCCGAGCGTCGTTGCGTCGCCGGCGAGCAACGGCTTCAGGTCTACGCCATCCAGGTGCTGGTGTGGGCGCAGAGGGAGTCCCGCGGCCCTCAGGCACGTGGGGTACAGATCCGTGCTGATGACGGGTTCCTCGCAGACCCGGCCCGGCTGGACCACGCCCGGCCACTTGATGATCAGCGGCACGCGGATGCCGCCCTCGTAGTAGGCGCCTTTGTTCGCCCGCAGCGGCGCGTTGCTCGTGGCGTTGTAGAAACCGCCGTTGTCGGAGGTGAAGATCACGACCGTGTTCTGCTCCAATCCCAGTTCCTTCAGCGTGTCCATCACCCGGCCGACGCTCTGATCCACGCTCTCGATCATGGCGGCGTACGCCGGTTTGCCTTGACGCTGGGCTTCGGGGACCTTCTCGTACTGGGCGATCATCGCCTCTTTTGCCTGTAAGGGCGTGTGAACCGCATAGTGGGGCAAGTAAAGGAAGAAGGGACCCGCGCGGTTCTCACGCAGGAATTTCACCGCCTCGTCGGTGAGCCGGTCCGTCAGATACTCGCCGGGCTGGCCGTCGGGTAGCACATTCCACTTGGCCCGCAAGTCGGTGGTCGGGATGGCCCAGTCGCCGTCATAGGGAAAGAAGTAGTTGCCCGGCGCCCCGTGGCCGTTGCCCGCGATGCTCACGTCGAACCCGTGATGCTGCGGCAGGGAAAAGGGCTCGCTTCCTAGGTGCCATTTGCCGATGCTGGCCGTGCGGTAGCCCGCCTCGCGGAGGACCTCCGCGAGC
>JALORE010000449.1 GCA_025459125.1 Planctomycetota bacterium | reverse complement strand
TCGAGCCCGTCGGAGTCCGTATAGTTGAGGGCCTGCTCCAGATCGAGGCCCGCGACCGGCGGCACGAAACGCTGCCGGATGTCCCGGGCTTGCGTCGGGGCGGCCGGGGCCGGCTTGTCACGTGCAGGTGCCTCTGGCAGCGGAGCGGGCTCGGCGGCAGCGGTCGGATGACTCGGTCCGGAAAGCAGGAGCAGGGCACAGACCAGTTGTGAGGCGACGGCGAGACGTGCGGACATGCGCAAGTTTCCTATTCGGTTGGACTGCTGATGGAACGGACTATTTCTCTCTTGGCACATACAGGAACGGACGGCGGAACATGCCGCCAAAATGGTGCTCGCAGTTCGCCCGCAGGGCAAGCGTGTTCTTGCCCGCCTGGAGCTTGCCCGACAGATCCACATCCCATTCGAAGGCGTAGTCGTTCAGCCACCAGATATTGCCTTGGGGGCGGAAGGCGACCTCCCTGCCGTTGACATACAGCCGGCACTCGTTAAACAGTCCGGGGAACAGCAAACGGACCTTCCCTCGAACCTGGTCGGCTGTCAGAGCAACGTCGGCGCGGTACCACAGGTCGCCGGTGAAGCTCTGGCGGTCGGGGTCACGGATGCCCTGCGCCTGGGCATACAAGTCCGTCCGCACCATCTCCCACTGGTCGGGATAGTCCTTGCGGCTGCGGGGCGTCAACTGGTCCTGGTTGGCATTCCAGTAGGTCAGGTCCACTTCTCCAGCGGCGTAATTCTTGGCCACCCCCTGGCGCGCCTTGTCACGCCGGAAGGCCCACTCCAAGGGCAACGTCTGGATCCGCGTCCCTTTCGTGCCGTCCACGTATTGCTGGAGCTTCCGGTACTGCTCGACTTCACCCGGCCACCAGGCCGTGCCGTGCTCGCCGATACGGCGATAGGTGGTAAACGTGCCGTTCATGTCGGTCAATATTTCCCGCACGGCCAACGCCTCTTCGCCCCGTTTTACGGCTTCGGCATAGTTGCCCTCCGTAGCCGCGTGCCGCACCATGCCGAGATAGCCATCCAGGATCTCGAAGCTCAGGCGGGTGAACTTCATCCGCTCCAGGACCTGCTGTTCGTGACGGCTGCGCTGGGCCTGGCGCGCCAGCGGTGCCACCAACTGCTCGGCCTCGGCCAGACTCTTGCGGCAGGTTTCGATCACCTGAGGCGTGTAGATCGCCGGGGCTACGAAATGCTCGTGTTCGGTAACGATGGTCTCGGCCCAGGCTTGGTAGATGGCACTCCAGTAGGTCTCCATCGGGACCGCCGCCGGCCCGTAGAACCGGGGATAGAACTCCTTGAGCAGCGACTCGATGTCCTCGTTGGGATTCCACAGCAGGCGTCCGCGGAAGAACAGGTTGAGAAAAGTGGTGCCGATGGCGTTGCGGCTCTCGGTGTTGACGCCCAGGATGCCGGCCTTGGCATAGTGGGCAAAGTCCTGCTTCAACCCCTGGTGGCTGGGATTGGGAATGTCACGCCAGACCAGCATGCTCTGGTCGTAATCGTAGATCGCCAGGCGGCCCTCCATGATCCTGGCCCACTGGTACACCATGTCACGGTATTCCTGGCGCGGTGGCGAATCCTCGTCGTCCATGCCGTGGATTGGATCGATATCGATCGGGGCCAGCTCGCAGAACAGCGACTTCTCGGCCTTCATTTCCCGCACCGGCGGGATGGTCATGTTGGCATAGGCCAGGAAGCCCAGTTTGCCACCGCTGTTGGGATGCTGTTTCTGGAGGATGCGGGCGATGTTGTTGTACAGTTCCAGCATGGGGTCGGTGACCGACCAGCGCATCATATACTTGTCCCACTGCAGCTTCATCAGTTCCACATCCTTTGGATACTGCGAATCGTAATTGCCATCCTCCATGCCAATGGAGAAGCCCTCGCCTCGCGCGAAGGGGGCCGCGATCTTCGCCGCGATGTGCGCAGCGGTCTCCGGCGCGGTGATGGGGAAGTTGAACATGCCCTTGGAGCCGGGCGCGTCGCCCGTGTATTGGCCCAGCGCGTGGCCCGTTCCCGGGAAGCCGCGGCGGCCGGAGGCCATCATGTTCCGCCGCTGGAACTCGACCCGGCCCGTGTTGTCGCCATTCCAGGAAATCCAATAGCTGCGAATCTCGAACGGCGAACCGTACACATGCTCGAGCGGGCCGACCGCCAGCGTCTTGACCTCGGGGATGCACTCGCCAAATTCGGTGGGCAGGTACCAGCGGCACCCCCAGCGCGCGAGCAGTTCCGCCGCGGCAAAGTAGTGCGCCTCGTCGTTGTTTCCCGCCACGTAGATTCGATTACCCTCGCGCACCAGTCCGATCGCATCGGCCACCAGGAGCGGTTTCGGTTTGGCTGCGGCGCGAATCCGCCTCGCCAGGTCGGGCTTGGCCTGGAGCGCCTCCTCGCCCACGAGAAGGACCGGAGCCGTGCCCTTCAGGGCCGCGTCGATCTGGCCGCGGGTGGCCGCCAGTCGCGGTTTCGCGCCCGTCATCATTTCGATGTACTTGACCAGGTCCGCGGCGGCCAGCCATTCGTTGTTCCGTTTGCCGCTTGCGTCCAACCCGCGCGCCGCGCCGCCGTCCTTGCCCTGGGTCTCCGGCAGCCCCGCCTCCGGCGACACGATCACCACGGCCTCGGTCTTGCCATGCGCCGCCACGACCAACTCCGGCTCGGCCGCAGCGGCTACCGTGGCCAGCCCCGCCGTCACGACGCCCGTCACCACGACCCGGATCATCTCGCCTGCCATCTTCATCCGCACGACTCCTCTCCAGGGGCTAGGGTTTCCGTTGCACCCCTCTAAACGTCTGTTTTCCTGGAAGTTTCTGCAGGCGTGTGCGCCGTTGGAGTTCATGCTTTAGCGTGTCAGGCGGATGGAGCCCGCCGAAAACAACACGCTAAAGCGTGAACTCCAACGAGGTTAACGCCTTTGCAAGGGCTGGGTTTGCGTTGTCGGTTTGATCTTCGAGCACTATTGATTTGCGTCCTTCGCCACCACCTCGGACGGCAGCAGCAATTCGCCGCCGGTGCGGGCGAGGTACGGGGGAATCGTCATCAGTTGCCGGGTGCCCTGGCTGTTCTCGAACTTCCACAGTTTGCCGTCCTGGCCCGCAGGGACGGGAACGTGGAACCAGCCATCTTCCGCATTGCCGAAGTCGAAGACCACGTTGCCGGCGCCGTCCTTGAGTACGCCCGAAAGGCGCGGCGCCCACGGTGCGATCCGTGCCGCCCAGCCGCCTACGACCTGCGTGCCCTTGGGGACGTAACAGTACAGCGTCCAGCCGCCGCGAAAGTGGCTGCCGACATGCGGCATGTCGAACGCGGTGGGCAGCGTCACAGGCATGCCTTCCGGCCAGACGATGCGGGTATAGTCACCGCCATCCGTCACGTCGATCTGATGCAGGCCCTCATGTGTGGTCTTCAGTTTCACGCCGTAGGGCTTGCCGTCCGGACGCACGATATCGCTGCTGTCCACCGGTTGGCCCGTCACTTCCTGCGGACAGTGGAGGGTGATCTTGTGAGGTCGCAAGTTCCAGACGCGCTGGACCGTCACTTGCAGAGTGAATTCCGCGGGGGCCCGGGGTATCCAGACCAGGTAACGATGATTGTCCTGCGGCACGGCGGGGAAGTCGCCTGTCGGCACGGCGGGCAGCTTCAGCGGCGTGGACGGAACCAATTGGTCGCTGAACGCAACCGGCGTGAAGCCCATCTCAACGGGGCGGTTGTTGGCGATGCCGTCCTGGAGCATCGTTTGGATTTCCTGTTCCGAGAAGGCCGCATCGCTCTTCAGGGGATGCTTGGGGTCCAGTGCGGCGCCCTGCCCGATCGTGACGGACCACAGGCCGTAGACATGGATCAGCATGTTCTTGCGCTGCCGCCAGGCGAACGCCAGCATCTCGTCGCGCTGGCCTTTGCCGTTGGCCTGG
>JALORE010000448.1 GCA_025459125.1 Planctomycetota bacterium | reverse complement strand
GATCCCGGCCAGGGCGAGTCCGAGTGGCCGCTCGGTCAACGGGTCGAGCTTGGGCACGAGGGTCTGCGTCGGGACGATGGCGGCCAGCCAGAGGGCGAGGCCGACCGAGACGGCGACTGCCCCACGCCGGACGGCCAGCACGGTCCCCGCCGACACCGCGGCGAGACAGCCGACGCCCAGCCAGAAGCCCGGGCTGGCGATTGTCACCGGCAGCGCGGTGCCGTGGTCCGCGCTGAGGAGGTCCGGGCGGAGATAAAGGGTGAGGCCCTGCGGGATCGCGGCGACTTGGGCCGCGACGCTCTCTGCCCACGGGCGGCCGAGGAAAGAAAACTCGGCGAGGTCGCGGTAGCGGGGGATCGAGACAACCCAGAGCGCCGTCGCCACGGTTGCCAGCAGCGATGGCCAGGCCCGAGCGAGGCGCGAGCCCGCCCCCGCTCGGTCGACCGCTACGGCAGCAAGCGCCACTGGCAGGGCGGCGGCGATCGCAGTCTCGCGCGCGAGCGCTGCGGTGAGCAGTAGCGATGCCGCGAGGTGGTGCCGGGCGCGCAGCTGTGCGAACAGTGCGGCGAGGACCAGGCCAGTCGACAGCGCGGCCGAGCGCCCGGACACCGCCAGCAACGCTTCTGCGTGAACGGGGTGAAGCGCCCAGACCAGCGCCAGCAGGCCCCAACGCTTGTCGTCCGCGATGTGGGCGAGCAGGAGCGCCAGGAGGACGGCGCCGACCGCGTGGATCGCGACGCTGACGGCTCGGCGGGCCGGCGCGCTATCCGCGAGGCCGCCCGAGGCCTCGAGCGCATAGGTCAGCTTGGTCAACGGACGGAGGGTGACCGCGAGATGATCGCCCAGCGCAGCGAGAGACTGGCTGGCCGGATCGCCGAGCGGCACGAGGTGGTCGTCGAAGCGGTAGGGACCGTCGAGGACGCACATCCAGACGGTTAGCGTCAGCAAACCCACCGCGAGCGCATTCCGCAAGCCAGCTCTCCGCGTTTCGGCCTAAGACGCCGGCCAGTTCGGAAAATTTAGCCCGGCAACCGCGCCGAGCGCATCCGCAAATCTACCGCGACGTCGCCCAATCGGCAGGAGATTTTCGTCCAACTGCACCGCTGGTACCACCCCCAGCCGCCGGACGACGATCAGCTGCCGCTGCCGCTCGAGCCGTGGCGCTGAGCACTCTCGAGGCACCGCGGTGCCGGCGCCACGGTCAGTCTCGTCCCGGGTCCATCACCGAGCGTGAACATCAGCCCATCAATCCCGCTGACCACGCTTACCAGGGCGACCCGCGACGACCGATGCCCTTAGCAATAGGATGCTCCCATCATCTGCGGAGCCGCCCGTCGAGGAGTGTGATCGAAAGACCGCTCATGGCCGGCTTTACCCCTTCGCCCGCGGGCCGGTCGGAGCGACGGTTTCGGCCCGTCGGTGTCAGGAAATTTTACATCGGCGGGCCGGGCGTCGCGGTTTGCTGAACCTGCCACGCCCGGCGCTTCCCTACACCTCCGTCTGCTCGGAGATCTCCAGGGCATCCTCGACCTCCACGCCCAGGTATCGGACCGTGCTTTCCAATTTGCGATGGCCGAGCAGTAGCTGGACGGCCCGCAGGTTCTTCGTCCGCCGGTAGATCAGCGTCGCCTTGGTGCGGCGCAGCGAATGCGTGCCGTAGTCGGCCGGGTCCAGCCCGACCATCGCCACCCAGCGGTTGACCAGGCGGGCGTACTGGCGCGTCGTGAGGTGCGGCGACTGGCGCACCCGGCTTGGGAACAGAAATCCCTCGGACCGGAGCTTGGCGTGTGCGATCCAGGCGGCGACCGACTCGCGGGTCTGGTCGGTCAGCTCGAACTGCACCGCTGCTGGGTCTTGTGCTGGAGGACGATCGCCCGGTGCGCAACGGTGCCGCCGTGGGCGACATCGCGGACGCGCAGGGCGACCAGGTCGCAGCCGCGCAACTTGCTGTCGATGGCGAGGTTGAAAAGGGCAAGGTCACGGAGCCGCTCGGCCAGTTGGAGGCGGATCCGGATCGCCCAGATCTCACGGACCTTCAGCGGCGGCTTCGGCCCGGTCAGCTTGCCCTTGTTCCAGGGTGTGTGGGTCGGACGGGTCTCAGCGGTTCTGGTGTCGTCGGACATGGTCTGTCTCCTCGGTGGTTGCCGAGGAGGCAGGATGGTCGCCGGCGGAGACCGACGGGCGCTTGTCGACCCCAAACCGACATTCCCCGGTGACGCACGCCTGCGCTCCTCCTTAAATGGGCTCGGCGTGCCCGCTCAAATCTCCTCTGCGCTTTTATTAGAGGGCCCCGGCATCCCAGCACGGGTCAGCTGACGGCGAAGGTGGCAAAAGGCGGCATGGTTCAGCTGCGCTGCGCGGGCGCCGCGAGATAGCGGTCGGCGTTCTTTACATGTCAGTCCAGGTGTCGGTGGCCATCGTCATATAACGCATTGATTTCTATGAGACATGGCCGATTCGCATGAAGTTTGCATGGGAATCGGCGCCCGGCTGGTTTTTTTGCGTTTCTCGTGCTCCAGCCTGGCGGTAGGTACGAACGTGTGCGTTGGTGCCAATTCGACCATTGCTCGCTGTCTCGTCACTGCACACTCACCGATCACGCCCCGGGGCGTAAAGCCGTGGGTGAGTTACCGGTACCGGCGGCAGACTCCCAGCTTGGCCTCATTGCTCGGCCTGTCCAGAAGCACTCGCCATGAGTGCTCCGGAGCCGGTCAACGCCGGCATCTCTATCTGGGTCTTGCGGGCCGCGCGGTGGTGCAGAAGAGACCATCGTGCCGAGAGGCAGGCCAACGCCGCGCTCCGACAGTTTCGCCGGCAGAAGAGCGACGACCGCGCGCGATCACGATGACGTAGATCCGGGTGCGGACAGCTGACAAGTCAATCCCATCGAACGAGGACCTGACCATGTCTAGGCAAGAAAGAAGCCTTGCCCGTGCCATTTACCGGTCACTCCTAACGACACTGTGCCTTCTGCCCGCGGTGTCGCAGGCAACTGCGACGGCGACGGGCATCCTCGATTTCTCCTGGTCGACCACGGGCACGCTGTCCGCGTCGGATCCATACGTCGGCGGATATGGCATATTTCAGTTCGACGACGCTGATCCGTTTGATCTGCAAGTTAGGGAGAGCTACGACCCAGTCTGGCAGTATTGGGGCGGCACCGCAAAAAGCTTCGGGACAACGTCGCTCGAAAGCTCGATTGCCAGCCAGATCTCCGATAACTCCACGACATCTTATCCGACTGCAGCTAGCGGCCAGATGAGCGCCACAGCGACGGCGATCAAGCCTGACAATCAGACGTATGAGCGCGCAGTCTCCAGCGTGCAGTTGGGGTTCGTGAGAGTCTCGCCGGACCTGGGTTTGGATGCACGTGACACAACGCAGACCGCGACCCTCGGCCTGACGTTCGACGCATCGTCGTCATTGACTCCGAATTCTCTCGTCACTGATGCGTCAGCGTTCTCGAACATGTTCTTCTCCGTTGCGATGCGCGTTGGCTTGCTCGATGACGAGGGCAATCTCTGGCAGGTGTACTCGTTCTATTCCGAGAATCCAAGCGATCCCGGATCATACGGCGCCACCTGGGACATCAATCCCTACTCCGTAAACATGTTCTTCTCTGAGCATCCCATCGGCGCGTCGATGCAGTCTGCAGCAACGGGGGAATACATTCCGGTTCCGGAGTTCGATTGGGCCGACTACCAGGCCGTGCTCGAGAAATCCGATCTGATCGATGATTACACCGGTTTCGAAATTTCCTTTAGCGTCACCGGCTACGCCTCCGAGTACGGCAGGGCCGCAGAATCCCTCCCCATAGACAAGTATTGGATCAGCGATACCGACGACCGCTGGAACATAGGGGACAACTGGGAACCTGCTGGCGAGCCCGCGACGGGCGATGCCATTCACCTCGAAACC
>JALORE010000447.1 GCA_025459125.1 Planctomycetota bacterium | reverse complement strand
ACCGATACAACTGCACGCCGGACTGGCTGCCCGATGCTGAGCACATCATCTACTCGCGCGGCATCGTCCCGGGCCAACCGGGCTGGGCCCAGTTGTGGGCAGCCAAGGCCGACGGCACGAAGCGGCAACTGCTCTACGCCGAGCCGGGCCGCCACCTGTACGGGGGCTGCGTCTCGCCGGACGGTCAATACGTGCTGTTCACCAGCAGCGAGGTGGACCTCGGCAAAGTAGACAACTCCCGCACGCGGATGGCTCTTATCCGTCGCCAGGATACGCCGATGATCGCGAACACCGATGAGTCCCTGCGCCGTGAATTCCCCCAAGCCCGTACCGGCCCCTGCCTCGACCTCGCCGAAGGCTGGGAACCCGATTGGATTCATGGATTATGATTTACGATTTATGATTTGACTGGATGACAGACAAAGATGCTGCTCTTCAAATCATCAATCATAGATCATCAATGCCGTCGCTCCATCTCCATCAGCCGGGCAACCCGCTCTTCGGTCGGCGGGTGCGTGCTGAAGAGCTTGGCGAAGCTGCTGCCGGTCAGCGGCTGCACGATGAACAGGCTGCTCTGGGCATCCGGTATCGGCAGGGGGATCCGTTTGTTGGCCGATTCGAGCTTCTGCAGCGAGCGGGCCAGGCCGCGCGGATCGCCGGCTAACTCGGCCCCGGAACGGTCCGCCTCAAACTCGCGCGAGCGGCTGATCGCTGCCTGGATGATGGCCGCCGCCAGCGGCGCCAGGATCATCAGCAGCAGGGCCACCAGCGGGTTGGACCGCCGGTCGTCGTGGCCCCACATGGCCATGTAGCCCAGCCAGCTTATCGCTCCCGCGATGATCGCGGCCACGGTGCTGATCAGGATATCGCGGTTCTTGACGTGGGATAGTTCGTGCGCCACGACGCCTTCCAACTCGTGGTCGTTGAGTATCTGCCGCAGGCCCGCGGTCACGCAGACGGCGCTGTGCCGGGGGTTGCGGCCGGTGGCGAAGGCGTTGGGTGCCGCCGCGGGGGAGAGGTATACGCGCGGCATCGGCAGGCCCGCCCGTTGCGAGAGCCGTTCGACCATCTCCCAGAGCGCCGGATCATCCTGCGGCCCGATCTGCTGGGCTCGCATCGTCGCCAGAGCGATCTTGTCGCTGAAGAAATAGGCGAAGAAGTTCATCATGCCGCCGATAATGAGCGCGTAGAACATCCCGACCTGTCCGCCAAGCAAATAGCCGACCGCCAGGCACAGGCCCATCAGTGCGCCCATCAGCATCGTCGTTTTCGCATTGTTCCACAGTCCGCTCATGTTACCTCACCTTCAACGCAGGTTACCTCTATTGGGACGGTCGTTGCACGCGTCCTTCTATTCCTACTTTTATACGTCATTCAGCGCCAAGAGTGCAAGAAACATGCCAGCGGAGCCGCCGGGTCGGTTAACCCATGTCCTGCCGCCGGAAATGCGTTTCTCCCAGATATCGACGCCGATCGGCCCGCTGCCCTTTTGGCAGTCCGCTCTTTAGGGGTATGTTTCACGTGGAACAAAACTCTCATGTTAAATCAAACATAACTGTGACCGACAGGCGGCCGGGAGGGAGGTTCCTACTCCAGCGGGGGGGCCACCTTGACGGAGTCAGGGCGAGGCATGCCTCGCTCCTACGAGCCGGATATGGGGGTCCGTGGGAGATGCACAACCCGGAACCCGCAATTGCCCTGACCGAGGTATTGTCCGGCGTGGTGGAATTGTGGTATGCTGGCGGCGTTCGGCGGCTGTGGGTGTACTGGGATCATCGGGAGATGGCGGACGTTGGTTGAGCGGCTCAAGAAGGCGTTGGAGGAATACTGGGGATACACCGAATTCCGGCCTTTGCAGAAGGAGGCGATGGAGTGCCTCTGCCAAAGCCGGGATGTGGTGGTTGTTCTGCCCACCGGAGGCGGCAAATCCCTGTGCTTCCAGGCTCCCGCGGTGACCAAGTCCGGCCTGGCGGTAGTCGTTTCGCCCCTGATCTCCCTGATGAAGGACCAGGTGGATGCCCTGACCGAGTGGGGCGTGCCCGCGGCGCGGATCGACAGTTCTCTGAGCCTCGAGGAACGGGATGACGCCCTGGACCGGGTCCGCCAGCGCCAGCTGAAGCTGCTGTACATCTCGCCCGAGCGGCTGGTGTCGGAGGGGTTCAGCAGGTTCCTGCAGACACTGGACCTGTCGTTCCTCGCCATCGACGAGGCCCACTGCATCAGCATGTGGGGTCACGACTTCCGCCCGGAATACCGCCAGTTGGGCACGTTGCGGCAACTCTTCCCGAATCTGCCGATCGGCGCCTATACCGCCACCGCCACCGAGCAGGTCCGCCGGGATATCGCCGAACAGTTGCACCTCAAGGACCCGGCTATGCTGGTCGGCTCCTTCGACCGGCCCAACCTGATCTACAAAGTCCGGCCCCGCAGCAAGATCGTCAAGCAAGTCTGCGAGGTGCTCGACCGCTACCAGGGTGAATCGGGCATCATCTATTGCATCCGCCGCAAGGATGTCGAGCAGATGGCCGAGACACTAGCCGCCAAGGGCTACCGCGTGGCCCCGTACCACGCCGGCATGACCGATGAGGCCCGCAAGAAGAGCCAAGACGCCTTCGTGAACGAGGACGTCGATACCATCATCGCCACGGTCGCCTTCGGCATGGGGATCGACAAGTCCAACGTGCGCTACGTGATCCACACCGGCATGCCCAAGTCGCTGGAGCACTACCAGCAGGAGAGCGGCCGGGCCGGACGGGATGGCCTGGAAGCCGAGTGTTGCCTCTTCTACTCCGGCGGCGACTTCGGCATCTGGAAGAGCATCCTGACCGATTCCCGCGGCAACGGTGCCCTGCGTGTCGCGGGCGTCCCGCCCGCGCTTCAAGAACAGGATGCCCTCGCCGCCGAAGGGCCGGGTCACAACGGCGCCGCCGGGTCGCCCGGCGCAACGGAAATCGCCCTGGCCAAGCTGGCGCGGATGTACAACTACTGCACCGACGCGATCTGCCGCCGTAAGGCGATCCTGGAGTACTTCGGCCAGCCGTACTCGCAAGCGAATTGCGGCACGTGCGACATCTGCCTGGGCGACGTGGACCTGGTCTCCGACGCCCTGGTGACCGCGCAGAAGATCCTCTCCTGCATTCTGCGGTTGGGCCAGCGCTTCGGCGGGGGCTACACCGCCCTGGTTCTGACCGGCTCGCGCGAGCAGCGCATCCTCGACAACCACCATGATGCCCTGAGCACCTACGGCCTGCTCAAGGACTACGACAAGCGCATCGTCCACGACTGGATCGACCAACTGGCGGGCCAGGGCTTCATCGATAAAACCGGCGAGTACAACGTCCTGTCCGTCACGCCGGCAGGCTGGCGGGTGATCCGGGAGGAAGTCACGCCGCGACTGCTCCAGCCCGCCGAGAAGAAGCCCCAGCATAAAGCCAAGGTGGCCGCCGCGTCCTGGGAGGGCGTCGACAAGGGCCTGTTCGAAGCCTTACGCCGCCTTCGCTCGTCGCTCGCGAGCGAGCGTCACGTCCCCGCGTACATCGTCTTCGGTGACGCTGCCCTGCGGGACATGGCCCGGCACCGGCCCTCGACGCTCCCGCACTTCCTCGGCGTCCGGGGCGTCGGCCAGACGAAGGCCGAGCAGTACGGCCGGATCATGATCGAGAAGATCCGCGCCTACTGTATCGACCACGCCCTCGAAATGGATCTGTGAGAGACTGCCTCAAGTTGTCAAAGAACGTGTCGCAACTCCTGTTCGATCAGGTGTTTACGGCTGCTCCGGCTGTGTCCCGGCGGGCAAATTGGCTTTGTTTGGACAAATGGCCTTCGCCGAGTTTGAAGTGTAAAGTGTGAAGCGTGAGGTCCCGACCATCAACTTCTCCGGCTTGACACTTCGAGCTTGAAACTCCTCTCAATTGGCTTTGTTTTTCC
>JALORE010000193.1 GCA_025459125.1 Planctomycetota bacterium | reverse complement strand
GTCGTCGGCAATCGTCACGGTGGTCTGATTCGGGCTGCCCAGCCCCGCCCCGCTGGCGCTGCTCAGGTTCACCCGGAAGGTCTCATCGCCCTCGTAGGCCCTATCGTTCGTGATCACCACATCGAAGTACCGGTCCGCAGCGTCGCCATCCGGCCAAGTCAACGTGCCCGACTTCGCGACGTAGTCCGCACCGGCCGCGGCCGTGCCGTTGCTCGTGGCGTAGGTCACACTCGCCGGGCCGAAGGAGCCGCCCGTGCGACTGACATACACCCGCACGCTGCCCCCGCTCTCGACCACCGAGTAGGCCGCAGACTTGAACTGCAGCGAACCCGCGAGCGGCGTGGTGCCGCTGTAGGTAGCCTTCAGCGTCACGCCCGAGTATGCTACGTAGCCGCGCAGCAGCACGTACCAGGTGGCGGCCGCGGGGTTCGTCACGTCCACCTTCTCGTTGTTGCCCACAAGATAGGGGCGATAGTCATAACTCGTCACGCTGGGCTTGTCGCCCCGTTTGACGTACAGATCGACATCGCCGCTGCCACCGGAGGTCTCGATCGTCAAGAGGCTCTGGCCGGCCGGCACGTCGATCTTATAGAACGTGTCACTGCCGGCGGAGCCCGCCAGGCCGGGGACCGCCACGCCGTTGCGCAGCGTGATCGTCGAGTCCGGCGGCGCCGTATACGTGGCTTGGAGAGTGACGGCGGAGTAGTCGCTATAGCCTCTGATCATGATGTACCACGTCCCGGCGTCGGGGTTGTCCACCGAAACCGACTCCGCGCTGCCGCTCAGATAGGGCCGATACGTGTAGTCCGTCGTGGTGGGCTTGGCGCCCATCTTGACGTAGAGGTCGGCGTCACCCGTGGTACCCGTCATCACGATATCCAGCTTGGGCCGGCCGGCCGGCACGTCGATCTTGTAGAACTTCTCACTGCCGGCGAAGCCCGCCAGGCCGGTGACCGCCACGCCATTCTGCAGTGTCGTCACCTGATCCGGAGCCGGGCCGGCGTAGGTAGCCAACAGCGTGACGCCGGAGAAGGCCTCGTAGCCGCGGACCATGATGAACCAGGTTCCGGCCGGGGGATTGTCGATGGTGACCCCTTCGTTGTTGCCCTGCTGGTTCGGCCGGTAATCGTACACTTCCGGCGAGGGCTTGGAGCCATTCCGGACGTACAGATCCGCGTCGCCGAGGCCACCGGAGATCCGGATTTCGAACTTCGTCTGGCCCGGCGGCACGTCGAGGCTGTAGAACAGTTGCGTGCCGGCCATGCCCGAGAGATTGTTGACGGCCACGCCGTTGGTCAGCGCGGTCACGGTCTCGACCACCGAGTAATCCGCCTCCAGGCTCACGCCGGAATACTCTTTCACGCCCTTCAGCATGACGTACCAGGTGCCCTGGAGCAGAGCGCTGCTGATGTTGACGCTCTCGTCGTTGCCGGAGGCCGCGGGATGGTAGTCCCAGAGGGAGGTTGTCGGCGTGGCGCCCTGCTTGACGTACATGTCGGCGTTGCCGGTGCCGCCGGACATGACGAAGGCCAGGTCGGTCTGGCCCGCCGGCACGTCAATGCGGAAGAAGGTCTCGCTGTCCGTGGCCCCGGAGAGGTTCGCGACGGGCACCCCATCCTGGAGAGTGACGACGCTGCCCCAGGAGGCCTTGAGGGTCACGCCGGCGTAATCGGTGTAGCCTCGAATCAGGACATACCACGTCCCGGCGGCCGGCGCATCCACCGACACGGTCTCGTTGTTGCCGGTCTGGAAGGGACGGTAGTCAAAGTCCGTCTGGGTGGGAGCGGACTGGAGCCGGACGTATAAATCGGCGTCGCCGGTGCCGTCCGACATCGCGATCACCAGGTTCTTCTGGCCGGCCGGCAGGTCGAAGCGGAACAGCTTCTCACTGTTCACCACGCCCGCGAGGTTCGTCACGGCCACACCGTTTTCGAGGACGGTGCCCGCACCGGGCCCGCCGGCGTAGGTGGCCAGCAGCGTCACTTGGGAGTAGTCGGTGTACCCCCTGATCATGATGTACCAGGTCGCCGCATCCGGGTTGTCAACGCGGACCGCCTCGTTGCTGCCGGATTGGTAGGGCCGGTAGTCATAAACGCTGGTGGTTGGCAGCGAGCCCTTCTTGACGTAGAGGTCAGCATCGCCCATCTCCGGGGGCGCCGCAATGGTGATTTCGAGCTTGGTCGTGCCGGCGGGCACGTCGATGGCGTAATACAGCTCCGCATTGGCGGCCCCCGCAATGCCCGTGACCGGTATGCCGTTGGTCATCGCTTTGACCGCCGGCAAAGGCATCGTGTAGAGGGCCGTGAGGGTGACGTTGGAGTAAGCGGTGTAGCCGCGCAGCATGATGTACCAGGTCCCCGCGGCCGGCTTGTTCACATCGACGACTTCCTCGTTGCCGGGCCGGTAGGGACGGTAGTCATAGGACGTCGTCGTGGGGAGTGAGTCCCGGCGCACGTGCAAGTCCGCATCGCCGGTGCCGCCGGTGGTCTGGATGGACAACGCGTCCGCGCCGGCCGGGACCTCGATCCGGTAGTAGGCTTCGCTTCCCGTAGCCCCGGACAGACCGGTGAGGGCCACGCCGCTGGTCAGCGCCGTGGGTTCGGCACCGTACGTCATGGAAGCCAGGATGCACACCGACGCCACGAGACCCGCCCGTCTTCTCGTTCCTGCTCTGCTGGTACTGTTCATGATGGACTCCCCTCAATAAGGTCCCGGCCGATGGTGGTCACGGAACGGACCCTCGGGTGAACAACACTCTTGCCTCAGCATGAGAAACACGTCGCCTTAGATGGCTCTTCGCCTGTTTGTCCGCTTTCCCGTGAAACCGGCGGGCTGCGTATCGAGCAACCATTGTCGTATGTCCTCCTCCCGTTCCACTCTGGACCAGGGTGTTGGTTCAGCGGAGACTGGACACGTCCTTGGGCCGGCCCAGCGCATGGCAGGCAGGCTCGATGCTGGCATTATCGACTCCCACAGGACATTTGTCAAGTCTTCCTTTGCTGTTTCAGCTTCCGAGGCACGCGCCGGTTCCCGGCCGGACCGGGGGGCACGTCCTTGTGGACCTGCCGTCCGGCGCCTTGAATGATGGATAAACAACGTGTGAATGGGGCTGGCACATACGAGATGTTGACGGCTCCGGCACGTATGCGATAGATATGATAGCAGGCATCTTCATCACCCAGGGGATTCCCGATTGACGGCGAGGCCGTATCGCGTTCCCACGTTCGGCTGTCAGGGCCCTATGAAACAGAAGAAGTTCGGCAGGAAAGTCCAGAACTGGCACCGGCCTCTCGGTCCGTCGCGGCTGCGCCGACGGTTCCTCCAGCACCGGCACGACCAGCCGGAGCAGCTCGTGGCCCCCGGGGGCTCGCTCGATTATTACGCCGAGGTGGATGCGTGTTGGGATTGCTTTGATCCGCGTCCGGGTTCCTATCGGGGCCACCCGAACGAGCTGTTCAGCTTCCATCTCGACCATCTGTGGCACGCGCTAGCCGGTCCGCTGGTACCCCACATCGATCTGGACCGGTGGGCCGGCGGCACGGCGGAGCGTCCCGCGGAGAATGCGATCCCTGCTCCGACGGCGGATCCGACCAACGCCGGCGAGATCGAGGACCGCCTGGCGGCGTATGTCCTGCGGCTGGTGCACCTGTCCGCGCAGGATTCCCTCGTCCTGCGTTACCGCATCGCCCAGGCCCTCGACACGCCGCAGAGTCTCGAAATCGTGACATCGGAATACGCCCACGCACCCGCAGCGGCCCAACGTATCTGTCTGTTCGCCCCCTTCTGGAAGCGCCGCCCGCACACCTGGAAGAAGGAGAGCGGGATACCTCTGCTGGATCATCTGTTCGTGCTCTATCCCGTGCCGCGGTTCCTCTATCCGGAGTGGTTTCGGGACCTTTACCCGGGAATGGGCACCTACTATGCCCATGACTATGCCGATGCAGAAGAAGCCGGGGGAATGGAGGAGGCCATGCCCGGCTTCAAGTGGCTCTGCTGGTTCCTCGTGCTCGCGCAGGGCGGCAGTCTCAAGCGGGCGGGCGAGTTGTTCGACTGGCGGGTCTCTCCCAGGTTGGCCCATGGTCTGCAGCAGGCGCCGGCAGAGGCCTCTCCCGTGGAAGCCTGCGTCTTCGCCGAGGTCCTGCGTTTGGGCGGCACGGAGATCGACGCCGCACGGGTCCTCGGAAATCCCGCGTTCGTCATCGATCCGACCGAGTTCTCGGCAACCGGGTCGCACTGGGACTTCTGGCAGGACACGGTGCGCTGGCTCAGTGCCCATCGCGCGGCTCTGACCGACGAACAGAGCCAGCAGATCCTGTCCTGGGCCATGCACGAGTACACCGAGGCGGAGCGCCGCCGCGGGCAGCGCGATTGGCAACCTTATACCTGGAAGGGCCGGCGGGTCCGGGGGGTCCTGGAAAGGAGCGCTGCGTATCACCGGCAGATCGCACGGCCCTACCTGGACTATGCCTGGTGTTCGCACCACTGGGACTGGGTGCTGGACGAAGGAGCGCCGGGTCAGTGGACCTTCGCCGAGCTGACGTCCGGCGCGGAATTGTTCCGCGAGGGCCAGGCAATGCACCATTGCGTCGCCAGTTACGCCGGGCGGTGTGCGGCGGGGCACGCCGCGATCGTCTCGCTGTCCCATGAGGGCGTGCGCCGCGTGACCGTGGAGATCAATCCCAGGACCCGGCAGATCGTCCAGGCCCGAGGCGCCTGCAATCGGTCCGCCGACCCGGCCGAACAGCGGGCGATTCATCTGTGGCTCAAGACGATCGTTCGGCCGGGTGCGGCCGGATCAGCGGAGTGACCCGTCCACGCCCGGCGGCGTCCTGGTGAGCCGGTGCGGCTGGGCGGCAATCCGGACTGCTTACGCCAGACGGCGGAGCTTCAGGCCCACGGCACCGAAGCCGAGGAGAGCCAGCAGCGCCGCTCCGGGAACGGGCACGACGCCGATCTGGACGTTGTCGATACCGGTATTGACGACGGCGCCGCCTGTGCCGATCCACTGGATCTGGCTGATGGGCGTCGTGGAAGTGATCCCGAAGAAGCCCACCTGGGTCGAATCGTGCGCCACATCTTCCCAGGTCCAGGTCGCACCGGTGAGAATCCCGACGTGGCTCGGTCCGGAGCTGTTGATATAGGTATCGAATCCCACCGCCGTGACCGGCGCGTTTAGTCCCGTGAGATCGATGATGAAGTTCTCGTTGCCGTTGCTGGTCAGCACATGGGCATCCGGATGGGCCACACCGAAATTGGGGAACGAGTACGCCGTGACGTACACGTTGTCGCCGGTGCCGGCCCCCCGGTAGGTAACATCCTGGCTGGTGAACGATGGCAACGCGGTGTTCTGCGGAGTCACGTCCGTGAAGGTCTCCGTAATGGTGATACTGGTTGCGGCATCGAAACTCGCACGATCCCCCGTATGGTAGATCGTCAGGCCGGCCTGGGCGCCGGTGGCAAACAACGCCAATACCCCTAGCACAAAGACACATCGTCTCACGTTTGTTCTCCTCACTGGTGGGATGCCCCTCGGGCAGCTCACGCGCGCGTTGGCGCGACCCCCATCGGGCGGTGTAGACAATCCCTGACCCCGCCGCGAAAAACACTACGGCCAAGCACAGTCCCTCTTGCTTCCGATTCGTTCCCTCTACTATACACGATCGCGGGGGGTCGTGTCAAGAAGAATCAGGGCCCCCGCGGCCGGGTGATTTTTGAAGGTTTGGCCGCCGGATGGACGAAATGGCTGTTCGTAGTGTGCTCGTGAGAGCATACGGAAGATGACGCCTCACGGCGTCACTACAACCGGTGTGTGCCGGGAGCGACGGCGTCTTCCCGTCGGTCGGGCTGTGATTTGGGAGTGACCGGATGAGCAGGTGCCGGGTCTGGACCATGTGCGTGCTGTTGGCGGCGGCGAACGAGCTGGGGATGGGGTCGGAGGATACGCTGACGGCGCCGCGGTGGGAGCTGGCTCCGGAGGTTTCGTGGTTCCGCTACGAGGAGCCCGGCGTGATGAGAGAGACCGGCCTGCTGTACGGCGTGGCCGGCGCGTATACGCGCGAACACGGGTACGACCGGCTCTTCCGGCTGGAGGGGGAATTCGCGTTCGGGTTCGTGGATTATGTCGGCTCCCTGAATGACGAGGCGGGGACGCCCTATCGCATGGAGGACAGCCGCGACTACCTGCTGAACGTGCGGGCGCTCTGGGGCCGCACGTGGCAGGAAGGCGGCTGGGATGGCCGCTGCTACGGGGGGCTGGGCTATCGCGGTCTCAATGACGACTCGCGGCACGACCCGCACGGCTACGACCGCCAGTCCAACTACCTGTATCTGCCGCTGGGAGTCAAAGGGTACTACCCGCTGGCCGGTGCCTGGGAGGTGGGGCTGGGCGGAGAGTTCGACCTGCTGCTGCTCGGCGTGCAACTGACCGGCATGGGCGACGGCGGCGTCCTGACGAACCTGCAATGGCCCGGAGTCGGGGCGCGGTTCACGGTGGAATTTCGCCACCGGACGGACTCGGCGGACCTGGCGCTCGCGCCGTTCCTGCAGTACTGGTGGGTGGACGACTCCAGCGTGGAGTCCTACGCCGGCGAGGACTGGTACGAGCCGTGCAACAACTCGCTCCAAATCGGCCTGAGTCTGATCTGGCGCTTCTGATGGGCGCGAATCCGCAGGATCTGGGCCTCGAAGAGGTTTCGGTCGCTCGCAACCCGGACCCTTCGCTACGCTCGGGATGACAGAGTCCACCACGCGTCAGATCTCGAGGTCTCCTGCTACGGGTCTTGGACCTCCGTCACGACCGCGTCCAGAGACACGGTGATCAGGAAATCGGAGCTGGTGGAGGAGGAGTTCATGCCGTGGATCGCCAGGAGATTGGCTCCAGCCTTCAAATCGGCCAGGAACTGCGTCACGTCGATGGATTCATCCACCTCCTCTACACTCGCCTCGCGGGACGATGCGGCGCGGGAATTCCAGGCGGGCGTGCCGGTGAAGTTACGGCGGGCGAGCTCCCGGCCGTTGAGGTAGGCCACGAACGCATCGTCGTACCGCACATTCAACGTCAGCCCGTTGGCGTCGGCCCGGGTGTCCGCCGCAACCGTAAACGGCACGCGGATGTAGCAGGTGTTGTTCCGGCCCGCGCCGTACATCTGCGTCTGCACATCGAGGGTGATCAAGGCCTGGTAGCCGGCTCCCGTCTCGAAACCGACTCCGCCGGGACTGCCCTGGCACAACCGCCAGGAAGCGTCGTCGAAGGGTTTGCCGCCCTTCCAGTCTTCGCCGATCGCCCCGGCCGGAACCAGAACGCGCTTGTCGGCCCGTTCCTCCACGAGCATCCGGCGGATCGTGACGATCTTCGGACCTTCCGGATTGGCGGCCCCCGGCGTAGGGAGCGGGAAGAATTCAATCAGCTCCGCGCCGTCGGGCGTGCGGCCGGCGGAGACATCGGCCGCCTGGGGACCGTAGACGATGCGGTCAATCTCCCGTGACTGCCCGTCGAGCAGCCGGATCGTTCCGCCCGAGGGCGACAGGTGGAAAGGCACGTGTCCGAAACCGGCACCGCCGTCCGCCTGGAATACTTCGTGTCCGTGCCCGGGCATGAAGCTCAAGGGCACGATCCGGGCCTCCGGGAGCGGGGTCCCGGGGCCGTCCGTAAGAACCATGGACCCGAGATCGACCGGGTCCGGGCTTGGATTGTAGAGCTCGATGAAGCCGTTCGAGAATAGATCCTTCGGACTGGCCAACCACTCGTTGATCCGGAGCGAGCCGGGGTCACCCACCGGTTGGGGAGTGTTGGCCTGGCCCGGCGTAGGGACCATCAGACACCACGTATCGTCGCGCCCCGCGCGACCAATCGACAGATCGGGCAGTTGCCGGCCGAAGATGACCGCGTCTACCGGCTCACCCAAGCGGTTGCACAAGGAGAGAGCGTCTCCGGCGCCGTCCAGGTCGAAGCCAAGGTGCAGGCCGGAGGTGCCGGAATCGGGGCCGGCGTAGAGAAGCAGGTACTTGCCCGGCGCGATGGTCGAACCTGTCGGGAAGACGAACGCGGCCGGATTCGCTGCGCCGCACATCAGGCTCATGCCCGACAGATCGAGCGGTGCGGCGCCATCATAGTAGAGCTCGACCAGACCCGGCAGCGTGCCCGCATGCGCGAGGGACCGGTTCACGGCCAGGACCTCGTTGATGACCAGCCGCTGATGGGCGGCATCCACGGTCCAGGGGCGTGAAGCGGTCACCACCGCGTTGGGCCCGAGGGCCGGGTCGTCCTGGTACCAGCCGGCGTCGTTCTTGCCGACGGCTTCGACCCGATGCGGACCGGCGGCCAGACCCGTCAGTTGGATGGGCGCGGCAAGGGGCGTTTCCGGGCTCCAGGCGCCGCCGTCGAGCCGCCAGCGATAGTGAGTGAAGCCCGAGCCGAGAGGAAAGCCCGCGGTCGGAATGCCAAAGCCGGTGCGGTTGATGCCCACAGTCAGGGTGGCGGAGGTCAGGCTGGTGAGGTCGCGCGGCTCGCCGGAGATCGAGACACCCAGCGGGATGACGCCCCCTTTATCGGTCCCATTCGGGCCGGTGCCCCGGGCGGGCGAGCCGGGCTGCAAACTGAACCACTCGCGCAACACCTGGGCCTGCTGCCAAGTCGTGAAGCGCGTCTCGGCCACCTCCGGGAGGTACCGGAGCATCGGATCGACCACGATGTTCCCGCTGCCGGGACCGGTCCAGGGCAAAGGCAGAATGTTGTTGTGGAGCGTCACCGTGGTCTTCTTCTCGTCGTAGTTGCGGATCAATTGCTCCGCGTCCACGATGATGTTGCCCTCCAGGTAGGCGCCCCGGGCGAACGTCGTCACGTTGGGGATCATGTCGCGCACCGCGACGACGCCTGCGGCGGTATCGATACCGCCCTGGCGGGTCGTACGGACCATCGTGTTGTTGAGGAACGTGTAGAAATTGCCCTGCTTGGCGGTGGCGACGTTGTCGCAGTCGAAGAACAGGTTGCCCAGGACCGTGATCTCCGAGGTGCGGCTGCCACTGCCGCCGGAGATAGCCGCCGCGGTGTCGGGCGTGTTGTTGCGATGACAATGCAGGAAGATGTTGCCTTCGATCCAGGCGTCGGCGCCGTCGATGTCCAGGATGTCGTCGTCCGACCCGGCAAAGACGTTGTTGTAGAACTGGATAACGGGCTGGTTCTGCTCGCGGTTGCCCCCGGTGTTGTGATCCACCGCGTCGCTGTAGCCCATCGCGCGGCCGAAGAAGCAATCCCGGATCACGCCGCGTCCGCCGGCCTTGATGCCGGCGGTGCCCTTGAGCATCTCGAACCGGGCCGTCGCCGCGGGGAAGTGGCAGTGGCTGACCAGGAACGAAGCGCCCTCGAGCGCGACGTACGTGTGCGTCGTGGTGCCGAACGTGGCGTGGTCCAGGGAGAGGGTGCCGCGGGAGACCTGGATACAGGTCTTGCCGTGGCCCGCGAACGAGACATAGGCGAGGCGTGACTCGGGGGAGCCGGCAGAGCCCTCGATCGTGAGACCGCCCCAGCTCGTCCCCGCGCCGGGCGGGGCGGCGAACTGGATCGGCTGGGCCTCGGTCCCCTCGGCCAGGAGGCGGCCGCCATCCACCACGATGAGGCTGGCGCCGGCAGCGAGATACACGCTCGTGCCCGGCCGGATCGTCAGAGTGCATCCATCCGAAATGAATATCGTGCCCGTGACCAGGTACGGCCCGTCGGCAGCGGTCCACACCTCATCGGCGGTCAGAGTCCCGCCGGGTTTGGTCGTCGTGTCTTGGATGCGGTAGCCAGTCCCCCCGCGCGTGTCGCCGGAGGCCGGCACGACCAGGCCAGACAACGACACGACCAGGGCCCAAAGAGCGATTCTTCCCATGAACGATCCTCCCGGCGCGGGGCCGGCCCGTCGCCAGCCTGCAAACACCCTCTTCTCAATGGCGGGCATCCACGTTCGAGTATACCGAAAAGGCATCCCGCAGTCAACGCCCGGCCCGCCCCGGAGGGGGATGGCATACAACGAGTGGCATTGTCAAGGCCGAAAGGTCGGCGCTGGTCCTGCGCACGGGGAAGTCGCCAGCGCCAAGCTGCGCAGGGGGACCCCAAACGCGATTCATCGCGTTTGGGACGCCTTGACGATGCCACCCGGGGCACAGGCGGACGTGGCGTTGGCCTTGGCCTCTCAGACGCTCTTGAGCATGGCGGCGGCGTCGGTCTTGATCGTGATTTCCTGCTGCGGGAACGGGATGTTCAGACCATGGGCCTCGAGGCCCTCCTTCAGCTTTTCCGTGAGGGCCCAGTACACGGGCCAGTAGTCCTCCACCTTCACCCACGGGCGGACGATGAAGTCGACGCTGCTGTCGGCCATCTCCCCCACCGCCACCACCGGGGCCGGCGTGGGGAGAATCCGGGGCTCGGCCGCCAGCACGCTCTCGATCGCCCGCCGGGCCGTCTTCAGATCGTCATCGTAGGAGACGCTCGCCACCAGTTCCACGCGGCGTGTCCCGTTGATCGTGTAGTTGAGAATGCAACCGCCGGTGACCTGGCCGTTGGGGACCACGATCCGGACGTTGTCCGGGGCATTGAGGACGGTGTTGAACACCTGGATCGCCTGCACCGTGCCCTTGACCCCCGCCACCTCGACGAAGTCCCCCAGGCGAAACGGCTTGAACACCAGGATCAGCACGCCCGAGGCGAAGTTGGCCAAGGAACCCTGCAGGGCCAGACCGACCGCCAGTCCCGCCGCACCCAGCACCGCGATGAGGGACGCCGTCTCGACCCCCACGCGCGCCAGGGCCGCGATGACCACAAAGATCAGCAGGGCCGTATAGGTGAGGTTCTCGATGAACGGCACGAGCGTCGGATCCAGTTTGACCTTGGCGAGCGCCTTGGCGACCACGGCGGACAGCAGCTTGGCCACCCACCGTCCGACCAGAAGGATCAGTACCGCGCCGACAATCTTGAGGCCATAGGTGGCTACCGCTTCACCCACGGTGATGACCAACTGCTGAGCAAATCCGGTCAAGGTCCCGCTTTCAGCCCCTTTGCCACCGGTGACCGCCGGTCCAGTTTCTGCGGCCACCGCGGCACCCGATGCCAGCACAATCAACGCGGGAATCCCTCGTACGGCCTGACCAAAGACGCGCGGCATAGTGTCCATATTAACCTGCTCCAATCCCAAGCAACCCTGCTTCGACGAATCACTTACGACAACATCAACCCTATTCTTCGGCTGCACCCTGCCAAAAACTCAACTGGCGACTGCAACGATCATGCACTCTCGTGTTCGCACTGAGGAGCGGCGCCGGCCCGGGACGCTTTCGAACAGGGCCGTGGCAGGACGACGGCAGCACCCCGGGATGGCGGTCTGCAACCGGCGCGTACGCGACAACCGGATGCGACGGTCTTTTCCGCGGCCGCGTCCGGGAAGCGGTCCTGATTCGTGGCACGGGCAAGCACAGGTGGGCGTAGCGCCCACAGGGAATTGGCCTGGATCATTCCGGCCGGTCCTGCCTTGGCCTCAAGCGGGAGCTACGGTAGACTCCGGACTTCAAGGGAGGGCATCTCACTCGGGGAGCGATGTTGCCCCATGACGGGGGGCCGCATGAAGGTCCGATAAACACAGCCTGCGTCTGCGAAAATCCGGAAAAAGGGGGACTCTTCTAATGGGGCCCTCCGGGGGATGCCGACATCAAGTACGAAGTCACAGTGCAGGGTACCGGGAAACGGTGCCGCCAAGGTTCCGGCACGACGCCGGGAGTATCGCTCCGGGCCACCGGGTATGACCTCTTGCCCGAGCCCGGTGCCACGGGTGATCGCGCATGACGTCCGGAGTCGAAATCAGCAAACGCCTGGTGTTGATCAACACGGCCAGCGGCATCGTGGCCAAGACGATCAACGTCTCGGTCCTGCTGTGGCTGCACCAATACCTGCTGCGCCGGATCCGTCCGGAGGAATACGGTCTGCTGCAGGTCCTGCTGTCGGTGATCCTGCTGCTGCCCGTGGTCACGTCCATTCTGACCGCCGGGCTGGGCCGCTTCGTGCTGGCGGCCTATGCCCAGAAGGACGACCGGGGCGTGACCCAGATTGTCTCGACGATGTTCCCGCTCCTGCTCGGCGCCGGGCTGGTCATCCTGACCGGAGGGTTGGCGTTTGCGTGGCACGTCGACACGTTTCTGCGCGTGCCGCCGGACCGGCTGTGGGACGCGCGGATCATGATGGCCCTGCTGGTCTTCTCGACGGGCGCCAAGGTGCCCTGCATGGCCTTCGGCGTCGGCTTCTACGTCCAGCAGAAGTTCGTGCTGTACAACCTGATTCACGTCGGCATGGAGATCCTGCGCATGGCGCTGCTGTTCGTCTTCCTTTTCGGCGTCAGCACGCGCGTCGTGTGGGTGGTGGTCACCAACGTCGTGGTGGAGCTGGTGCTCACCACGATCGTGATCGTCGTGTCCCGCCGGATGATCCCCGCCCTGCGGTTTCGCCTGCGGGAGATCCGCTGGGCCCGGGCCTGGGAGCTGGTCTCCTTCGGCGGTTGGACTTTCGTGAGCGAGATCACCTCCCGCGCCAGCAGCACGGCGATCCTGTTTGTCCTGAATCGGTTCGCCGCCGCCGACGTGGCGGTGTACAGCCTGGGGTATCTGGGCCGCCGCCAGATCAATACGTGGACCGACGTGATCGCCGCCCCGCTGTACCCGGTGGCCACGGGCATGCACGCCCTGGGGGCGAAGGATCGGGTCCGGCACTTCTATCTCCGGGGCGGACGGCTGGCATTGTGGATCATGCTGATCACCGGTCTGCCGGGCGCGATCTACGCCGCGCGGGTGATGCCTCTGTACGCGGGCGAAGACTACGCCGAGGCCGCGCCGGTCATGGTGCTGAGCCTGGTGAACCTGATTACGATGGGCGGCTCGTGGATGGTCTGGCAGCTCGCCAACGCCCTGGGCCGCGTCCGCGCGACCGGCGTGCGCGTCCTGGTGAGCCAGCCGCTGATCGTCGCTCTGACTTGGTACGTGGTGTATACTCTGGGATGGGGCACCGCCGGATTCGGCCTGGGCGCCTGCGGCGTCGCTCTGGCGGCCTGTATGATCGGGCTGTTCTTCGATGTCCTGCTGATCTGGCCTTTGGGGCTGAAGCTGGCCGATGTCCCCTTCGGCGTCTGGGTCCGTCAGACCCTCATTCCCGGCCTGGCACCGGGCTGTCTCGCGAGCGTGGTCTGGGTGGCCCTGGACCTGCTCGTCGCGCCCGACCGGTGGCCGGCGCTGGGGGTGTAGATCGGGAAGACCTCAGGAAGACCCTGGACCAGGCGCGGAGCCTGATCCAGCGCGGCGGGCCGGTTCGGCCGGTGGCGCCCGGCGGTCCCGCCCTCCGCACCCAGGCGGGGCGGCCCGTGAGCGGGCCGACCGTGCGCACCGGGGCGGTATCGCCACCGGAATTTTTGACAAGGGAGACGTAGTACATGTCGACAGAGATGATCCAGTTGTTCAAACCATGGTATGACGACCGGGAGATCGAAGCGGTGGCGGAAGTCCTCCGCTCCGGCTGGGTGGGCCTGGGCCCCAAAACGGCCGAGTTCGAGAAGAGATTCGCCCAGTTCAGCGGCGCCGCCTGCTGCGTCGGGCTGAACTCCTGCACCGCGGCCCTGGACATGGCCATGCGGCTCCTGGGGGTCAATCACGGGGACGAGGTCATCGTCCCGACGGTCACCTTCGTGTCCACGGCGCATTGCATCGCCTACAACCTGGGGACGCCGATCTTCGCGGACGTCAACGAGCGCACGCTGGATCTGGATGCCACGGATGTCGCCCGCAAGATCGGGCCGCGGACCAAGGCCATCATCGCCGTGCATTACGGCGGACGGCCCGTGGACATGGATGCCTTGAAACAGGTGGCCGGCTCGATCCCGATCGTCGAGGACTGCGCGCACGCCACCGGGGCCCGGTACAAGGGCCGGTCCGTGGGCGGCCTGGGTGCGGTGGGCTGCTTCAGTTTCCATGCGGTCAAGAACCTGGCCATGGGCGAGGGCGGCGCGCTGACCATCAACGACAAGCAGATGGCGCAGCGGGCCAAGCGTCTGCGCTGGCTGGGGATCGACAAAGGCACCTGGGACCGAACCGCTCTGGACAAGTCCTATTGGTGGGAGTACTCGGTGGACGAGATCGGTCTCAAGTCGCACCTGAACGACGTGCATGCCGCGATCGGCCTGGTACAGTTGGCCAAGTTGGAGGAGGCGAATCGGCGCCGTCGCGCGATCGTGGACGCGTATCGCCAGGCGTTTGCGGACATCCCCCAGATCCGGATGCCGGCCCCGGATGACGCGGATTTCGAGTCCGCCTGGCACCTGTGCGAGATCCTGGCCGAGTCCCGAGACGAGCTGAGCGTTTTCCTGCAGGAACGGAACATCAGCACCGGTGTGCACTACAAACCGATTCACCTGTATCGCTGCTACGGCAACCGGCCGTCGCTGCCGGTCGCGGAAGGGTTGTTCCCGCGGATGCTGTCGCTGCCCCTGCACCCGGGTCTGACCGACGAGCAGGTCCGGTACATCATCGCGACCCTGCGGCGGTTCTACGGGAAATAAGGCGAGCGGTGCGCCCGGGCGCACAAGAGAAAGGAGATCCGTATGATCGTGGGCCCCCGGATTCAGTTGCGGGCACTGGAGCGAAGCGACCTGGCGCTGCTGGTGGGCTGGCGCAACGATCCGGCGATCTACCGTTGGTTCTTCGAGCATGAGCCGCTCTCGCTGGCCCGGCAGGAAGTCTGGTTCGAGCAGTTGCAGCAGAAACGGGAGGAGTGGCTGTGGCTGGCGGAAACTCGGGACGAGCAGGACGTGGTGGGGATGATCGGACTGAGCAAGGTGGACTGGCGCAACCGGCGGGCCGAAATGGGCCGGCTCATCGTCTCCCCCGGGCACCGGCGGCACGGCTATGCCCGGGAAATGGGCGAGCTGGTGCTCAACTACGCCTTCGGACATCTGAACCTGCACCGGGTCACTTTGGAGGTCTTTGCGGAGAACACCGCCGCCATCGCGGCGTACACCCACCTGGGATTCCGGGAAGAGGGATGCCTGCGTCAACACGTGTTTGCGGACGGCCGATACCAGGACGTTCTGCTCATGGCGAAAATCCAGCCGGAGACCTGACAGGGCCGAGAGATGAGCCGCTATCTTCGCTTCGCGCTACAATATGCCGGTGCACCGGTCCCCCGTCGGATGGCCGTGCTGAGAACCGGGGTGGACTGGGCGGACGCGCAGATGGTCGATGAGTTTCGATTCCAGTTCACGCCGTGCGCGGTCGAGCTGGTTGAAGATCTGCACGGAGGGAGCTGGGATCTCCTGGTGCTGCCCTATTTCGAGCCGATTCTCGCCGACGCCCCGGGGGCGGCGCGGTGCGCGGAGGTGCGTGCGAACGACGCGGCCTGGGTCCTGCTGTACGGCCTGGATTACCGGCGGATCCAGGTCCTTCCGGCCGGGAAGGTCGCGTCCTACTACCGCCGGGCGATCAGGCTGCGCCGGCTGGAATGGTGGTTGGCCCGCGGTCGCGTCACGCGCCTCGTCCGGCGATGGCGCCTGCGACGGAGGCAGCCGTGCGAATAGTCTACGCATGCTATCTGGATCCGGCGACGTCCGACTATCCGCTGTTCCTGGCGGAAGGCTGGGAGGCGCTCGGGCACCAGGTCACGCTCGTGCCCTATGATCTGCTCTACACGAACGATGTTCGCGCGAGTGCCCGGCAGCGAATGCTGTGCTGGGACGCATCCTGCCGCCTGCGGTACTTCGAGCGGTGTCTGAACCGGATCTGCCGGGACGCGCGGGTGGAGGTCCTGCTGCTGGGGAATCTCTTCGTGAGTTGCGCGGGACTGCGCCGCCTGCGTGCCACGTTCGGCTGCGCCGTGGGGTTCATCCTCGGCTACAACCACCTTCTCCAAGACCACACGGCGGGGATGATCCGGGCGGCGGATTTCGTCCTGCTGCACGACAGCTACCTGGACCCGGTGATCCGCGGGACACAGAACGGCAAGAACCCGAACGTGTTCCATTTCATGGGGGCGGCCGATCCCCGCGAGCACCGGCCGCTGGAGCTGACCGAGGCCGACCGCGCCCGCTACGGCGGCGACGTGGCCTTCATCGGCGGGTACACCGAGTATCGCGCGTCCGTGCTGGCGGCGCTGGCGGCGTTCGATTTGCGCCTCTGGGGTCTCGATTGGGAGAAATGTCCCCACCTGGCCCGGTGCGCGTGCCGGGAGCCGGTTTATGGGCTCAAGAAGACGAAGATCTACGGCGCCGCGAAGATCGTCGTGAACCTGCAGGAGCCGGAGAAACAGATCAACTCCTTCAACAGCCGGGTGCCGGAGATCCTGGCCTGCGGAGGATTCCCCCTCACGAGCTACCAGAAAGACACGGAACGGACTCCGTTGGTGGAAGGGCAGTCGGTGGTGTCCTTCACCTCCCCCGAGGAGCTGCGGGACAAAGTGGCTCACTACCTGGATCATCCGACGGAGCGCGCCGCCGTGAGCCGTGAGGGCCGGCGGATCGTGTTGGAGCATTTGACGTGGGCGAAGATGGCCGCGAAGCTGGCCCGCGACTTCGAGACCGTTGTCGGCTCCCGGGCCCGGACGTAGGAGAGGGCATCCCATGCGAATTGGGTTTCTGACTCCCGAGTTTGCCACCGAGCCGTATTTTGCGGGCGGCCTGGCCCAGTACCTGGGCCGGCTGGTGCCCGCGCTGGCCGGGCGCGGGCATGACGTGGAAGTCTTCGTGACGTCCTCCGCAGAGGAGGAATTCGCTCACGGCGGGGCGCGTATCTGGCGTGTGCCGGCGCGGCGCTGGCTCCCCGTACGGGTGGTAAACAGGCTTCTGCCGGTCGTGGGCTGCCACAAGCTCGTCGATACGCAGTTGGCGTGCAGCCTTGCCCGCGGGCTGGACAACGCCCTGCGACGCCGCAGCGCGGCACACCGCTTCGATATCATTCAGGCAGCGAGCTGGATGGCGAGCGGCCTGTTCGCCGTCCGGAATCCCGTGGCCCCGGTGGTCATCCGCGTCTCGTCGTATGGCCCGCTCCTGAATGCCGCGTCGGGCGGTCGCATCACCGTCGATCGGCGTGCCGTCTGGGCGCTCGAGCTGGCCGCGATGCGGCGGGCGGCGGCGGTCTATGCCCCGAGCCGGTTTCTGGCCCAGCACATCCGGGCACAGGCACATTTGGAGGTCAGCGTGGTCCGTCCGCCCTTCTACGTGGATCAGGCCGATGAAGACCCCACCGTGGCCCGGAAGCTGGCCGGCTTCGCGCCCTACCTCCTCTTCTTCGGCCGCATCTCCCGCCTGAAAGGGGCCGGCCTGCTGGCGGAGGCCATCCCCCCCCTGCTGGAAGAGTTTTCGGACCTGCACCTGGTGGTGGCGGGACCGGAAGGAGGAGATCCGACCGCCGCGCAACTGTTGTCCCTGGAACGTTCGGCGCCCCACCGGGTGCACTGGGCGGGGATTCTCCCGCCGCATGTGCTGCGTCCGGTCATCCGCGCGGCGCGCGCCGTCGTGCTGCCCTCCCTGGCAGATAACCTGCCGAACACATGCCTGGAAGCGATGGGTCTGGGGCAATTGGTGATCGGGCCCGATGGGGCCAGTTTCGACGAGCTGATCACCGAGGGCGAGTCGGGAGCCCTGTTCGAGCTGGGTAACGTTGCCTCCCTGCGTCACGCCATCTCCCGGGTCTGGCAGATGCCCGACGAGGTCCGCGCCGGTTTCGGCCAACGCGCCCGGGCCCGCCTGGACGAGGTGGAGCCCCACCGAGCCGCCCAGGATCTCGAGCACTTCTACGAAGAAGCGATCGCGAAGTCGGCGCGTACCTTCCCGCAGCCCTCACGTCCTGTCCGGCTGCAGCGCCGGCAAGGCTGTAACGCGGTCCCAACCGGCGAAGCCCGGGATGAGTCCGGCACGGACTAAGTGCTCCGTCCATCCTCCGGCTCTTTGAAGAAGCGAATGAGATGCCATCCAAACCTGCAGGTTTCCCGGGCGTCTCGCGCCCCATCTTCAGAGGGTGTGTGAGAAGGGGCACGGGAATCCTGCCCGTGAGTCTTGTGGCATCGGCATCCTGCCGACGCTGCGTGGGCTGGAAGCCAATACCACATACCCGCGGCTTTTCATGCACCCTCTCCGGCGGGCCCGCCCCGGCGTCGCACGGCCTGCTGCATGCGCTCCAGAGCCTCCTGCAGAACGCGGCGCGGGCAGGCGAAATTCAGCCGGACGAAACCCTCGCCCTGAAACGCGCGGCCGTCGAAGAGCGCGACGCCGGCCTGCTCGAAGAAGCGCGCGGGCCGGGCCAGACCCAGACGGCGGGTGTCGATCCAGGCCAGGTAGGTGGCCTGCACGTCGTCCATGGCCAGTCCCGGCATGTCCGTGCACACGGCCCGCCGGACGAGGTCGCGATTGCCACGCAGGTACTCGATGAGCGCCCGCCGCCACGGCTCGCCGTCGCGGTACGCCGCCAGGCAGGCGGTGAAACCCAGGACATTCGTGCCGGGAACAATGCCCTCGCGGGCCTCCTTGAATTTCGTGCGCAGCGCGGGGTTCGGGATGAGAGCGAAGGCGCAGTTGAGGCCCGGGACATTGAACGTCTTGCTGGGCGCCATGAGCGTGATCGTGCGGGCCGCCACCTCCGGGCCCAGGGTCGCGGTCGGCACGTGTCTCCCGCCATCGAGGATCAGATCGCAGTGGATTTCGTCCGAGCAGACGATCAGGTCATGGGCCACGCAGACCTCGGCAATCCGCTCGAGCTCCCGGCGCTCGTATCGGCGGCCCACGGGATTGTGGGGATTGCACAGCAGCAGAATGCGGGAACGTGGGGATAGCGCTTGCGCCAGCTCCTCGGCGTCCGGCGTGTACAATTGACCCTCCCGCCGCAACGGCACGGTCCGCAGACCCTTACCCGCGTGCGGCGGCGCCGCGAGAAACGGCGGGTAGATGGGGGTGAAGGTCAGGACCTCGTCGCCCGGCTCCCCGTAGGCCCGGCACACCACGTTCAGCGCGGGCACCGCGCCCGGCAGCCACACGATCCAGGCCGGGTCGATCTCCCACCGGTACTGCGCCTGCAGCCAGGCTTGGATCACCGGCACAAGTTCCGCCGGCGGGGACGCATAACCGAAGATCCCGTGGTCCACGCGCCCGTGCAGCGCTGCCAGAATGGGATCGGGCGCGCGGAAATCCATGTCGGCCACCCACAGAGGAATCACGTCGGGCTGCGCATACCGGGCCCACTTGAGACTGTCCGTGTCCCGTCGGTTGTACACGGTGTCGAAGTCGAAGCTCGGATCCGTCTCGGCCATGCAAGTTACGATCCAGGCACTACGCGGCATGCGAGAACTGCCGGGAGCGTCTCCACCGCGCCGTGCGTGCGCCCAGGCTCAACACGTCCGGGCTCACGTAAGTCTCGCCCCGGCAGACGGCGTCCATGGCTTCCCGCAGCTCATCGAGATCGCCGTTCTTGAGACCATACGCGCGGGCCCCGGCCTCGAACATCTGGCGGGCATAGAACTCGAAGCCATGCACGGGCAGTCCGAGGACCTTGACACCCGGCCTCCGCCGCATGATACGGCGGTCGGCCTCCATGCCATTGAGCCCGGGCATGCTGATGTCCATGAGCAGGATGTCCGGGCGCAGCTTGCCCGTGAGCAGCACGGCCGAGTAGCCGTCGGCCGCCTCCCCCCCGACCTCGATCGATCGTCTCGTTTGCAGAACGCGCGCCAGGATCGTGGGCAAAGCGGGGTCATCGTCAGCAATCAAGACACGCACGGTTGCCATCTCAGTTTCCCCCTTCCGCCGGATTCTCGACCGCACCGCCCACGGTCGTCGAACCCCTCCACGGTTCCGTTGCTTGCCACACCGGCCGGACTTGGCGTCCCACGGGACGTCGCCGTCAATCCGGTCCGGCCACAACACCGAGGTCACCTTGTTGCCACTCTACGTACGTGCTATACGGCGGCTCAGCCCAACGGCCTATGGCGGAGATTCCTTAATCCCGTACTTCCCGCGCGGCCGCTCCTGAGGGGGCAATCATCCTGCGGAAAGCGCCGGTGGCACTGGCACCGAGCGGACTCGCGCTCGGGCTCCTCGGCCAATTGCCTACACGCGGCTCGGCACAACCCTGCCGGGGCTTGGTCCCCGCTTCCTTGTGACTTGCTCACCGCATGCGGGCCGGCGCGAGGCCTCTGGCGCTCCGATCCGCCCGGCGGCAATCCGGGCAGCGATAGTGCCCTTCGGCCAGGAGTGCCTCGTGCTCGCAGAGCCCCACCGCGTCCAAACGGTGCGAGGAACTCGGATGAAGCCGGACAATACCCCGAGAGCTGCGGTCACTGCGTTGCGTCTGCCTCTCATCCATGATCAATTCTCCAAACCAGCGAAACCTTGCGGCATTATACGCCGCAGACGCCGGAACATTCAAGAGACAATCTTCGGCCCCGAGAAACAATTCTGCATCGCTCGGCGGACAGGCACCGCGGGGAGGCATGCCAGGCAGGGTGTCAAGGGCGTGTGAGAAGTGGCAGGGGCATCCTGCCCGTGAGGTCTTGTGGCATCGGCATCCTGCCGATGCTGCATGGGCTCGAAAAGGCCCCCCAACCCGGAATTCTGGGTTGGGGACGCCAAGCCCATGCCACGAGGTATCGGGTTCTCACGCACCCTCTCAGGCAGAACGTACGGGGCGCCGTGAATCCACGGCCCGTGCCCGCGGGTGCACATGGGGGTGCCCCAACAACGGAAGGGAACGTGAGCGACTCGTTCACTCACGTCCCCGGTCGGTGCGTTGATGAATTGTTCCGGCGGTGGACTATCCCTTCTTCCGGCCCAGCGGGATAACGATTTCGACCGATCCGTCGTTGGGATCGGTGCTGTGGAAGACCTGGGCATCGGCGGGGCCGGCCGGCTGGGTGAAGAGCGTAAAGGACATGTCCGGTGCCTGGCCGGTCCGGTCGAGAAGCAACGTCCAATCCCAGGCGTCGGCCGCACCGCCGGTGCTCGACCGGGCGGCGACCGCGCCTGCGTTGGGACCGGCGCCGGCCAGCAGGAGCATCTCCTCGGCCGTCAGGGCAACCGTGAAGACGCGAACATCGTCGAGCAAGCCGTTGAAGTACTCGCTGTCGGCCGAGCCGCGGGCGCCGATGATCAGCGTTCCCAGGTGCGGCGCGGCAAAGCCCTTTGGCTCCAGGGCGACGCCGTCGAGCACGGCATTGACGTAGAGACACATCGCCATGGCCTCGGCGTCATACACCGCCGCCACGTGGTGCCACTGATCGGGCAACAGGCTTTGTTGCGAGTGCCACGTGTTGAAGCCCACGCGGAAGTGGAAGCGGCCCTCAGGATCAAGCCACAGGCCGAAGCGGTTGCGGTTGACACCCTCGCGGTCGTACTCGAGGATCGTGTGCCAGGATCCGCGCGCCTGGCGTGGGTAGATCCAGGCGGAGACGGAGAACGAATTCGGCGCAAAATCGAACCCCTGGGGTTGTTCCACCCGGATGTAGTCCCCGCGACCGTCGAGGTCCAGGGCGCCGCCGCTCCAGCCACCGGCGGGCCGCCAGGTGGGATTGCCGGCGATCGTGCCGTGATGGGCGCCGGCGCTGTCGGCCGCGCGTCTGCCGGTGGTTTCATCGAGCTTCCACCAGGCCAAGGGCACCGGGGTCTGCCGGTCCCAGGAAACGCTCGGATGGTTCGTCCAGCCCCAGGGATAAACGATGTTCTTTATATCCCGGTATACGGCCACCATGCTGAGCCAGTAGATACTGCCGGGGCCCGCGGGACGGAACCACCGGTCCGGCGGCAGACTGACGCTGTATCGGTACACCGGCTCAAAACCGGGTACGATGGAGCTTGTCGGATCAGGATTCCGGTCGAAGCCGACCAGGACTTCGTCGAACTTCTCTGCCTGGTATTCCCAGATCTTCCGGCCCGGGCGGCTGACGCTTTGGGCGTCCTTCGTCTTCAAGCCGGGCTCATCCGTCCAGAGCGACAGCAGGAACCCATCGGGCGGGCGTGGAGCGGTCATCGGCGTCTGGGCGGGGCCCGTCAACGTCGGACCGTCGCCGGGCAGATAAGCGTAGCCCAGATACGAGCCCCACCAGGCCAGGCCGGTGACCGGCGCCTCGCTGCGACAGGTCCAGTCGTCGGCGACCATGCGGCGCAGTATCGTGCCACCGGCGGGCTTCCGGTGCTCGAGGCCCAGGGACTCTTCATCTTCATAGTGCGCCCACTGGCGCAGACCGGTGAAAGACTGGTCACAGTGGAGGTACTCGGGAGCCGCATCAAGCTCGAAAGCCAGGTCACGTGCGTCCCGGCGCGCAGAGGTCGATACGCCTGAAATGGGCCTTGCCGAGGAGGGATCGAAGGCGAAGCCCGCCCGCAGGTCGTCGCCGCGGAACGCGCCTTCTACGGCTCCGCCCCCCCAGGGCGCCGGCCGGGTCTGCCAGCACCAGGGATTCTGCACCGCGGATGTGCCGGTGTAGAGGGGCGTGATGCTGAGCCAGAAGATGCGGTCCCGGGTGTCGGAATCGGCGAACCGGTCCTGCCGGAACTGTTCCTGCGGCTGGAGCTCCAGCTGGTACTCGAAGACCGCGCCGCGAGCCTGATCCAGGAATCCCCCCGCCCCGGCGACCTTCTCCTCGACGCGGGCGGCAGGCGCCTCGATCGTCCACAGCAACCGGTCCGGCCTGGGGAACGGGTAGCGTGCATCCGCCGGCGCGTGGCTCCAGAAGCCGAGACGCCAGGACTCGGGTCCGTGACGCGGGGCCTGCGCGCCGTCCCAGGCCTGGTAGGCGCCCCACCAGCGCACCGAGGTCACCGGCATGACGCCGGAACACCGGAAATCGTCCGCCAGCAGCGTCCACGAGGCGGTGGCACTCCCGGACGGCCGCGCGGCGTACGCGGGCGTACACCACCCACTGTAGGTCCGCTCCTTCGCCGTCGGGTCCAATTCGAGGGGCGGCTGCGACCATTTCACGCATCGGAGCCCGATTGCGCCGGGGTCGCGATCTTCCGCCGGCGGGACCGGATCTCCCGTCGGCACGGAGTCGTGCCGAACGCGGCCTTCGACGCGGACGTTCTGGCCGCGGACGCCGACCGCGATCCACAGCGGGCAGAACTCCGCAATCTCAAAACCGATGTTGAACGATGTGGTCTGGCCCACCTCCATACGGGAGACGATCGTGCGGCTTTCGATGTCTCTGCGCTCCTGAGAGGGGTTCTTGAGATCGGGCAGCGGCGGACAATCCCGATCGCCGGCCCAGCCCTGTCGACTCCAGCCCACAGAGACCTCGACCGTGCCGCCGGTTGCCGGCTTGCCATCCGCCAGGGCAATCGTCAAATCCACCGCGATGGCACTGCGGGAGTCGCGCATCGCGTCAGGAGAGAACCACTGCGCGAGCCGGTCCGAATCCGGGTAGTAGTACCAGGAACCGCGGTTGAATCCGGTCCCGTCTCCCCGGACGATCTCGCCTGCGCCACCGAGTTGCACCAGGAATTGGTCCTGACCGGCTTGGGCAGTTCCCCACCCCATCAGGACGATCATCACCCCCGCGACAGCTAAGCGGCCGCACCGGCGTTTCACCACGGTCATACCAGAATCCTCCCAAGACTTTTGCCTTTCCCTGGAATCGACCTGGTCGAGCGTGGCCTCAAGCAGAAAAGGCGGAACGGAAGCGAAAACCACTTCCACCACTCCCAATGGCACCGCCGCGCCTGAAACGAAGTGTGCCTCGGGCCCGGACCCAAAGAAGGGAGATTCTTATCGGTCCCGACTTCGCAACGTCGGGTCGGACTCCGTGTATTCCTCGCTGGGCTGCGGCGATAGGCATTTCTATACTGTAATTGGACCCGCGACCAGCCGATGGCAATCTATGATGCTTAGGAAAGCCCTTTGGGGCATTCTATGTGTGCCGTTTGTCCTGCTGGCGATCTGGCTGGTTCGTCTCGATCACGGCCTTGACCTGCAGCTCGACGCCCGCCGGGGGGAACCTCTGCGCATCGCCGTCACGGATCCCCTGTGCCGCCGTCCGGCCGCTGACGAGGTCCCGGGGCCCCGGCGCGACTACTCCGCCCTGGGCCGACTTCTGGAAGAAACCCTGGACCGGCCGGTGGAGATCCTCTACGGCCGACATCTGAGCGAGCTCTTCGCGCCCGATCGGCCCGCGGACCTGATCGTCGGCCCGGAAGCCGCGGTCCACGCGGAAGCCGCCCAGGCACAGCGGCCCGTTCGGCCGATGGTCCGCCTCACGGACGAACAGGGCGTCACGGATCTCGCGGGCCTGTTTGTCGTGCGGGCGACCGATCCGGCCAGGACCCTCGGCGACCTGGCCGATCACAGAATCGTGTTCGGACCGACGACGAATGAAGAGCGACATCTCTGGGCTCTCGCCACCCTTTCGCAAAACGGCGTGGTACCGGTGCCGCCGCTGAAGACCGCGCCAACCTGCCGCGCGGCCCTGGAAGTCCTGGCGGCAGGCGAGGCCGATGCCGCGGTGATCTCCAGTTATGTCTCGGCCCTGACCGAAAGCGACGGCGCTGCCGGTAAAGGGGCGTTCCGCGTTGTCGGCCGAACGACGCCGCAACCGTTCATCACGGTCTTCGCCACCAACCACATCGGCCCGGCAACCGAGCGGACCCTCACGGAGGCACTGCTGACGGTCCGGGCCCGTCCGCCGGTGCTGACCGCCTTGAAATCGAGAGACGGCTTCGTGCCGCTGCAGGAGCCACCGGTAGAGAAGACCGAGGCGCCGGCCCCCGCGCCGACGACCGCCTGGACCGATTGGCGTGGTCCGGGCCGGGCGGGCATCAGCCCGGACGTTCCGGCCACGCTGCCCTGCCGGGTGCAGTTCCTGTGGCGACGAGGCATGACCGGCCCCGGCCTCTCCGGGGTCGCGGCCACCGCCACACACGTGCTCGTGGCCGACAAGAGCCCGCAGAAGGACCAGGATATCTGGCGGTGTCTCGACGCCGACACCGGCAAGGAGTTGTGGACGGTCGCCTACACGACCCCGACGCACCTTGAGTTCACGAATGTGCCGCGTGCCACGCCCGTGATCCACGGGAGCTTCGCCTATCTGCTCGGCGCCTTCGGCGACCTGTACTGTGTCAGTCTGTACGGCAGCGGCATCGTCTGGCACCGCAACCTCCTCAAGGACTTCGGCGCCCCCCTGCCGGCCTGGGGCACGTGCTCGACGCCGCTGATCGTGGGAGACAGCCTCATCGTCAGCCCGGGGGCGGCCGACGCTTCGCTCGCGGCCCTGAGCCTGTACACGGGCGAGACGATCTGGAAGACGCCCGGCGGGCCGCCCGCCTACGGATCGCTGATTCTCGGGATCTTCGGCGGCGTCCGGCAGATCGTCGGGCACGATGCCGAGTCGCTCGGCGGCTGGGACCCGAACACCGGCCGGCGGCTGTGGACGCTGGCGCCGAAGAAGAAAGGCGACTACAATGTGCCGACCCCGCTCGACCTCGCGGGCCGGCTGCTCGCGGCCACCGAGAATAACGGCGCCCGGCTCTATGACTTCGACCCCAATGGCGGGATTCGGCCGACACCCGTGGCGCACAGCACCGACCTCGCCCCGTCCACCTCGACGCCGGTCGCCATCGCCGGTCTCGTGTTCGGTTGTGCGCGCGGGCTCGTCTGTCTCGACGCCGGCAATGGCCTCCGCACACTGTATACCGCCGAGGGCGACAAGGCTCTCAGGGAGCACGCCGCGTTCATCGCCGGCCGGGGCCGGGTATTGGCTCTGACCGTCGGCGGCGAGTTGATCCTCCTGAAAGCCGCCCGCGACGGCTTCACCCCCATCTCGCGCCTGCAGCTCTTCACCGGGACGGAAGTCTGGTCCCACCCCGCCCTGATCGGCAACCGCCTCTACGTCCGCAGCATGAACGAGATCTGCTGCATCCTGCTGGATGGCTAACGCTCTACGCTCTCTGCGAGACTTACGAGCGTTCCAGAACCCAGAACCGCCTGATTCAAAAGCCGGCCTTCCCGGGTCACAGCGGATGGGTGGCAGCGGCAAGCGCAGTTGGGACCCCCAACGCGATTCATCGCGTTTGGGAAGGGCTCGGGGTCCCCAACGCGAAATGCCGCGTTGGGGCACCCC
>JALORE010000446.1 GCA_025459125.1 Planctomycetota bacterium | reverse complement strand
CAGCTTCGGCGGGGTCTCGGCCAAGTACGTCAAGCTGACCATCGAGAAAGGCTGGGGCACGACGCCGTCCGTTGGGCTAAGCGAGGTGCGGTTCTTCTACATCCCGACCGCCTCGGCACCCAAGCCGTGAGAGCGTGGCACGCATTCCCACTTGGCACGCCAGAACAGGGGCCGGCACCATGCCGGCCCTTGCGATTTGGGGACAGAGCTTCGCTTGACTAGGGCGGGGGGGCAGGATAAAATAAGATACACGACCGGTTTTGGAGGTTGGTCGGCCCGCGAAGCACCTGCGGCGTATCGTTGTCTCTACAGGATTCGAGGAGGATCCTCAACGCGCGGTCTTGCGTTGGTGGGTTCGGGTCTGTAAGGACGAGGCATGCCTCGTCCCTACCCAGGAAGGAGGACGATCATGTCGAGAAGGCTCATTCACCTGGTTGCCATCGCTATGCTGGCGGTGCTGGTTCCGGCCTGCCTGGGGGACGTGGTGGACCCCAACCTGGTCGGCTGGTGGAAATTCGACGAAGGCTCCGGCACCGTGGCGGCGGATTCCAGCGGCAATGGCCGGGACGGGACACTTCTTCTCGGCCCGGTGTGGCGCGAGGACGGGGCCCGCGGGGGGTGCCTGTTCTTCGACGGATATGACGATTATGTCCGCATCGCGCAGCACGGCAGCTTGAATCCGCGCCTGGGCAGCTTCACGATCCTGTTCTGGTCGAATATCGACCCGGTGGCCGGAACCCGTGGCGACACGACGTGGGACCTCGCGGTGAACAAGCGGGATACCGGTAGTATTGGACTCTACGTTGGGGCGCAGCGGACACAGGGCGGCGGCACCGGGCGGACCGGATACCGGTTCATGCTGGGAGACACCACCGCGGCCCGCAAGGATACGGCCTTTGTTTCGGTGCCCTTGGGAGAATGGGTCTTCATCGCCGCGGTGCTGGATCGCGGGCAGAACGCCCAGAAGATCTCCGTGGACGGCGGGCTGAACTGGGCCACCACGACCCCGCCGCCGGGAGCGATCGCGCCCGCCCAGGATCTGGCGATCGGTTGGGACATCGGGCCCAACAATTACTGGTTCCACGGGCGGATCGATGACGTGGCCATCTTCAGTCGGCCCCTGGCCGCCGGGGAGATCCGGCGGATTCAGGAGAAGGGCATGACGCCCGGTCTGGCGGGTAACCCGCAGCCCAAGAATAACGCCGTGGATGTGCTGCGCGCGGTCACACTGAGCTGGACGGCGGGCCTGTATGCCGCCAGCCATGACCTGTACGTGGGGACAAATGCCACGGAGGTCGCGGCGGCCAGCCGCGCCAATCCCCTGGGCGTCTTGGTCAGCCAGGGCCAGGCCGAGCTGACATACCCGCTGGCCGGTTTGGCCTTTGGACAAACGTATTACTGGCGTGTGGATGAAGTCAATGCGCCGCCCAGTGCCACGATCTTCAAGGGCGACGTCTGGCGTTTTACGACCGAGCCGCTGGGCGTGGCGCTGGCCGGCGGGCAGATCAAGGCCACCGCCGCGAGTTCCTTCACGATCGACGAAGGGCCTGTGAACACGGTGAACGGCGCCGGCTTGGCCGCCGATGACTCCCACGCCGTGGACAACACCAAGATGTGGCTCAGCGGGGTCGTCGCTGCCGGCGAGTCCGCCTGGATTCAGTATGAGTTCAACAAGGTGTACGCGCTGCACCAGATGCTGGTATGGAACCACAACGGCGTGGCGGAGCCTCTGATTGGTCTGGGCATCAAGGAAGCCCTCGTCGAGTACTCGGTCGACGGTGCCGCCTGGACGCGCCTGGGCGACAGCCAGACCTTCGCCCGGGCGTCCGGCAAGGCCGATTATGCGGCCAATACCACGGTCGATTTCGGTGGTCTGGCGGTCAAGTTCGTGCGGATCACAGCCATCAGCAACTGGGGCGGCCTGCTCAAACAATATGGCTTGAGCGAAGTGCGCTTCCTGTACCTGCCGGTGGCGGCCCGCGAGCCGGTGCCGGCCTCGGGCGCCGCGGCTCTGAGCCCGCAGCTCGTCCTCACCTGGCGTCCCGGGAGACAGGCGGCGCGGCACGACGTCTACCTGAGCACCGACCAGCAGGCGGTGCTCACTGGGACCGCGCCCGTCGTCACGGTGACTGAGCCGCGTCTGGAACCGGCCACGCTCACGCTGGGCCAGACGTACTACTGGAAGGTCAACGAGGTCAATGAGGCGGCCGCCGTCAAAGTCTGGGCCGGCGACCTCTGGAGCTTCTCGATCCAGGCCTTCATCGTCGTGGACGATTTCGAGTCCTACACCATCGATGAAGGGAACCGGATCTACGAGATCTGGGTCGACGGCTGGGAGAACAAGACCGGCTCGCAGGTGGGCTACCTGGATGCGCCCTTCACGGAGCAGACGCTCGTTCGCGGCGGCCGCCAGTCGATGCCGCTGACGTACAGCAACGCGGCCACGCCGTTCTACTCCGAGACCCAACGCACCTTTGACACGCCGCAGAACTGGACGTTGTACGCCGTGGGGACTCTGACCGTGCACTTCCGCGGCGTCCTGGGCAACGATGGCACGCTGTACGCCAAGATCAACAACACCAAAGTGGCCTACAGTGGTGCGGCGGGGGACCTTGCTCGGCCGATCTGGCAGGCGTGGAACATCGATCTGTCCGCGGTGGGCGGGAACCTGACGAGCGTCCGGACCCTGGCGCTGGGCATCGAGGGCGCGAACGCGAAAGGTACCCTGTATATCGATGACATCGTGCTCCAGGCCAAGGTGGCTCCGGCCCCGAAAGCGGTGGAGCCGAGCAGCGCGAACCTGGTCGCTTACTACACCCTGGATGGCAATATCAACGATAGTTCCAAGAACGGGCACAACGGTGTGCTCGGCGGCGCGCCGACCTATGTGCCCGGCGTGGTTGGCCAGGGCATGGAATTCGACGGGACGGACGACCACATCCGCGTGGCGCATCACGCCCGGCTGAATCCGGGGGCTGGCAGCTTCTCCTTTACATTCTGGTCGAATGTGCACCCGACGCCGGGGACGGCCGGATCGACCAACTGGGACCTGGCTGTGGCCAAACGCGATGTGGGCGCGCGCGGCTACTACGTTGGTGCGGACCGCAACCAGGGCGACGCCAAGCAGACCGGGTACAAGCTCATGCTGGGCAACACCACCGGGACCCGCGTGGACACCCCCTTCAAGCTGGTGCCCATGGGCGAGTGGATCTTCGTGGCCGCCGTTCTGGATCGGGATAAGAACGAGCACAAGATCTCCGTGGATGGTGGGCAGACCTGGGCGACGGCCAAGCCGCCGGCCGGCCAGATCGCGCCGGTTCAGGACCTGGGGATCGGATGGGACATCGGGATCAAGGATTTCTGGTTCCATGGGACGCTCGACGAGGTGCGCCTCTACGACTACGCGCTGTCCAACGAAGAGGTCCTCTGGCTGACCGGGGCACGGTAGAGCCACCCTGACGTCCCAGTAGCCGCCGGAAACGCGTTCTGAGGAGGTCGATCATGCGTGGTAAACCTGTGTTTCTCGTGCTTCTTTCGGCGCTGGTGCTGTGGTCATCGTCGTTCGTCTCGGCGGCCTCGACTTTCCCCTGGCTGGATCCGAGTTTGGTGGGCTGGTGGACGTTTGATGAGGTATCTGGAACCGTGGCTCACGATTCCAGCGGCCAAGGCAATGACGGGACTCTGGCCGGCAACCCCCAGTGGGCGCCCGGCACGCGCAGCGGCGCCCTGGCGTTCGATGGGGACGGCGATCGGCTGGCGCTGATCGCGCTGTTGCCGGTGGGGTCTTCCTCCAATACGGTCGCCGCGTGGATCAAGGTTCCCCGCGCCGGCACCGGGGGCCTGACCGCCAGCGAGCGGGTGGGGATCCTGCTGGGCAACTATCCCGACAGCCCGAACACGAACTGGGAACTCCACAGCGGCGGGCAGTTGCGCCTGTACTGGAACGGC
>JALORE010000192.1 GCA_025459125.1 Planctomycetota bacterium | reverse complement strand
TACACGATGACCTTCAGCCACTACGAGCCGGTCCCGCCGAACGTGCAGCAGCAGATCGTCGCCGTCTACGGCAAGAAGAAGGAGGAAGAGGAAGAGTAACCATCCCTTTTTCCTTCCCCAGCCTCACCCCGGGCCGGGCACCCCCAAGGCTGTCCGGCCCGTTCTCTGACCAGCGATCGTATATCACAAATCCGACTCCTCCGGTTTTCGCGTACTTCGGTTCTTCTTGGGGCTCCGCTCCAAACCCCGGCCTTTGTCGCTTTCTGCCAACAGCATGATAGGGACCACCCCGCGTGAAGGCCCTTTCCGTCGCTCCCCGGGACCGTCCGACGGGCCGGCTCACGGACCGCCGCCGCCACAGGCTGGAACCCATACCGGGATGCAGGATGGGCTTGGGATCCCCAACGCGGAATTCCGCGTTGGGGGGCCCCTTCAGCCCACGCGCTTCAGGGCAGACCCAGGGCTCGCGGCATGGGCTCAAGCCCATCCTACGGAACCGGTCCCTTGAGAGACTGCTGGGCCGTCATCCGTCGCGGCCCTTCGATCCTGCCGTGGCGAACACGTTCTTCCGCGCGGGCGGGATCGAAGCCTGGGGCCGCGGTATCCGGCGGGTTCTCGAAGCGTGCCGCACGGTGGGGACACCTTAGCCGCAGGTGCAGGTTGAGCCGGGCGAGGTGCGGTCAAGGCGGCTTCGACATCTGGGTGATGCCCATGAAGGAGCAGAAGTAGAGAGAACGAAAGGGGCCAGTTGCGAACGGCACCGCCGTCGGCCGCTCTTCAGGAGTCTTGACCGACACGTTCGATAAGGGCCGGGTGCCAGGCCTGTGGCTTTGCACAGGCATGTCTTGCCGCTGGGTCCGGCATGTCTACGAGGCGTAGACATGGCACCCAGGCGATGGACACCCCTGCACGGATGCGAAGAGACTCGTGCGCTCCTCTGGTCATCCCTGCGCAGCGCTCCGGGCGGGCTCTGAGCGCAGCGGAGGATTGGGGCTGCGCGCGGAAAGAACCTCCGTGTCGCCGCTCAGATCCTTCGGCTTCGCCACAGAGGGTGTGTGATACCGACCACGGTTGAGAATTGCGTAGTGCGGGTTCTGGTGGGCTTCTCACAGACCCGCCCAGAGCTTGCCCTGAGCCAAGCGAAGGGATGGCAAAACGCATCCCGCGCCCGAGCTGATCCGAATCCGTTCTACTTGCGCAGCTCGACGAGTGGGACGGAGGCCCCGTTGCGTTCCTTGCTGAGTTGGGCGGCGGTCATGAACTCGAAGATTTCGAGGGTCTCGGCGGGATTGACCGGCGGACGGCCCGTGTGGAAGAACTCGGCAATCGCTTTCACGAGCCCGTCATAGCCGCCGCTGCCCTTGGAGTCGGTCGTGCCTTCCGAGCCCCAGATGCGGATCGCCGGCACATTCTTCTCGCCTTGGGCGGGTCCGTAGTAGACGCCGGTCCGGCCGTCTTTCCACCGGCCGGTGGTGATGTCGGCGCCGTTCTCGGCCTTACGCACGACGCTCACGCAGCCGGGGCCCATCACGGCGTACAGGGCCTCGACCCCGTGGATGCCGTAGAAGTACAGGTCGGGGTGGAATTCGAGCTTGTTGAACGGCGAGCTGGCCTGGACCTTGGAGACCTTTCCCACGCCGGGATTGTCACGCAGCCGGGGGATGTCGGGATGGAAACGGTACGAGGAGCAACTGAAGAAGGGCGTCCCGGACTCTTTGGAAAGCTGCACGATCTTGCGGGCGTCCTCCAGGCCGGCGGCCAGCGGCTTGTCGATGAACACCCGTTTGCCTGCCTTGAGCACGGGCGTCACCTGCGCCAGGTGGGGCCGGCCGTCCACGCTCTCCAGCAGGACGACATCCACCTTCTGCAGAAGCTCCTCGATGCTGCCCACGATCTCGACCTCATACTTCTCGCGGATCGTCGCGGCGAATTTCTCGACCCGGTCGGCGCTGGTCGGCAGATCGGGACTGCCTCCCTTGAAGGCCGCCACGACCTTGATTCGCCATTCGGGATGCGCCCGGAACTGCTGGGTGAACGCCGGCACGTGGGAGGTGTCGGTCCCGATGATCCCGGCCTTGAGATCCTTGGTCGCCCACGCGGGTGATTCGGCCGCCGATACGGTGGAAGTTGCCATCAGGGTCAGCACGAACGTGAAGAGCTTCATAGTGTCCTCCTTTCATGGTCGATATCTGCAGGCGAATTCTACCACGGTGCTCACCACGCGCCAACAGACCAGGGAGTCGCATGTGACACATCCTGCTGCTCCGACTGTGCCAATCTGGTAGAGATCAGGTGGCAGCGGCAAGCGGAGTCTTCGCAGCTTGCTGATGGCGTCAGACGCGAGAGGAGCCATCGGCAAGCCGGCGCGCGCCGCTGCCACCCGTCACATTGCGTGCAGCCGAAGTCGAAGGGAAAGGTGTGCATAGCACGCCCTACGGCGTGACGTCGATAACGAACTTCTGGGTCGCGGTACCGATCCGCTCCGTGTCCACGGAAAGGACTTTCTCATTGCCCCAACGGAGCACCGCCTCATCGAGCCGGCGCACCTGGCGGTCGATGGCGACGGTGACTGTCACCTCGGCCCGGCCGGCGGCGTCCGGGGTACCCGAGAGCAGGCCGGTCGCGGTGTCGATCCGGAGCCAGGCCGGTCCCTCCGCCAGCGTGAAGCGGGGTCTCTCGATATCGAAGTAGCCGCTGGTCTGCCGGCCCTCCACCATCCGGGCACTGAGGTCCCCCAGCGAGCGGTTGGCCAGAACCTGGAAACGGTACTCGGTGCCCACGTGAGCCGTCGTCACTGGTTTGCTGTAGATGACGGGCCGTGGGGCGGTGGCATAATCGGATGGCCCACTGCGTTTGCCCTGCGCGTCAACCGCCACCACGCGGTAGTAAGTCGTGTTGGCGGTGGGAAGATCCACGTTCCCGCCCAGCACGGCCAATTCCGTAGTGGTGGTTTCCGCGAGGAAATTCGCGGGGAACCACGGGACCCAGTCCGACATCTCCTTCTTGCTCGCGCCGACCACGCCCTGGTGCCTCTGGTCGGCGATGGTGAAGCCCTTCTCGTCGCTGCCATAGACACGGTACTTGCCCGGTGCCCGGCCTGCCGGGTTGGCCTTCCAGCGGAGCATGCCCACACCCCGGGCCTCGTCGAAATCCACCGTCACGCCCAGCGGGTACGCGGGACCGCGGGGCGTGAAGCTCAAGGTCTGGCTCCAGGGTCCCCAGAGGCCCCGATCATCCCGGGCGCGGACACGCCAGTAGTACAGGCAATCCGGCGTCAACAGGCCCGGCTGCGGCACAGTGTAGCGGGGCGGGACCGTCACCTTCTCCTTGCCTGTGGCCTTGTCCTTTTCCCTGATGGCATCGGCGGTCCGCGAGATGAGCTTGTAGAAGCTCAGCGAGAGCGGCCATTTCATATCCGCACGCGGAGACAACTCGAACTGGTAATCGGCAATGGCGTCGCCGTCGGGATCGGCGGGAGCGGTCCACTGAAAGACGACATCCGTGCCGTTCGCCTCGCCGCCGTCGGGCGGGTAGACGGCGCCGGCGGGCGCCGCCGGCGGCCGGGAAGCCGACCGCTCGACCCAGTGATGCGTGATCCGCACTTTGCGGTCCCCCACGGATTGGTCACTGTACGTGAACGTATTCTCGCCCACCACCATTTCCGGCAGCGCCAGGGGCGCCATCTGCACATCGTTGACCATCGTCAGACGGCGCAGGCACGCGGTCCCCTCCAACTGGCACTTGAGCTGGTACTCGTAACAGGCCGGACCCACAATCGGGAAGAGCCTGTCGAGATTATCCGGGGCAGGTCTCCACGTCCTCCCCTCCTGGCAGAGGAAGAACCTGGCCCCTGCTCCTTCCACCTCGAGCCGGCCTCCGACGAAGACGTACGGGCTGCGCATCGTCCAGACGATCGTGCCCATCTTGCCTGCGTCGGCCGCGAGGCCGTCCGGTCCCATCGTGACGTTCTCGATAGTGGTGGCCCCCTTCCGCCACAAGGCCGTGGAGAAGTCCGGGCAGTACTCCCACAGGCCGTTATAGATCACGTCCGTGTACGTGGGGGTGGTTTGCAGCGCACCATGGTACTTGACCGGACGGACCTGCCCCCAGCGCCAGACCAGTGCCTCGCCGGGACGCAGAACCATGTTCATCGTGGTGTCGGCCTTGCCGGCGCGTTCGCCGGCGACCGGTCCCTCGTAGAAGTACATCGAGCACATCTCGGGTTCGGACCACCAGGTATCGAGGAACAGGATGCCCTTGGAATGGGTCCGCTTGATCAGGTCGTGGTCGCGCACGATGTCCTGTTCGCCGGCCACGGTCCGGTTGTCCCGCAGCAGGTAGACCGAGTGCATGTCGCCGTCATAGAAGTGCCAGGCGTCATCGTAGAAGACCTGCGAGATGCAGTGGCCCAGGGCCCGCGCCGGGGCTACCCGCAGTCCCGCCTGGCGCCAGAGCGCGGCCAGGCTGATCGAATCATTGCCGCAGGTGTTGTACCCGTAGACATTGAAGACCTTGACCGGGTCGCCGAGCTCACGGTTGTCGCCCGGTGAATGGTGACGGTACTGGATCTCCTGGAACCAGAGGGCAAAGGCCTTGTCCGCGTCGGTCATGTCCGGCGTGACCGCGGCGGCGACGATCTCGGCAACGCTGCGGAAGTTGTTGCGGCCATTCGAGAGCCACGGGTTGACGAGGTCCGCATCGCCGATGTTCTCCATCCGCACCGAGCGGTTGGATTCCCAGGTCTGCAGGAGTGCCCCTTCCCGCGCCACGCCGCAGCCCATGGGCAGCCGGCCATGGCGGCCATCCATCGTCCCGCCCTGCACGACCGTGTACCGGAGCATCCCCCCTGCCGGCGCGACGATCTCCTCCACATGCGACCGCGCCACGTCGGTCGGGTGCGTATCGGTCGACCAGGGGTGCAAGGCGTCGTCACCGCCGGCAACCGTAGCTACGACCAGAAACCAGACCAGTGCCCAGACTCTCACAGTTCTTTCCTCCCGACTTCCCTCTGCAAGACTGCTTTGCCTCCGCTCTTGCCGCAGGCGGCGGTAGCGTCACTCACTGCTGGGGCCCAAGGGTCCCACCCTTCGGCGCCCCCGCGCTGACCTGGCGCCAGGATTCATACCAGAGCGGCGGCATGAAACGCGGATTCAGCACGTGCCGCACGGGTCCCAGGCGATACACCTCGCGATAGAGCCGCTCCTGCGTGGCGAACCACCGTTCCGCCAGGGCGAGCTTGTCGGCGGTCCAATCCGTACGTGGCGGCGTGCCGATGGCACGGTCGAGCTCTTCCAACTCCACCCGGATTCGCCATTGCTCCAGGCGCCAGGTCGGTTTCACGCCCTGGGCCAGGCCGGGGAATTCGCTCGTGACGGTGGGGAGCAGGGCCCGCGTGCCATCGCCCCACCGCGCGAACCATTTCGCCCAATCCGCGGCTCGTTCCCGCGGGACTTCGAAATACCGCTCGGCATAGGCGCACCAGGCGGCATCCGGCGTCGTGAAGCGTCCACTCGCCAGGCCGGCGAGCAGAGTCTTGTTGACATCGTCGAAGACACCTTCGCTATAGGCTTGAAAGCCCTCGAAACCCAGCCGGCGCAGCTCGCGCAGGGTCTGCGGCAGGCGCTGCGGCGCGAGAACAGCGCCCTGGCGGCCATAGACCTCGCGGCCGCGCTGATCGCCGTAGCCGATATGGACAAAGGCCAGCTTCCGGCAACCCGCGGGAACGGGCACATCCTTGGGCCGCGTCTGACCATATTCGATGTGCATGGTCATGGCCTTGAGCCAACCGGGCGCTTCCTGCGCCGCCCAGTCGTTGACCTGCGTGTGCTCCTCCGGGGTCCACCACCATGAGCAGAACCACGGCTCCACGCCCGGGTGGCGCCGCTGCGCGAGACCATGAATCTCCTTCATCAACCGGGAGAAGGTGACAATCCACGGCCGGCACTGGTCGCACGCGCAGCCCCCGTAGTCATAGGCAAACGCCGTGCAGGTGCTCAATCGAATACCCGCGTCCGCCAGGTCCTCGAACCAGCGCTCGAAATTGCCCAGGATGATCTTCCGCGCCTCGGGATCGCTCGGACAGATCAGTTGCCCCTGAATGCGCGGCCCGGTCTTCGCGGCGTGGCGCGGATTGACCTGGTCCAGATAGACGTGGTTGAGCGTCACGATCAAGTCCAGCTCCAGCCCCAACTCCTGGGCGGCACGAAACGCTTTCTTCTTGCGGTCGAGCAATTCCTTGGCCAGGTCCCAGGTCGCCGCGGAGGTGTACGGGTTGCAGACGTCCGTAGTGGTCATCCAGTCGCCGTAGCGGTTGAAACCCATCCATTTCAGCTCCGCCAGGTAGGCGGCCAGCTCGCGCGGGCCCATCGCCTCGTAGGAATTGCCGAAATGCGCCGGGCAATAACACTCGCGAATCGGCAAGGGCGAACCGGCTGCCGGAGCGTCGGTGGCGGGAGCTTGGGCGCACAGCGCACCGCCCGCCAGGCAGAACAGGGACAACAGACCGCTCTCGATGACGAGCATGATGGTGCTGCGACGCGTAGCCATATTGCGGAAACTACCGGCACAATGGCACGGAGTCAACCGGCAAGACGCGGCATTCCCCGGACGGGGCAGGCGCACGTCAGCATGACGCCCCCACGCCACTGCCCCGGAGAATGGGGATGCGGGACTTGCGAGATGTCCGACCCGAGGGTAGTATGGCTCCAACTGTGATGTCACACGTTCCATTCATTCTGTTTGGTGGAGTGCCGGGCATGAGACATGCTGCTGCTGGGGGACTTTTGTGCCTGTTTCTGTTCAGCGCCTCAGGGTGCCGGGGCCCGGTCGAGATCATCGGCCATCGCGGCGCCTCCTACGAGGCGCCGGAGAACACGCTGGCCTCGGTCAAGCTCGGCTGGGAACAGCGGGTCGACGTGGAGGTCGATGTCTATCTGTCGAAGGACAATCGCATCGTCGTCATCCACGACGCCTCGACGAAACGCACCGGCGGCGGCGTGGACCTGAAGGTCAAGGAAACCGACGCCCAACGCCTGCGGGAGGTGGATGTGGGAGCGTTCAAGGCCAAGCAGTACGCCGGCGAGCGCATCCCGTTCCTGGCGGAAGTGCTGGAGACGATTCCTCCCCGACAGAAGCTCTATGTCGAGATCAAGTGCAAAGAGGAGATCCTGCCCGAGCTTCAGCCGCTGCTGGCCCAGAGCGGCAAGCTGTCCCAGATCGTCATCATCGGCTTCGACCTGGAGACGGTGGCGGCCTCCAAGAAGCTGATCGGCGTTCCCACCTACTGGCTCAAGAGCACCGAGAAGGTCAAAGACACCGACCAGTGGATTCCCCACGATCCCAAGCTGATCCAGATGGCCAAAGACAAGGGTCTCGATGGCCTGGATGTCCACTTCGCCGGGGTTACGCCGGAGTTTGCCCGCGCCGTCCAGGCTTCCGGACTGAAGCTCTACATCTGGACCGTGGACGATCCCCAGGAAGCGAGGCGGCTGGTCGAGCTGGGCGTGGACGGCATCACCACCAATCGCCCGGCTTGGCTCCGCGCGCAATTGCAGAACCGGAGGACCGCCCCATGAACTGGCCGCAGGTGATCTACCAATACACCGTGGGCGGGATCTTCTTCGTCGTGACCCTGGGTCTGTGCCTGGGCCTCGGGGCCGTGGACCTGAAGAACCGCTCGGACAAGAAGGCCGTGATCTACCTGATCGCCGGCTTCCTCGGCTATCTGACCCTGCACGTGGCCTGGATTGTCCTGGCCTCCCCTCAACGTTGATACTGCCCTGGCGCTGACGGAACCAACCCATGGAACTGGAGCTCCTGCAAGGACCGCCGATCAATAAGGTCATCTTCTACGGCGTCATTATTGCCTACTTCACCGTCGTGCTGGGGCTGGGCGCGTTGTTTAGCACCCAGACGCGGACGACCAAGGACTTCTTCTTCTCCGGCCAGCGTTTCTCGGCCTGGCTGATCGCGTTCTCCTGCGTGGCGACCGTGATCGGGTCCTATTCGTTCGTCAAGTACTCCGCCGTGGGCTTCCGCTACGGCCTGAGCTCGACCACGACTTATCTCAACGACTGGTTCCTGGCGCCCCTCTTTCTCCTGGGCTGGATGCCCATCATCTACTATTCCCGCGTCACCTCCATCCCCGAGTACTTCAAGAAACGCTTCGACGAACGCACCCGCTCCATGGCCATCCTCTTCATCATGCTCTACATGGTGGGGTACATCGGCATCAATCTCTACACGATGGGCGTGGCGGCCGACGCCATCGCGCCCCTGGACAAGCTGGTCCTGAAGTACTTCCCCGGCACCTCCGCGGTGGATGCCGAGGGCATTATGATGGCCACCAAGATCTCCCGTTTCCTCTGGGCGACCATCGTGGCAATGGTCGGAGCCATCTACGTCACCACCGGCGGCCAGAGCGCCGTGATCATCTCGGACCTCATCCAGGCGGTGTTCATGCTCCTGTCCGGCATCGCCATCTTCCTGCTGGGCATCCGCCTGCTGGGCGCCCAGAACCCCGAACACCTGGGCGGGTTCGCCGCGTTCTGGCAGGGCCTGCCCGAAGGCCACCGCCTCCCGTTTTCCGGCTTCGCCGAGCCGGCCAAGTTCCCCATGGTCGGGATCTTCTGGCAGGACTTCTTCGGCGCCTCGATGTTCCTCTACTTCGGCAACCAGGGCCTGATCATGCGCTTCCTGGCCGGCAAGAGCGTCAACGAAGGACGCCGTGCCACGTACGCCGTGATCCTCCTGCTCATGCCCCTGTCGGCCCTGGCGGTCTCCGCGGTCGGCTGGATCGGCCGGGCCATGCTCACCCATAATCTGATCCCCAAGAACTTCGACCCGGAAGACGCGTTTGTCATGATCACCGCGAAGATCGTCACGAATCCGGTGCTGTTCGGGGTCATCCTGGCCGCCCTCACCGCCGCCCTGATGAGCACGATCGATACCCTCTTGAACGCCTCCTCCGCCATCGCCGTCAACGACATCTGGAAGCCGTTTATTCGCCCGGGCCGCCCGGACAAGCATTACCTGAACATGGCCCGTATCTTCTCCTCCCTCTTCGCCTTCACCGGCCTGCTGCTGGTGCCCCTGTACATGAGCTTCAACTCGATCTACGTGGCCCACGCGACCTTCACCGCCGCGGTCAGCCCGCCGTTGATCGCGACGGTGATCTTCGGCATCCTCTGGAAACGGTTCTCGGCCCGCGCCGCCTTCCTCACCCTGTTCCTGGGCGGCATCCTGATGGGCCTGTCGGTCAAATGGCCTGACCTGATCAAGCCCCTGGCCGCCCTGCACGGCATGGAGCCGGGCACCGGGTACAACTACATGCGGGCCCTCTATGGCATGCTCCTGTGCTCCACCATCGCCGTGACCGCGTCCCTGATCTGGCCCCACCGCGATCTCGCGAGCATCGAGGGGCTCTGGCTGGGGTCCCTCGCCGCCGCCAAACGCCGCTTCAAGGGCAGCGCTCCCAACGACCAGGAACCGGGCCGCAAGATCCGGCTTCGCCTCGTCGCCGCCGAACAGGACATCCCCGATACCGCCGAGGCCCTGGAGAAGATCGTGGTCTCGGTCCCGCCCGCCGCCGCGGCAGAGATGAAAGCCCGCGCCGGCGATCTGGTCTACGTCTGCGACAAGCGCTGCTGGCTCGGCGGCCTGCGCTCCGTCCACGCCACCCTCGCGGTGGACGCTACGACCGATGGCGTCGCTCGACTCGCTCCCACCGCCATCAAGTACGGGGCCTTGCGCACGGGAGAGGACGTGACGATCGAGAAGATCATCTGACCGCCGTCGTGGCATTCTCACAAGCCCGGTTCCCGCCTCACCCGATCTTCCAGCCGTCACGGCAGGTCTCGTGAATCAGTGCATCCGCAGCGGGCAGGTTGCGGGCTTTCAGATTCGCGGCATCCCAGTAGATCCGCTGGCCCGCCCGCAAGGACAGGACGCCGAGCAGGACGAGCTCGGTCAGCTTCGCCCCGTATCCGAAATGGCTGCTGGCGGCGGGGCCGCCTTTGCAGGCGTTCAGCCAGTCCCGATGGTGGCCCTTGACGCGCGGAATCGACGCGGCGGGTTTGCGGTATTCGCGCGTGCGCTCGTACGGCAGCAGCCGCGGCGGGCCGCCGGCGCCTTCCGCCAGCAGCGTTCCCTTGTCGCCGATGAACAAGATGCCGCGCCGGGGCAGCGAGAACTTCTCGCCCAGCTCTGCGGGGCAAGGCGGCATCAGACCGCCCGTGTACCACGTGAGCGTGACCGGCGGCTTGTCCCCGCGCGGACCGAAATGGAAATAGCACATCTCGCCGTGCGGTGCGATCTCGCCGTCCATGTTCCCCGCCGGATAAGCCTCGACACACACCGGTTCCTGCAAGTCCAGCGCCCAGAACGCCGCATCCAGATCGTGGCAGCCGAAATCGCCCTGCGCCCCGGTGCCGAACTGCCAGAAGTCCCGCCACGTGACCGGCGTGTAGGCCGGGTGGTACGGTCGCGGCTCGCGCGGGCCCAGCCACAGGTCCCAGTTGATCCCGGCGGGCACCGGCGGCGTGTCCGTGGGCCGCCCGGGCAGGTTCTTGTTCCAACGCCCGGCGTTGACCCAGGCATGCACCTGGCGGACCGGGCCGATGGCCCCGTCCCAGATCCACTCGCAGGTCTGGCGAATTCCGTCCTGGGAATGGCCCTGGTTGCCCAACTGGGTCGCCACGCCGGTTTCCTGGGCGACCTGCGCCACCCGCCGGGCCTCCCACAGGTTGTGCGTCAGCGGCTTCTCGCAATACACGTGCTTGCCCTTCTGCATCGCGAACACCGACACGTACGCATGTAGATGGTCCGGCGTGCCGCACAGGACGGCGTCGATCGCCGGCTCCTTTTCGAGCATCACGCGAAAGTCCTCGTACGCCGCACATTTGAAATTGGGCGTCCGCGCCGTATAGTGCTTCTCGATCTCTGCCTGCACCGGTCCGCGCCCCGCCAGCCCCTTGAAGTAGAACGCATCCATGTTCTCTTCCAGAATCGGATCGGCCACGGCGATGATCTGGGCGTCCGCCTCCCGAAACAGAGAGCGAACGTTGTCCCGCCCCTGCCCGCCGACGCCCACCACGGCGATGTTCACCTTCTCACTGGGCGCCACGAACTTCGCCCCGCCCAGTACGTGCCGCGGAACGATCGTGAAGGCCCCTGCGGCCAGCGCCCCGCCCAGCCACTGCCGGCGTGTAATTGGTTGCGACATAATCATTTCTCCTTCGAGCTGTTTCCGGCATTATACCAGTCACAGAACGTCAATCCAAACCGTCCTTCCCATCATTCCACTGTTCCAACATTCCAGTCTCCCAGCTCTCCCCCCGCCTCTTGACGGCCCGGGCGTTTGGTGCTTCAATCGCCCGGCATGAACGCAAAGCGCAAGGCCCCAAGTGAAAAGCGGATCGTCTGCGGCGAGCCGTCCTGGCGGATCGCTTCGGATACCGTGGAGGCGTTCGTCACCGAACGGGGCGGGCAGATCGCTCCGGTCACCTTCGATCGTCGCGGCCGCCAATTGCAGCCGTACTCCGTCGCCCCCTGGGCCGGCCGGACGCCCGACCCCTCCGTGCCGCCTATCCTCCAGGTCCTGCGCGGCGATTTCTTCTGTCTGCCGTTCGGCCGTAACGCCACGCCCTTCCGCGGCGAAAGTCATCCGCTCCACGGCGAGACGGCCAACGCCCGCTGGCACTGGGAGTCCCTGGAGACCCGCGACGGCTGCACCCGCCTGCGCCTGAGCTTGGCCACGAAGGTCCGCCCGGGCCGCGTGGACAAGGAGGTTTCCCTCCGCGACGGCGAGAACACGCTCTACTGCCGCCACGTGATCAGCGGGATGAGCGGCCCGATGAGCCTGGGCCATCATGCCATGCTCAAGTTCCCGGACCGGCCGGGCAGCGGCCGCGTGTCCACCAGCCGCCTGGTGTACGCCCAGGTCCTGCCGCGGCCGTTCGAGCTCCCGGAAAACCGGGGCTACTGTTGCCTGCAACCCGGGGCCGTATTCGACTCCCTGGAATCAGTCCCGACAACGACCGGCGAAACCGCCGACCTGACCCGCTATCCGGCCCGGCGCGGCTTTGACGATCTGGTCATGCTGGTCAGCGATCCGGAGTTGCCCTTCGCCTGGACCGCAGCAGCCTTCCCGGCCGAGCGTTTCGTCTGGTTCGCCCTGAAGAACCCGCGGATCCTACGCAATACGGTCCTGTGGATCTCCAACGGCGGCCGCCACTATCCCCCCTGGAACAGCCGGCACATCAACGTGATGGGCCTGGAAGAGGTCACGGCGTATTTCCACCTCGGCCTGGCCGACTCCGCCCGCAAGAACCCGATCAGCGCCCGCGGCTTCCCGACCAGCCTGCGCCTCACCGCCCGAAAGCCGCTCGTCGTCCCCTACCTCACCGGCATAGCCTCGATCCCGCCGGGCTTCGACCGGGTCGTCTCGATCGAGCCGGCCCCGGACAACCAGGCCATCCTGCTCCACTCCGCCGGCGGCCGCCAGGCCCGCGCCCCCGTCCATCTGGACTTCCTGCAACCCGACGCGCCCTGACCCCAACGCTGACAAGGGCAACGCGATGAAGATCCATTACCTGGAGATTGTGACCCCCGACATTGACGCGATCTGCGCCCTCTATTCGCGCCTGCATGGTGTTACCTTCGGCCAAGCCGACCCGCAGTTGGGTGGTGCTCGTACGGCCCCTCTGGCGGGCGGCATGTTGGGCATCCGCGCCCCGCTGCGCGACACCGAGAAACCGGTGGTGCGGCCGTACCTGCTCGTGAAGGACATCGCCGCATCCGTCGCCGCAGCCGCGGCCTCCGGGGCCGAAATCGCCATGCCCCCCCACCGAGATCGCCGGCCACGGCCGCTTCGCCCTCGTCATTCACGGCGGCATCGAATCCGGCCTCTGGCAACTCTGCTTGCTGCAACCTTGCCGAAAATCCGGGCACGCCCTATTCGATTCCCGGCCGAAATCACGAAGTTGTCCTCAGCACCGCCCCAGTCACTCCCCCGAGTCAGCGACCGCATACCTGCAATTCAAGATGTGAGCCCGCGAATCTCCCGCGAGACCCCTGTTTGTTGCAGAAAGACAACACCGTCTCTCAGGCTGAATTACCGACGCGCGCCCACGTCAGGCGAAATATGCTACCGATCCCGCTCGGAACAAATCAGAGGCATGCGGTCGATCCAGGGCTTTGCCGCCTCAAGTTGGCCGGCAAGACGGAACAAAGTGGCTTCGCCTCCATAACGGCCAACGAACTGCATGCCGATAGGCAATCCATCATTGTTCCAGTGCAGCGGGACTGACATAGCTGGCTGACCTGTGGCATTGAACACGGGAGTATAAGGTATGAATTGAAACACCTGATCGGCCAAGGCCTCTATCCCGGCCAAGGCTTTGATTAGCCGCCCGGCA
>JALORE010000191.1 GCA_025459125.1 Planctomycetota bacterium | reverse complement strand
CGTTATGAAAGGCGTGCGAAGCGTTCTCTGGGCGACGGCGGCGGTGGCCGTCCTGAGCGGTCTCGCCGCTGTCGTGGTCTTGGATCTGCAGGGCGAGCGAATGCTGCCGCCGGCATCGAGCGGGGCTGATTCTGCGGCCGAAGCGCCAAGAACCGAGGCGGCCGTACGCCCTGCGACACCGCTGCCCGTGACTCCCACGGCCCGGCCCGTGCCCCGACCGGATGCCCGGTCTCTCGCTCCCGAGCGTGCGGTGGAGACGGTCGAGGAGGGGGGACAGGCTCAGGCCAAGGCCGCGCCGCCGGCCGAGCCCGGGCCGGGGAGGCCGAAAGCCCCCCCAACGAAGAAGAACTCGCCATCGACGGCGCAGGCCGGGCAGCGTGTACGTCCGGCCAAGGACCCGATCCAGGATCAGATGGCACGGGCCGCCCTGGCGTACGTCGGGGCAGACCCGGAGGCGGAGGCCTACTGGTATGAGGCCATCAACGACGCGAGTCTCTCGGCCCAGGAACGCCAGGACCTGATTGAGGATCTGAACGAGGATGGATTGTCCGATCCGAAGAACCCTACGCTGGACGATCTGCCGATGATTCTGGGCCGCATCGAGATTCTGGAGACCATCGTCTGGGATGCGATGGACGAGGTCAATTTCGATGCCATTCTCGAGGCCTACAAGGACCTGGTGAATCTGGCAAACCTCGTCCTGGGCGACGGGGAGCCGGTGCGGTAGCCCGGCCGCCAAACCCCCGGCAGCCGGGCCGGTGCAGCCTCCCTGGTCCGTACGGGTCACGCTTCTGCGGCGGTCCGCTTCAGGAGCAAGCGGACGACCCAGCCCTTGCGGTGTTTCGCGGAGACGTACCCGACGATCGACATCATGATCGCGCCGAGCGCGTCGACCAGCAGATCGTTCATCGTGTTGATCAGGGCGTCGCCGGCGGATCGTTCCTCAACTGGACTCCCGCACTCACCTCCCTCCGGCACGTCTTCCCGGGACCGTTCGGGCCCGGTCCACGGCCTCATTCCAGAGCCCGGGCCGCCGAAGGACAAGGGCTTCCGGTAGCGGCCCGTGTCGTGCCCCTGGTGGGCCGGAGGGCCGCATGAGCCTGCACGGGGGCTATTTGCGGATCATGATGCCCCGCTGGGGATCGACCAGAAGCGCTGCGGGCTTTCCTGCAACGGTCTTCTTCTTTCCTGTCGGTCCCGGGTCTGATTCCGCGTCTCTATTCTTGTCAGACGGGCGCACGAGGGATAGGATCAAACGCGGTAGTGGAAGGCGGGCTCATGGCGGTGGATTGGCGTGCAGAGAAGAGCGGATCGGAGCAGGCGTCGGCCGCACGGCGACGCGGCGGGCGGTGGATCTGGTATGTGCTCCTGATACCTCTGGTGGCCGGGGTTCTCTGCCTGCTGGGTTTCGGCCATCACTGGCGGACGGAATTTGACCGGCGCGTCGAGGCCATCCGGGCCACGGGTCTTCCCGTGACTTTGCAGGAGTTGGACGCGTTCTATCCCTGGCCGCAGGGCGTTGACAATGCGGCCAATTGGGTCCTCAGCGCCGCGACGCTCTACCAGAAGCTGCCCGATGAAGTAGATGCCAAGCCGCTGGACCGGCTGATCAGCCGGGGCAGCGACCGGGCGCCTCCCGCGGAACCCCTGGCGGCCGAGATCAGGAAGCTCCTGGAGCAGCACCTCGAGGCCAACGCCAAGGCGCTGGAAACGCTGCACGGCGCCGCGGCCATTCCGGAGGCCCGCTATCCGGTCGACCTGGCCCGCGGCTTCATGGCTGTGATGCCGCACATGGCCCACCTGCGGGAAGCCTACCGGCTGTTATGCTGGGAGGCCGTCCTGTGTGCCGATCGTGGGGACCCCGACGCCGCGGCCAAGGCCCTGGAAGCGGTGGTTCGCGTCGCCGGGACGGTGAGCCGGGAACCCGCGACACTCTCTTTTATGGTGCAGCGGTCCGGCGCGGGTTGGGCGGCGGTGGTCCTCGAACGCGTGCTGAGCCGGGTGGATCTCTCCGATGAGCAGTTGGTGCGACTGGAGGGGGTCTTTCGTGCTGCCGGCGGGCAGGAGAGTCTGCTGCGGGCCCTCGCCGGCGAACGGTGCGCGAGTATTGCCTGTCTGCAGAAGCCTCAGGCTATGAAGCGGTGGCCCGGTGACGGCCTCCCGCCCCAGGCGTTTCTGGAGGTGTACTATGCCTTGGGCTTGGCGGCCCGGGAGGGAGCCATCTATCTCGACCGCATGGAGGAGTGTGTCCGAATGGCACATCTGCCTCCCGGCCAGCGTCTCAAGGCGCTCGGCACGGCGGGGGCCCAATATCGCCGGAGCCGGGGCGTGCTGGGGCGGGCGACGGGTCACCCAAGCGGTGCGATGCGCCGCGACGTGGAGGAGTCGATGCGGATCGATATGGCGCGGATCATGCTGGCTGTGGAGCGATACCGGCTGGCGCACGGGAGCGTCCCCGGGACGCTCGATCAAGTCGTTCCCGTGTACCTGGCGACGATCCCGGAGGACCCCTTCAGCAGGGCGCCGTTGCGGTACCGGCGCATGGACCGTGGTTTCGTGGTCTACAGCGTCGGCGAGGATGGTCGCGACGACGGCGGCAAGCTGGAGCCGCCCAAGCAGAAGAAGACCGCGGGCGAGACCTGGGATATCCCGCTGCGGGTCGAGCGGTGAGGCTACGGGATGGCAGACGAACGGGACACGTCGAGGAAGTCGCGGCGGAGATGGGGCCTTTGGCGCGTGCTGGCGGCAGTGCTGCTGCTGGCAGTGGCGGCGGTGCTCGTGGCATGCTGGCACTGGCGGTACGAGTTCCACCGCCGCATCGAGGCGATTCGAGCGGCCGGCTTCCCGGTGACGCTGAAGGAATTGGACGCCTGGTACCCCTGGCCCGAGACCGGTCAGAACGCGGCCCAGTGGGTCCTCGGGGCCAACGATGGCTGCATCAAGTTGGACCCGGAGGATGAGCAAGGACTCCGACGGCTGATCAGGTTCGCGGGTGACCGCGTGGCTCCGACGGAGCCGGTGCCGGACGAGCTCATGACTCTCCTGGAGCGGCACATCCGGAACAACTCCCAAGCGTTGGAGATGCTGCACAGGGTCACGATCCGCGCGGAAGGGCGATACCCGGTGGACCTATCGCAGACCCCGACCAGGCTGGATCATCTCGAGAGCGTGCGGGACCACTGCCTGCTGCTGAGTCTGGAGGCGGTTTGGCACGCCCAGCGCGGGGACCCCAACGCGATGATAGCGGCGGTCGAGGCGGTATTGGGCATAGCCGGGTCCTTGGATGCAGAACCGATGATCGGCTCTCGGATGGCGAAGACCTGGGCGCTCGTCTGGGCGGCTGGGGCCTTGGAACGCGCGCTATGCCAGGCGGAGTTCACGGCGCCGCAATTGGAGAGACTGCGGTCGGCTTTCCTAACCATGTACGAGAGTGACAGCCTGGCGCGGGCCCTGATGGGCCATCGCTGTGTTCTGCTGCCGGTTTTCGAGGCGCCTGCGGCCCTCGATGAGCGATTCTGGGGCCGGCTGCCGCCGCGGGCGCTGTTGGAGGCCTATGGGACCCTGGGCCTGGCCGCCCGGGAGGGGAGTGTTTTCCTGGATTACATGGCCCAGTGCATTCGCATCGCCGGACTTCCTGTTTGGCAACGGCTCCCGGCCATCCGGGCCGCGGAAAACCGTTACCTGCCGCCCCGAAAGAAGACGCTGTTGCTGGCGAAAACCGGCCTGATGTCTCGCCACGTGCTGTTGGACACACAGGCCATGACATGGCTGGCGTTGACAACCACCGCGTTGATGGTGGAAAGCGGCCGGATAGTCGAGGGAAGACTGCCGGAAACCCTCGGTCGGTTTACCCTAAGAGACCCGTTCGACGGCGAACCGTTGCGGTATCGGCGGACGGACCGCGGCTTCCTGGTTTACAGCGTGGGCGAGGACGGCCGGGACCAGGGCGGTGAGGAGGCAGTACCCGGGCCAACGGAAAGGACGGGTGCCATGCTGGATATGGTGTTCCGGGTCGAGCGGCCGGTGGCTCCCCAAGAAAACGCTGGTCGGCCGTAAGATTCGCGGGTATGGTACGTCTATGATGATGGGTGAACGGTTGACTTAGGAATGAAGCGATGCCTTTGTCGGGAGTGTTTCGCAAGAAAGTCAGGCTCGTTCAGGTTCGCTGCGGGCTGAATCTGCTGCTCCAGCAGGTCGGCAGGATTCTGGCGGTCGCCGGGATTGTCGCCGCGCTGGTGGTACTGGTGCAGCGGCTTTTGGCCGTGGTGGTCCTGACGCCGATGACACTGTGGGTGTTTTGGGGTGTTGCGGCAGGTATCGTGCTGGTTCTCTGGGTTCTCCGGCTTCCCAACCGCATGCAGGCGTCCCTACTGCTGGATGAACGGCTGGGGCTCCGGGAGCGTTGCAGCACGACTTTGGCACTGCTGGCGTCCGACGATCCCTTTGCCCGGGCGGCCCGGGCCGAGTCCCTGGCGGCTATTGAGCGGGCGAGTCTGAGGGGGCACTTCCCGATCAGTCTTTCCCGGAGCTGGTATTACGGCGTGGGCGCGTGGCTGGGCGCGATTGCGCTGATCTTCCTCCTGCCCCAGAAGGACCTCCTTGGCCTGCATCAGAAGAAGCAGCAGCAGCGGGACGAGGCCAGGAAGGTGGCGCAGGCCCAGACCCAGGTCAAGCAGACCGCGGATGCGGTCAAGGCGGTGGTGGAGAAGCTGGACGATCCGAACCTGCGGGACGACCTCGCCAAGCTGGAGGCGCTGACTCAGCCGGGCCAGCCCCAGGAACTCAAGCGCGAGGCGATCAAGACCCTGGGCAACCTGTCGGAGAAGCTCAAGGAGCTGCGCGGCGGCGCCCAGGTGGATGCCGCCAACGTGACGCAGCAGATGCTCCGGCGGCTGCTCGGCTCGTCCGATCCGTTCTCCCAGCAACTGCGGATGGCCCTGGCGAAAGGGGATTTTGCCCAGGCCGCGAACCTGCTCAGCCAGTTGCAGCGGGACTTGGCCGCGGGCAAGCTCTCCGACGAGCAGCGCAAAAACCTGGCCGACCAGCTCCAGCAATTGGCCAAGGAGCTGCGAAAGTTGGCGGAGCAGCGACGCGAGTTGGAGCAGGAATTGGAGAAGGCCGGACTGGACAAGAAGCTGGCGCAGATGAGCGCGCAGCAACTGCGTCAGGCACTGCAGGAAAAGGGCCTCACGCCGGAGCAGGTGGAACAGATCATGAACAAGATGGCAGCCTCCCAGATGGCGGCCGACAAATGCTCGGGCTTGGCCCAGGCGATGGCCGCCTGCGGCGCCGGAGCCGGGGGGCTCTCGGCCGACGATCTGTCCCAGGCGCTCGAGCAGCTTGATACGCTGGAATCGCTGCAACAACAGGCGCTGCTTCTGCAGGCGGGCCTGGACCGGATTGCGGAGGGTATTGCCGGCCTTGGCAGCGGGATGGGTTATGGCGAGGGACAGGGACCGTTCCGGGAAGGCTGGGCCGACGGGATGAGCAACGGCTCCGGCGGGCCCGGCCAGGGCTTCGGCCCGCGCGACAGCGATGCCGACGGCCAGACCGGCACCAAGAGCACCCGGACCCGGAATACCTCCAACGAGGGACCGGTGATTGCGAGCTGGTACTTCAAGGACATGCAGGTCAAGGGCGAAGCCCGGCGGGAATTCACGGACGTGATCCAGGCGGGTCGGGCCAGTGCCGCCGAGGCGATCAGTGAGAACGAGATCCCGCGCAAGTACGAAGATGCGGTCAAGAAGTACTTCGGCCAGTTGGAGCAGCGTGGGAGTCAGCCGTAACGAGTGTGCGATTCACGATCCGGCATTTGCGAGTGAGATCCAAGATGCTCTGTGCGTTCCGGTACCCGACGCTCGGTCTTCTGCTCGGCATGCTGGCGCTCGGCCTGTCGTGCCGGGACCGGGCGGCCGGACCCCGGGTGGTCCTCTACTGCTCCGTGGACCAGGAATTCGCCGAGCCGGTGATGGCCCAGTTCGAAAAACACAGCGGCATCAAGGTCCTCGCGCGATACGATGCCGAGGCGAGTAAGACCGTCGGCTTGGTCCAGCGGATTCGGGCGGAAGCGGCGGCCCCGGCGGCGGACGTGTTCTGGTCGAGCGAGGTCTTTCACACGATCCGCTTGGCGCGGGAGGGACTGCTGGCTCCCTATCGGGACGAGAGTGGGCCAGGTGCCAGCGAGACGCAGAACCAGAGTGGTCCCACGATGTTCACCGATCCGAATGGCTGCTGGTACGGCTTTGCCCTGCGGGCCCGGGTGATCGGATATAACACGCAGCGGGTCACCGCGGCCGAGGCGCCAAAGTCGCTGGAGGAGACGCTGGACGCGAAGTGGAAAGGGCGACTGGTCATGGCCGCGCCCGCCGCCGGCACCACCGGCGGCGATGTCGCGAGTTGGTTTGCCCACTATGGGCCCGAGCGGGCGCGGCAGATCCTCACGCGGTTGAAGAGTAACGGCGTACGGCTGGTCTCCGGCAACAGCATCGCGGTCCGCATGGTCGCGTTCGGCCAGGCGGACCTGTGCTTCACGGATACCGACGACATCTACGCCGGCCAGAGAAACGGCTGGCCCGTCGCCATGAACTTCCTCGATCAGGGCGGCGACGGCGTCCTGACGATCCCCAACACCGCAGCCCTGCTCCGGGGCGGGCCGAACCCCGAGAATGCCAAGGCCCTGATGCGGTTCCTCCTGAGCCCGGAGTTAGAGCGGCTGCTCGTGCAGAGCGATTCACACAACAGTCCTCTGCACCCGGACGTGGCGCGGGAGTATCCGCAATATGCACTTCTGAACCCGCTGCGCGTGGATTATGGCCGGGTGGCGGATTCTCTGCCGGAGGCGATTCAGGCCGGCCGGGAGGTTCTGGAGTGAGCGAACGGACAGCACCGGCCAGGCTTGTCACCGCCGCCAGCGCGTTGCTCTGGCTGGCGCTGATTCTGTTGCCGTTGGGGGCCCTGACGGTGGACGCGGCTGTCTCCGCACCGCAGAACGAAGTCGTGCAGCCGGTCTTTGTGTCTCTGCTGCGGACGTGCTTCCTCGCCGGTCTCATCGCCGCGGCGGCGGTCGTGCTGGGCTGGCTGCCGGGCAAGCTGCTCGGAACCGCGGGTGCGCCTCACGCAGTTCTTCTATTGCTGCTCCTGGTGCCACTGGTGTTGCCTCAATATGTTCTCTACTACGCCTGGACGCTGCTGCTGAGTCCTACCACATCCCTGGGTCGCCTGCTGGCATCCCGGCCGGACGTGGCCCGGCTCGTCGGGGTCACGACCTCAACCGGCGTGCTCATCGGTTGGTACTGGCCGCTGGCGGCCCTGGTGCTGGCCCAGGGCTGGCGGAGCCTGGATGGACGCCTCTGGGAGAATGCGGCCCTGGAAGCGACCGGGCCCCAGGTCTTGCGGCATGTCACGCTGCCGCTGCTGGCGCGGACCATCTTGCTGGCCTTCGGCGTCTGCTTGGTGCTGTCTCTGTCGGAGTTCGCCACCTTCCATCTGGCGGGCGTGAAGACCGTCGGGACGGAGTTGGCGGTGCTCTATGAGCTGACCGGCGCGATGGCCCCGGTCGCGCGGGCGGCCTGGCCGGTTACGGTGATCGCTCTCGTCGCGGCCCTCGTCCTGACGCGGGCCTCGCACCGGTGGACGCCGGCTACGGTAACGACCAGGACCGCCCGCCTCGGCGCGCAGCGCTGGGCCTGGGTGGTGCTGATCCTGTTGCTGGTGGTTTCGTGGGTGGTCCCGGTCGTTCTGCTCGTCGCCCACGTCACGACCTGGCAGTCCTTCCGGCAATTCCTGACGCTGCACGCGGACGATCTGGCCTGGTCGCTCCTGACCGCCGGGGTCGCAGCGGTGGTCGCGTACCTGCTGGCCCTGGGCGGGCTTTCCCCTGCGGAGCCGGGCAGACCGGTCCGGCGGGCGCTGGCGCTGATCGTCGGCGGCACGATCCTGCTGGCGATGTTCCTGCCGGCCGCGCTGCCGGCGGTCTCCCTGCTGAAGCTGTCCGCACTCGGCGGCCTGGCTCCCGAGCTGCGCCAGAGTTGGCTGCTGGTCAGCGCCGGACAGGCCTCGCGCTTCGCCGGGCTGGCGCTGATCCTGCTGCTGCTGACGCGCTATCCCGACCGCGAGCGGTTGGCCCAGATGGCCGCCGTGGATGGCGCCACACCCTGGAACGCATGGTGGCACGTGCACCTGCCCAGGACCTGGCCGGTGCTGGTGGGGACATTCCTCCTGGTGACGATGTTCAGTTTCACAGAGCTGGCGGCGACGATGGTTCTGTTGCCGGCGGGTCTGCCGAACTTCGCGCAGCGCCTGCTCAACCAGATGCATTACGCCCGGGATCAGCAGGTGATCGCCTCTTGCTTGGTGCTGGTCCTGCTGTTCGTTCTGCTGGCGGCTGCGACCGTCACGCTCCTGCGGCTGGCTTCACTGCGCCGCTGGATGCCGGTTCTGCTATTGACGGTGCTCCCCGTCACCGGTTGCGGTCGTGCGGAGGGCGCCGGGACGCCGGAGGTAGTGGAGTCGTTCGGCAGGACCGGGGCCGGACCCGGAGAATTCCTCTACCCGCGGGGGATCGATCTCGACCCCGACGGCTCGGTGCTCGTCGTGGACAAGTCAGGACGCATCCAACGCCTGACCGGGGCCGGTAAATGCCTCGGAACGATCCGCCTGCCGCAGAGCGAGGCCGGCCAGCCCACCGGCATGAGCGTCCACCCGGACGGCCGGCTCTTTGTAGCGGATACGCACTACCATCGTGTCGCGATCTTTGCGCGGGACGGCACGTCGCTCGGTTCGTTCGGCCAATACGGGCAGGAGGATGGCTGCTTCATCTTTCCGACCGACGTGGCCTTCGCGCCCGACGGCCGGGTGTTCGTCAGCGAGTACGGCGGCAACGACCGGATCAGCGTCTTCACAAGCGCAGGCGGCTTTCTCTTCAGTTTCGGCACGCCCGGCGCCGGGACGGGACAGCTTTCACGCCCGGCAGCCCTGTGCCTGGATGTGGCGCGCGGACGCCTGTACGTGGCGGACGCCTGCAACCATCGCGTCGCCATCTACGATCTCAAGGGGCGCCTGTCGGGCTACTTTGGCGCCGCGGGCTGCGGTCCCGGCCAGCTTCGTTATCCCTATGGCCTGTCGCTGTTGAGGGATGGGACGATCGTGGTGTGCGAATTCGGGAACAACCGCATCCAGTTATTCAGTCCCGAGGGCAAGTCCCTGGCTGTGTACGGCCGGGCCGGGCGGCAGTTGGGCGAGTTGGCCTACCCCTGGGCCGTGGCGGTCGATGCCCACCGCCGGGCCTTTGTCGTGGATGCGGGCAACAATCGAATTCAAGTCTGGCAATTGTGAGATGACAGACACGTACGGCTTCTATCTTGGCCAGCCATGGTGGCTGGTGGTCGGGCTGGTGATCGTGCCGATGATCTGGCTGGCCCGGCGGAACCTGGCGGCCCTGGGGACGGGGCGTCGGACGATGGCCCTCGTGCTGCGCGTGCTGGCGGTGCTGATCCTCGTGGTCCTGCTGGCCCGGCCCATGCTGGTCAAGGAGAGCCGCCGTGCCACGGTGATTGCCGTGGTGGACCGCAGCCAGTCCATTCCCGCGCCGCTGGGGGAGGCGGCCCTGGATTACCTGTCCCATGCCGTCGCCGTCGGTCGGGGCGTCAACCAACTGGCCGTCGTGGATGTCGCGGAGACGGCCAGCATCTCCAAGCTCCCCTCCGGCGACACCACTCTGCGGCGCCGCAATACGATGTTGACCGGGCAGCAGAGCCGGCTGGCGAGCGGGATCGAAATGGCCCTGGCGATCGCTCCACCGGACACCGCGATGCGGATCGTGCTGCTGAGTGAAGGCAACGAGACCCAGGGTGACCTGAAGGAAGCCGCCCGGACCGCGGCGGCCAACGGCATCCCCATCGACGTGCTGCCGCTGGAGTACCGCTACGAGAGCGAAGTGCTGTTTAAGCGCCTGGCGGCGCCGCTCCGCGCCCGCAGCGGGCAGACAATCTCGCTGCGTTTCGTTCTGAACAGCACCGCCGCCGTGCGCGGCAAGCTGCTGCTGACGCTCAATGGTGAGCCGGTCGACCTGATCCCCGAGGGGCCCGAGGTCGCAGCGCCGGTCGAGCTGACGGAGGGGACGAATGTCAAGACCATCTCCCTGCCGGTGGGCACGCGGGGCATCCACAATTTCCAGGCGGTCTTCCTGCCGGACGATCCCCAGCAGGATCGGATTGCCGAAAACAATCGCGCCAGTGCGATGACGTACGTGGCCGGCCCGGGCCATATTCTCGTGGTCGATGCGGATGACACTTCCGCCCGGTCGCTGCTGCAGGCGCTGCGGGCCACGGACATGGCGGTGCGCTATCTCCCGGCCAGCGCCCTGCCGGACGACCTGGCGCTGCTGATTGACACGGATGCCATCGTCCTGGCCAACGTCGACTGCGGGAGCCTCACCTTCGCGCACCAGGAGATGCTGTGCCGGTACGTCAAGGACTTGGGCGGGGGCCTGATCATGACCGGCGGGCCCAACGCCTTCGGCGCCGGCGGCTGGATCGGCTCGCCGGTCGCGGAGATTCTGCCGGTGGACCTGGACCCGCCGCAGAAGAAGCAGTTGCCGAAAGGGGCGCTGGTCCTGATCATGCACGCCTGCGAGATGCCCCAGGGCAACTACTGGGGCAAGAAGGTCGCCATGGCCGCGGTCGGCACGCTGAGCCGGCTCGACCTGGTGGGCATTCTCTCGTACAACTGGAGCCGGACGGGCGACTGGGTGTACGATCTGCAGCCGGTGGGCGACCGGGACAAGGTCGTCGGCGCGATCGAGCAGATGCAAATGGGGGACATGCCCAGCCTGCATGACCACCTGCAGATGGCCCACGATGCGCTGGTCCGGTGCGACGCCGGCCAGAAGCACGTGATCGTGATTACCGACGGCGACCCGACCCCGCCGTCACAACAGCTGCTGACTCAACTGTCGGACGCGCGCATCACCTGCACGGGTGTCTGCATCTTCCCGCATACGCCGGGCAGCAAGGTGAACCTGCAGCAGATGGCCGTGGCCACCGGCGGCCGCTACTACGACGTGACCGATCCCGCCACGCTGCCGCAGATCTTCATCAAGGAGGCGCAAGTCGTTCGCCGCTCGCTGATCCTGGAGGAGCCGTTCACGCCGCAGGTGACGTTCGGGCTCAGCGAGATCCTCCGCGGCGTGGCCTTGCCTCTGCCCACTCTCAACGGTCACGTCCTGACCGGGCCGAAAGGGGGGCTCAACCAACTGGTCCTGGCGACCCACCAGGCGGACCCGCTCCTGGCGACGTGCCAGGCGGGCCTGGGCCGCTGCGTCGCGTTCACCAGCTCCGCGGACAGCCGCTGGGCCGGGCCGTGGCTGCAATGGGGCGATTTCGCCCGGTTTTGGGAGCAGGTGGTCCGCTGGGCGGGCCGGCCCGCGCAGTCCACCGAGTGCGAGATCGCGACCGACACGCAAGGCCAGGAGGCCACGGTCCGCGTGGAGGCCCTCGACGCCCAGGGCAAGTCCCTGGATCTGGCGGCAGTCGAAGGCCAGGTTTTGACGCCCGAGATGAAGTCCGAGCCGCTGCAACTGGCTCAGACCGGACCGGGCCAGTACGCGGGTCGGTTCAAGGTGTCCGCCTCCGGCAGCTACATCGTCAATCTGCGTTACCGCAAGGCCGGCCCAGAAGGGGCCTCGGGCTTGGCCAACGCGATTGTCACGGTCCCGTTTGCCCCGGAGTTCCGCGACCTGTCCGACAACGCGCCGCTGCTGCGGGAGGTCAGCCGGATCACGGGCGGCCGGGTCCTGTCCCTGGTGTCCGACCCGAACGACGTGAACCTGTATGACTACGCCGGTCTGAAGTTCCCGCAGACGTATCTGCCGCTGTTGCGGCCGCTGATGCTGGCGTGGCTGGCGGTCTTCCTGCTGGATGTGGCGGTCCGGCGCGTGGCGGTCGACGTGCGGGCGGCGCTGCGCCGGGCTCGGGCCTGGCTCACCCGCACGGCCCGGCAGGAGCAGGACCAGGTGATCTCCCGTCTGCAGGCCCGCCGGCAGAAGCTGCGCGAGCAGTGGTCCACCCGCCAGGCCGAGGCGGCGTCGCGGCACTACGAAGGCGCGCAGGAATACGAAGGCCAGCTTCTGAGCGCCGAGCCGACGCATCGGGAAGAACCGCCGAAACCGGAAATGAAGGAGCCCGAGAAACCGAAGAAGCCTCCGCAAACGACGCACATCGACCAGCTTCTGCAGGCCCGGCGCAAGAAGACCGCTCACGAGGACAAGGGAGGCGCCAATGAATAGAGACCGTGCTTGGACCCCGACTGTGCAAATGCGTGTGGAAACCGAATGGCAGTGCCGAGGGCGCCGGGCGTGCGCAGGAACCATCGGCAAGCTGACGCTTGCCGCAGCCACGCGCCACGGCGGAAGGAACGCAACTGTCAGCATGTCACGTGCTCAGGTCGCGTGCGAATTTGGAGAATGCGAAAATGGCTGTGAATGAGAAGGAAGTCGAGAAGCAGTGCCAGGATTTCCGCGCGATGTTCGAAGCCCTGCGGCGCGAGATCGGCAAGGTGATCGTGGGCCAGGAGCAGATCGTGGATGACGTCCTGATCACCCTGTTTGCCGGGGGACACGTGCTGCTGGAGGGCGTCCCCGGGTTGGGCAAGACGCTGCTGGTGCGGACGCTCAGCTCGGCGTTCTCCCTGGAGTTCCGGCGGATTCAGTTCACGCCGGACCTGATGCCCGCCGATATCACCGGCACGAACATCGTCGTCGAGGACCAGGCGACCGGGCGCCGCGAATTCCAGTACCAGCCCGGGCCGATCTTCGGGCAGATCATCCTGGCCGACGAGATCAACCGGGCCACGCCCAAGACGCAGTCGGCCATGCTTGAAGCCATGCAGGAGCACTCCGTCACCAGCGGCGGGCAGATCCGCCGGCTGCGCGAGCCCTTCATCGTCCTGGCGACCCAGAACCCCATCGAGCAGGAGGGCACGTACCCGCTGCCCGAGGCCCAGTTGGACCGCTTCTTCTTCAAGCTGCTGGTCAGCTACAGCAATCGCGAGCAGCTCAAGGCCGTGCTGGACCGCACGACGACCGGCCAGGAGCCGCGGGCGGAGTCGGTGGCCGACGCCGAGAAGATCCTCTGGGCCCAGAAGCTCATCCGGCGGGTCGTCGTCGCGGAGCACGTGCAGGACTACGCGATTCGCCTGGTCCTGGCGACCCATCCGCAAGGGGAATTCGCCACGGAGATGACGAACCGGTTTGTCCGGTTCGGCTCCTCGCCCCGCGGGGTGCAGGCGGTCGTCCTGGCAGGCAAGGTCCGCGCCATGCTCGATGGACGCTACCACGTGAGCTTCGACGACATCGTCGGCTCAGCGCTGCCGGCCCTGCGACACCGGCTCCTGCTGAACTTCGAGGGCCAGGCCGAAGGCATCCGG
>JALORE010000190.1 GCA_025459125.1 Planctomycetota bacterium | reverse complement strand
GCCGGCCAGGTGGGTTTCGTGGGACTGGATGACATCGTGGCCCAAGCCCGCCAAATCGAGATCGCCATGAATGTCGCCACGCCCACCTGGGGTCCATTCCTGCCGTCACTGAACTTCCTCAAGAGCTTCCCGGACCCGGACGGCGCTGGCCCGGAGCCGGCCGGTCTGAAGGTCCAGACCGGCGGCGAGCCGGTGGTCCTGGACTTCGACCGCAAATTGCTGCGCGCCTCCGTGCGGCAGGCCACGCTGCAACTGTCGGACTTCCTGTACCTGGGCGGCAGCTTCGCACTGGAGGCCGGTCCGACCTACTCTGTTACGGTCAACAGCGGCATTCCGACGGACATCCTCGCGGAGATCGCCGCATCCTCCGATCTGCAGAGCATTCTGGCGCCTCTGGGCTTTGACCTGGCGACGGGGACTCTCACCCATAGTGTGGACTCGCTCACCATCGGGGGCTCGAACGTCACGCTCTTTGCGGGCGTCAACGGGCCCTACTGGACTGACCTGGATCTGGATGGCCAGGTTTCCTGGGCCTACCGGGAGAACGACGGCACCTACACCACCCTGGCCGCGGACGATGCTCTCGTCACCATCGGAGGGAAGCAGTACGGCGACGTGAATGCCAATGGCATCGTGGACGCCCAGGAGACCGCCGAGCTCGACGCGAACGCCGTCGGCCTGGTAGCCACCGATCTGGATTTCGGCCTGGCGGTGCTGCAGTCGAACAGTCCGGTGTTCAGCCTGCTGGCCCCGGTTCCGGGACTGGGCCTTCTGGCCGAACTGGTCAGGCCGCGCTATTTCGCGGTCAGGGGAACCGCCTACAACGTCGGTTTCGTGGGATTGCAGGAGATCCAGGCCCAGATCGTCAATCTCGCCGTGGAGCTGAATGTGGCCACTCCCTGGGGACCGCTGCTGCCCGCGCTCGATTTTGCCGAGAGCTTCCCCGGCGAGGACACCAACGCCAACGGCGCGCTGGACACCGAAGACGCCAACGGCAACGGCGTCTTGGACGCGGGCGAGGACGCCAACGGCAATGGCGTGTTGGACGCCGAAGACCGGGATGGGGACGCACAACTCGACCCTGCGGGGCTAGAGGTCTTCACCGGTTCGGATTCGTATTACCTGGACTTCGACACCGGGCTGATTCGCGCCTCGGTGGGACAAGCCACCCTGCGGGTTCGCGACCTGGTTGCCTTCAGCGGGCGCTTTGCCTTCAGCGCCGAGTCCCGCCGAACGGTGCCCCTGACGGACGGCAGGAACCAGGACGTGGCGATCCTGATGATCGCGGCCCAAAACGTCTACGGCTTCGTGGGCGCCAATGGTCCCTATCGTTGGGATACCAACCACGACGGCGTGATCGACGCGGCCGATCCGGTCAATACCAATGCCGTGGGCTTTGCCGTGGACAACTTCCATCTCGCCATGGCCATCGCGGTGGGAACCGAGCTTCTGAATCCCAGCCTGTATCTGGCCCTGAAAGCCTCGGCAGACACCATCGGGCTGGTCGGGATCCCCGGGGCGTCCACGGATTCGGACGGCCTGGACCTCTCGGTGAATATCGGCCTGAGCCTCAGTTCGTCGGCCGCGATCGATTTCAGCCAACTGCCGGGCGGCGGTCTGGCCGTCGGCTTTGGGGAAACCGGTTCCGGCGCGACGGCCGGGGGTGAGGCGCGTTTCCTGAACTTCTCCCAGGCGAAGCTCAAAGGACACCTGAAAGCCAGGATCTCCTTGCTCGGCGTGGAATTCGACGGCACCTTCGGCTTTGATGAGGGTACGAACAACTCGACGGTGTTGGTAGTCCTGGCAAACTTCAAGGTTGCGGTGGGCGACCTGGTGCTCTACGAGTCCCTGGCTTCCGGCGTCTTGCAGATCGGCGATGGCGGTCTGGCCGGCAAGATCCTGCTTGAGAGCCAGTCGGCGGACCCGCTGGCCGGTCTGGGCCTTTCCGGAGTGGAATTCTCCGAGAGCACCCGGTTTGAGTTGCTGCTCAATACCACGGAGAAGGAAGTCGACATCCTGCTGCCCGATTACTTTGATGTCTTCACCGCTTTCGAGTTGAGCGAGGCGGTCGACTATTCCGCCGGAGTGGTGCTCTCGGACCAGTTGACCACGTTGAAGTCGACCGGCGCTCCCGCGGATCTCGAGTATCATCTCTTCCTCCCCAAGACGCAGAACGTGCCGCCCGCCCCGGTTCCCGATGCGCATCCGGAAGTCCCGGGCGAGAGCTATATCCTGATCCATGCCGACGGCAGCCTGGCGTTGCCGGGCATGCGGCTGGAAGGGACCTTCGATTTCAAAGCCAGCGGCTCGGAAGCGCTGTTGATCCTGAATGCCGACTTCGCCATCGGCGCCGCCGGCTTCACTCTTTTGGAGCTGAAAGCCGCCGGTATCCTGAGAATCAACGACGCCGGGATTGCCGGGAAGATCAGCCTCAGGCAAGTGAGCGACCTGCCCGAGGACCTGAATATCGCCGGGTGGACGTTTGACGCGGATACCACCTTCGATCTGCTGGTCAACACCACCTTGGCCGAAGCGGACATTCTCCTGCCCGAGACGTTTGACGTGTTCGACGCTTTCGGCCTGTCGGAGGCGGTGGACTACTCCGGTGGCGTACTGCTTCCGGACAAGCTCACCAGGCTGTGGTCCTCCCCGCGTGGGCCCCCGGAAGACGGAGAATTCGATTATCACCTGCTCGTACCCAAGGAAGCCGTGCTTCCGGACGAGCCGCAACCCGGTCCCGAGGCCCAGGGCGAGTTCTACATTCTGGTACGTGCACAAGGCCGGCTGGAACTGCCGGGCGCGCTGCTGGAAGGCAGTTTCAACCTCTTTGCGGACGAAGCCAATGTCCTGATGGTCGTGGGCGGCCATCTGTTGATCACGTACGGGTCCCTGGAATTGCTGGACTTGGTGGCGGGGGGCGCTTTCCAGCTTGACCATACGGGCTTCGCGGGCAAGCTGCAACTGTCCCTGGATACCCAGTCCACCTCCGCGCCATTGGCGGAACTCTTTGAGGGGGTCGCCCAGGACGCCGGCTTCGCTGCGGATGTCCAGTTCGATCTGGTGGTCAATACTACCGCGCTCGACAAGGACATACTGTTGCCGGAGACCTTCGATCCTTTCCCGGCGTTTGCCGTGTCGGCGGCCGACCGGGCGATCCTGGAAGACGTTGGTCCCGGCGACGAGCCCCAATGGGTCTGGCTGTCCGATGACCTCACCAGGCTGCAGGCGCAATATGATCCCGTGGCCGGCCGGGTCGAGTACCATCTGCTGGTACCCCAATCGCCGCAGCGACCGCCGGCGGCAGGGCCCAGCGGCGAGTTCTACCTTCTGGTGCACGCCGTCGGTGAGCTGGCGTTCCCTGGTTTCATTCTGGATGGCGGCTTCGATCTGTTCGTTTACCGGCAGAATGCCGTCATGGATATCCATGCCGTCATGGCGATGAAGAACTACTTCGAGCTGAATGCCGTCGGCATCGTGCAGATCGACGAGGCGGGAATCGCCGGCAGGATCAGTCTGGAGGTCGTCGACGACAATCCTCCCCTGTCGGCATTGCCTGGACTGAGCTTCCAGGCGGAATTCTACTTGATCGTCAACACCACCAAGCAGGTTCAGGAGATCGTCTTCCCGGAGCGGTTCAATAACCCGGCCTCGTTTGGGCTGTCGGACGAAGAAGAGGCGGCGCTGGCGACGACGGGCTCGGTCGTCCTGCAGGATGGTCTGACCCGCCTCAAAGCCGTCGCCCTCCCGGCCGGCACCACGGCCTATCACCTGATCGTCAAGAACACGCCGGCTCGGGATACGCCGCCGCCCGAGGCCGTCCCCGCCGCCGGCGCGGCGGGCGCGTTCTTCCTATTATTATACGCCCACGGCGACTTGTGCCTGCCCGGGGCCACGCTGACCGGGAGCTTCTACCTGCGCGCCGAAGAAACGCAGACGGTGATGACCGTGAGCGGTCATCTGGTCGTCGGCTTCGGGACGCTGGAATTGCTGGACCTGAAGGCCGGCGGCGCCTTCTACCTCGCCGAGGCGGGCCTGGCGGGCAAGCTGCAACTGGAACTGGACCAGTCGGTGCCGCTGGCGGATCTGTTCGGCCCGGGCTGCGGCTTCGACCAGGAAGCCTTCTTCGACCTCACGATCAATCTGACCCGAGAGGTGCAGGACTTCGCTCTCCCGGAGAGCTTCGATGCGCCGGCGGTGTTCGGAGTCGACCCGGACGAGATCCGGGACGTGGGGGACGAGGTCCTGCTGTCGGACCAGCGGACGAGGCTGCGCCGGGTCCGCCATCCGACCACCGGCCGGGAGGAGCTCCACCTGATTGTGCCGGCTACGCCGACTCCCGGTCAGGAGGCGGAATCTTATCTCCTCGTGCACGCCGTCGGGGCGCTGACCGTTCCCGGCTTCACCCTGCGGGGCGGCTTTGACCTGTTCGTCGACGCGCAGCGGGCGACCCTGGACATCCATGCCCTGCTGACCGTCGGCTTCGGGGATTGGCGCGTGCTCCAGCTCGAAGCGCTCGGAGTCGCGCAGCTGGACGGGACGGGAATCGCCGGCAAGATTCACCTGCGCCTCATCGACGACGAGAATCCGCCGACCATTCCCGGGGTGGACCCGTTGTCCGCGGTGCCGCCGCCGTTGTCCGAGTTGCCCGGGCTGGGCACCGGGGCCGGCTTCGACGCCGACGCCCGGTTCGACCTGATCCTGAATACGACCCGGCGCTGCCAGGACATTCTCCTGCCGGACCGGTTCGACGACCTGGCATCCTTCGGCATTACGAATCAACAGGAGGCCGACCTTCGCGGCGTGGCGGCCGGGGCGCCGGTGGCCTCGGTCCTGCTGCCCGATCGTCTGACCCGGCTCAAGGCCGTGTATATCGACGCCACCCGCACGGAATTCCACCTGATCGTCAACCCTACGCCGGACACCGCCGTGGGGCCGCCCGTCGAGATTCCGGCCTCCAACAGCGGCACGGGCGCGAGGTACCTGGTGGTGCATGCCGAGGGCCGGCTGACGTTGCCGGGTGCGGTCCTGGCGGGCACGTTCGATCTGGAGGCCAACGAGGAGTTTGCCGTGATGGCGGTCAACGCCACGCTGTCGGTCCGGATGGGCGCGGCGACCCTGCTCGAGCTGGCCGCCAACGGCTTCTTCCGGCTCGATGCCTCCGGCCTGGCGGGCCGAATACGGCTGCAACTCTTGAGCGCGATCCCGCCGGATGATCCGCGCCACGATTCCCAGGCCGCCGACCCGGGCGCGGACCTGGGCTTCACCATGACGGGACAGTTTGACCTGATTGTCAATACCACCGGGAATCATGTCCACGTACCGCTGCCGGCGCACGTGAGCCTGGAGACTCTCCGGACGATCTTCGACCTCCCGGAGGGACCCTATGACGGCGCCGGGGTCCCGTTGCGCGACGGCCTGACCCGGTTCCGCTCCGAGCCGAACCCGGTCAACCCCCAGAAGACCGATTACTATCTGGTCATCGCCAACACACCCCAGATTCCGCAGCCCGTCATACCTGTGCCGGACGGCGCGGGCCGGCCCTACCTTCTGGTCCACGCCGAAGGCGGGCTGGCGTTTCCGGGCCTGGAGATGGCGGGCACCTTCGACCTGGAGATCACCGAGCAGTCGGCGCTGATGGCGGTCAACGCCACCCTGTTGCTTCGCGCCGGCGAGGCGACGCTGCTCGAGCTGGCGGCCAACGGCTTCCTCAAGGTCGATGCCTATGGTACGGCGGGCAAAGTCCAGCTGGAGCTCCTGAGCGCGATCCCGGCCGAGGATCCGCGCTATGATCCCCAGGCCGCCCCGCCGGGCACGGCCTTGGGCTTCACCATGACGGGGAGGTTCGACCTGATTCTCAACACGACCAAGAATCGTGTCGAGATCCTGCTGCCCGCCCACTTGAGCCTTGCGACTCTGTGCACGATCTTCGATCTTCCCGATGCGGCCGACTACGGCCAGCCCGTCCTGTTGCGCGACGGCCTGACCCGGTTCCGCTCCGAGCCGAACCCGGTCAACCCCGAGAAGACCGATTACTATCTGGTCATCGCCAACACACCCCAGATTCCGCCGCCGGTCACACCTGTGCCGGACGGCGCGGGCCGGTCCTACTTTCTGGTGCACGCGGAAGGAGGGATGGCGTTTCCGGGCCTGGAGATGGCGGGCACCTTCGACCTGGAGATCACCGAGCAGTCCACCATGGTGGCGGTCGCGGCGGAGGTGTTCCTCGGTTTTGACCAGGTGACGCTGCTGAAGCTGGTTGCCGGCGGGGTCTTGCAGATGCGGGCCGGGGGCGTGGCGGGCAAACTGAAACTCCGGCTGGCCTCCGAGCTGGATCCCGCCGACCGGTTCTACGATCTCAACGCGCCGGCGCCGTTCAGCGGCCTGGGCCTGGCGCTGACGGGCCAGTTCGATCTGGTGCTGAATACGATGGGTCACGGCGTGGCGCTGGCGCTGCCCGATCATTTCGACGCCTTCACCGTCTTCGCGGTCGCTCCCGCGGACCAGGCGGCGTTGCAGGGCGTTTTGCCGGGGCAGGTGGTGAGCGTACTTCTGGCCGACGGCCTGACCCGCCTGGAATCCCGGGGCGCGCCGGCGGGGGGGATCGCGCTGACCCTGGTGGTCCCGAACACCCCCCAGGGCGAGGTTCCGGGCGCCGGCACGCAGTATCTCCTGTTCCATGCCGAGGGGACCTTCCGTCTGCAGACGAGCGCGGAGACCGGATTCTACCTGTGCGGGGTCTTCGACATGGAGCTCGACAGCGCGGGATGGGTGGTCACGGCGGACGCCCGGCTGGAAGCCCGCGTGGCCGGACAGCCGATTCTGAGCCTGGGCGCGACCGGGGCCCTGCTCGTCAACGGCCGGGGCGTGGCCGCCCGGATGGAGCTGACCCTCGGGGGCGGGGCCGACCTGGGCGGCAGCGGGTTCGCCTTGGGCGGCAACTTCCTCTTCGAGTTGAACACGTCGAATACGCGCGTGGTCCGGATCGGCAACCACGCGGCCGATCTCGAGCCCGGGCCCTACGGCCGGCTGATCGTGGACAACGGTCATCTTCAGTTGACCGTCGGTTCCACAAAGAGCTTCCGCCTCGACGGCCGCTTCGCGCTCCGGGCCGGCAGCGGCGGCTTTGAACTGGCGGCCGAGGCCACGCTGAAGGCGGTCGTGGCGAACCTGACCCTGCTCTCCCTGGAGGCGCGCGGCGCCTTATTGATCAACGCCCAGGGGGTGGCGGCCCAGATCAGCCTCAACGCCGGCGGCGGGTACAGCGGGTCAGGATTCTCCTTCTGCGGGCAGTTCACCCTGGAAGTCAACACGACCACACAGGCCGTGGGGACCATCGCGGGACAATCCGTGAATCTGCCGGCCGGTCCCTATGCCCGGGTCACGATTGTCGGCTATCTGCGGGTTCTCAACCTGGTCAACCTCGATGGCGCCTTCGTTCTCACCGTCGGATCGTCGGGAGTGTCTGCCAGTGCGAGCGCCAAAGTGCGGATCTTCGGGGTCAGCTTCAACGTGGTGGCCGGTACGACGATCAATTCCAGCGGATTGGTCTTGCACGCGGGCCTGTCGTTCAGTTCGGGTTCCTCCTTCGTTCCTTTCCCCGGCATCCAGATCTTCGGGAGCTTTACCCTGCAGATCAATACGACCGCGTCCAACGACCCCACCTATGGCATCCCCCACAACACCATCAGAGTCCTGGTCGCCAACGGCAGCTTGAACGTCCTTGGCTTTCGCACCGGGGTCGGGTCAGTCAATATTGTCGTGGACTCCAGCGGTTTCAAGCTGTCCGTCCGGGACCTGGCTCTGGATGTCGGTCCCCTTCACGCCCGGCTCTCCGGTGACCTCTATTCCAGCGGCTATTTCCGCTTCACGGCGCAGGCAGATCTGTATGCGGAGGTATACATCTGGCCCTTCACGTATTTCTTCAGCGCCAAGACCTACATCACTTTGGGCAGTTCGGAATTCCGGTTCTATGCCAGCGGATCGGTAGGCATCGTGGGTTGGGTGTCGATCGGAGCCAGTGCCAATCTTGTCATCACCGGGACCGGTCTGAGTTTCTCCCTGGCCATCAATCTGTGGCCCTATCCGCCCCCGCTGACGATCAATCTGGGCAACATTTCTCCGGTGCCCCCGGCTGCGCCGACGTCACCGCCGCCGTTGGCCAGGTGGGACGTCGGTGGCACCCTGACTCTGCATATGGGTCCTTATGCCTCGGCACGCGGTGGTCTCTATTCCGGATATAAGGATGAGGCGTTTACGATCACGCATGTAAGTGGAGACGGGAGCTACGAGACTGTGCAGGTCTCTGCCTTCGGGTATACGCAGACCTATTCCCGCGTCAACCGCATTGTAGCCTATGCCGGAGACGGCAACGATTCGGTGGACTTCGACGGCAACGTCCGCTGCAATGTCGTCATCGACGGCGGGGACGGGGATGACTCTCTCTCCTACCGTGGGTACGGATCGGCCACGATCGGCGGAGGCAACGGCAACGACACGCTGATCGTGACGCAAGGGACGAATCATGTCCTGGAGGGCGGCGCGGGCGACGATATGCTCTTGGGCGGCAGCGGCAACGATACGCTGCGGGGCGGGCTTGGCCGCGACACCCTCGACAGTGGCGGCGGCCAGGATGGGCTCGACGGTGGCGACGGTACGGACATGGTGCAGGGTGGCGATGGGAACGACACTCTCGACGGCGGCGCCGGCAACGATGTCCTGGAAGGTGGAGCCGGCAACGATACGCTGCAGGGCGGTGCCGATAACGATACCTACGTGTTCCGCAACGGGTTCGGCGCCGATACGTTCCTCGACAGCACTTCGCAAGAGTCCATGGATTTCGGCACGGTCACCGCCCCGGTCAGCGTGGTGCTCAACGGCAGCGAGGTGCGGTTCTCCATCAACGGCGGCACGGTCGCCGTCCAGACCGGCGCCAAGGTCACCAGCATCATCCTCGGGCCGGGCAACGACACGCTGAAGGTCGAGGCCTTCCCCGCCTATCGTGTGTACGTGCAGGATAAGGGCGGGGACGACAGCTACGAGTTCCGTCTGGCCGAGGCCCGCGCGACCATCACCGCTGCCGACCTGTGTGCTGTGACGAGCGGTGTGGACATCCTGGACGAACAGGGGGCTCAGGACCGGGTCTTTGTGGAACAGGTTTCCAGCGTCTACCCTCTGCATTTGAACCCCGGCCAGGTCACCAACGGCAGCGTATCCATCGATTTCCGAGGCATGGAGGGCGTGACCATCTTCGGCAACGGGGCCGCCCTGGATCTCCCGACCGGGCTGTTCTCCTCGTACGGCGGCGGCATCTCTCTGGCCACCACGGCCCGGACCGGGGCCGTCAACCTGGGAGCCGGCACACTGCGCCTGCGCGGCCAGACCGTCGCGCTGCTGGCGGACATGGCGGCCGGGTCCATGGTCCTGGAGTTCGTGGAGACTCTGACGCTGACGAGGAGGCTCATGGCTACGGACGAGGTCAGGCTGACGAGCTCTGCCGGCTTGGCCGGTGGCGGGCTGGTCAAGGCCGCCCGACTGTGGGCCCAGGCCCAGACCGGGATCGTTCTGAACACCGAGGTGCAGAAGGTCTGCCTCTCGGCGCTCGGGCCCGGGGACATCCGCCTGACCGAAGCCGATGATATCCTCCTGCGCGAGCTAATCGCCGCCGACGGGACCGTCGCGGTGACGGCCGGCGGGACGATTACCGCCCTGAGCGTGATTTCCCAGACCGATCGCTCGGGGTGTGACGTCCATCTGGTGTCCCGGAGCGGCCATGCGCTCATCGGTTTGATCCAGGCGGGCCGATGGCACGGCGCGGTGACCGTGGAGGCCGCCGGCGACATTCGGGAAATCGACGCTTTCGACCTTCATGCCGATATCGTCGGCAACCGCGCCGACCTGACCGCAGGCGGCGAAATCGGCAGTGCGAGCGCTGCGGATTTGAACCTGGAAATGGACCTGACGGAATCCGCCCACCCGAACGATCTGGTCGAATATGTCGTGGGCGACCTGGTGTTGAATCTGGCTGCGGACGTGGTGGGTAGCGTATTCATTACCGCCACCGGCGGAATTACCGTGACCCATCTGAAGGCCCACGGCGGGCAGATCCGGTTGTCGGCGCTCGGCGGCGATATCCGTGTTGATTACGTGGATGCGGGCGCCGGCCAGATTACCCTGACCGCGGCGCAGGGATCGATCTATGAAGCGGATGAGGACGAAGAAGCCGACGTGATCGCCGCCGGCCTTCTGCTCCTGGCCGACACCGACATTGCGGGCGACTCGGACCTCAACCCGTGTCTGGAGGTCGAAACCGAGACTCTCCATGCTCAGGCCGTCCACGGCTCGATCTGTCTCCAGGAGGCGGACGATTTCCAGCTCGGGTCGGTCGCGGCGGGCGAGGAAGTCCGGCTCAACGCCACGGGAGCCGTGTGGACCGGGGGTGACAGTCTGATCACGACCGGCCGGCTGCACGTTGCAGCGCAGAGGGGCATCACCCTGAACACACGCGTGGAGGAGCTGACCGCCCGCAATGGCAGTACCGGCGACATCCGGGTCACGGAAGCCGACCATATCGTGCTGCGCGAGGTGGTGGCCGCCGAGGGAACGATCGAAGTCCGCGCGGGGGGCACGATCACGGCCGGTGAGGTGCGGGTTGCGACCGATGAGGCCGGGCGTGACATCCGCCTGACGGCGACGGCCGGAGACGTTCTGGTCGGGCTCGTGGCCGTCGGCCGGACGCACGGCCGCGTGTGGCTCGAGGCCCAGAACGGCTTGATCCTGGAGGCGACGCCGGTCGATGAGGATGCCGACGTCGTGGGCTATTTCGGACGCCTGCACGCGCTGCCGACGGCCGGGGTGCCCCCGGACCCGGCCCGGAACCCGGAGCTCGACCTGGCGGTGGTGAGGCATTCGTCCACCGATCTGGTTCTCACTGTGGTCGGGGATCTCGAACTGAACTTCGAGCTGACGGGCTTTGCCGAGGTGACGGCGACCGGAACGATCACCGTCACCTATCTGACGACGACCGGCGGGGCCGTCAACCTGACGGCCGGCGGCGACATTCTCCTCGACTATCTGGCGGCCGGCGCCCAGGGCCAGGTCCATCTGATCGCGGGCGGTTCGATTCTGGAAGTGGCTGGGTGGGATGCCCAGGCCGATCTGATTGCCACCACGGCGGTTCTGAGCGCCGGCGCTTCCATCGGCAACCGGCTTTCGACCGGGCACATTCTCGAAACATCCCTCCAGGTGCTGGCGGCCGAAAGCCGGTCCGGGTCGATTTTCATCCACGAAGCGGATAGCATCGAGCTGGCCGGCCTGGTGGCCGCCACCGGCGAAATCGGGGTGACGGCAGGGGGCGCCATCGTGGTGACCGGAGACGTCGAGGCTGCCGGAGGCATCGATCTCTCCACGCCGGGGGCCGTCCGTGGCGCCACGGGCGCAACGGTGATTGCCCTTGGCCTGGAAGCGGTCGCCGGAGAGGGGATCGACCTGAATACCCGAATCGTAGAGGCGTTCCTGCACGTCACCGGCTCGGGAGCCCTGCGAATTGCCGAGATGGATGACATTCTGATCCACCACGCCGGCACCGCCGACGGTCCCATCGAGATCACGGCCGGCGGCGCCATCACGGCCGAGCAGATCGAGTCGGCCACCGACTCGGACAGCAACGACATCATTCTGTCGACCGTGGCGGGTGCCATTGTGGCGGATGGCATTGCGGCCGGTGCCCTCGGCGACGTGTCCATCGATTCCGGCGGTGCCCTGACGGCCACGATCGCCGGGGATGAGCTGACGGTTCAGGCGCGCGGGCCGATGATCCTGAGGACCGCCGTAACCGTCCTGAACGCGGTCACCGTAGCGGCGGGCGACGTGACCATCACCGAAACGGACGACCTCATCGTGCCCGGTGTGGTGGTCGCGGACGGTTCGCTGGCGGTCACGGCCGGTGGTGACATCACGGCCCGCCATTTGGAATTGCGAACGGATGCCGACGGCAACGACATTTCGTTGGTTACGACGGGAAGCGATATCACCGCCGAGGAAATTTACGCCGGGACCTGGGGCGCTGTCCGGCTGATCGCTCTCGGGGCCCTGGTGGCCACGGTGCAAGCCGACGAACTCCTGGCCCGCGCCGAGGGACCCATGACCCTCACCACCACCGTGACCCGCCTGGACGTGGAAACCTGCGCCGCCGGCGACCTGGCCATTACCGAGACCGACGATGTCACCTTGTTCAATGTCCGGAGTTTCGACGGCTCGATCAGCATCGCGGCCGGCACGATTCATGCCGTCTGGGTGCAGTCCCTGACCGATAGCGACGACCACGACATCAATCTGACGACCACCTCCGGCAGTATCGCGGTGGGATCGATCAGCGCCGGCGTCCAAGGCGACGTGATGCTGCTATCGGCCGGTGAGATCACGGACAGCGCCGGGAAGATCGTGGCCGATGTCCTGGTTGTGGAAGCTTCCGGGCCGATCGCGGTGAATACGACGGTGAACATTCTGACGGCTACCCACGGCGGTGCGCTGGCGGTGATCGAGACCGACGGCATCACCCTGTCCACCACGGTCGTTTCTCTGACGCTGACCACGGAGGCAAGCGGGGAGGTGGTCATCAGCGAATCCGACGGCATCATTCTGACCCGCGTCGTGAGCCGGGACGGATCGATCTCCATCACCGCGGGCGGCGATATCACCGCCGTCTTGATCGAGTCGCGGACGGATGCGGACGAGAACGACATCGCGCTGACCACGACGGCCGGTGGTATCGTGGCCACGGAGATCGTCGCCGGCGTGCTGGGCGATGTGTATCTGGAGTCGGCGGGCGATCTGACGGCGGGTGTGTTTGCGGATGAGGTCTTCGCCTGTGCCGCGGGCACCATGGTGCTCAACCTTTTGGATCGGACGCCCCCGGCAGCGCCGGTGATTGCCGGCATTGCGGACGATACGGGCACCGCGGGTGACGGGATCACCCGTGACAATACCCTGGTGATCAGCGGTACAGCCGAGGCGGACAGCACGGTCGAGCTCTTCCTGGGCGGCAGCAGCCTCGGCACCGCGGTCGCGGATAGTTCGGGTGTCTGGACCTTCGACTACCGGGCGGTCTCGCTGGGTGACGGGAACTGCCTCTTCACAGCGACCGCGACGGATACGGCAGGCAATGTCTCGGCGATCTCCACGGCTCTGGTGGTCATCATTGACACGTTCGCTCCGGTCATCGGTGTGGACGCTTTGACGACGGACGATGCCACGCCGGCCCTGACGGGCACAGTGAATGATGATACCGCCGGCGTGCAGCTCAGGGTCAACGGCACGATCTACACCGCCGTCAATCGTGGTGACGGCACCTGGGCGCTGGCGGACAACCAGATCGCTCCCCCACTTGTGGATGGCATCTACGAGGTCAGCGCTTGGGCGTTTGATTCCGCCC
>JALORE010000445.1 GCA_025459125.1 Planctomycetota bacterium | reverse complement strand
ATTTGCCGCCTGCAACAGGATGGTTTGTGTTGCACCCTTGCCGACTTCTGTAACCGTGGCGATCTCGTATTTGCCGCCTAAATCGATGCCGATCTTATGGCCGGCCTGGAAACCGGATGCAATAGTGACGGGAATATTGGTTGAACCGGCAGGAATCGTGAGCCAGGGTCCGGTAGAAACCGCCGCACCCGATTGGCTTTGTGTCAACGAGGCCGCCGATGGCTTCTTTGCGCGGATCGCCGCGGCGCTGGGTGTGTGGGTGCCCGGCTAGTGCGACGCCGTGTAGCCTTGGCGCTCCACGAATTTTCCCAGGGTCCAGTAGGCACGCCCGCCGTACGCCAGCGGGTTGGCCTTGCCCAGATCAATTTCGCCCCGACCGTCCAGAATTTCCTCGTCCACCTGCACCGCGACGACTGTCCCCAGGAACAGATCGTGGGTGCCAAGGTGCAGCGTCTGGGTCACCTGGCATTCGATATTGAGCGGGCATTCTTTGATCACAACCGTATGGATGACCTGCGTCGGGACTGCCGTCAAGCCCATCGCCTTGAACTTGTCGTCGGAATGTCCTGACACATTCCCGCACCAATCCACGGCGCGGACCATCTCGGCCGTGGGCACGTTGACTGCGACCTCGCCGCACTCCTTCACGAGTTTGTGAGAATAGCGCGACGGCCGGATGCTGACGCCGATAATCGGCGGCTCAGAGCACAGCGTGCCCACCCATGCCAACGTGATGATGTTCGGTTTGTCCGTGGGTCCGCACGTGATCAAGCTTGCCGGCAGTGGGTAGAGGTACGTTCCGGGCTTCTTTGCGACCTTGGCCATTCGACTCTCCTTTCCAACGGTTTCAGGGTCAACCCTCCGGCCAATTGACCAGGACCATTCCGCCCGTCACCAACCCGCCTCCGACCAGCAGCTTCACCGTCAGCGGTTCTTGAAGGAGCAGCCCTCCGAGCAGGATACCGAAGATCGGCGTGAAGAAGGTGAAGCCGGAGATATTGCTCACGGGGTATACCTGGATGAGCCAGAACCAGACCAGGTAGCTGGCGAAGGCCACGATGATACCCTGGTACGCGATGGAGGCGAGCACGACGCCGGACAGATCAGTAACCTGCCGCGGCTCGAACACCAGACTCATCACCGAAAGCTGTACCGCCGAGAACCCGAGTTGGTAGAACAGCATCTGCGAGGGGGTCATGGAGGTTCGAACGACGCGTTTGAGGTAGAGAGAGGTTGCGGCCCACAGAAATCCGGCCGTCAGGCTCAACAGGTCACCCAAGAGTTGAAGTCGGGTGGGGAAGTGGAGACTGTCCCAGAAGGTGAAGAGAACCCCGGCGAAGGCCAGCATGAGACCAACGCACTTCCGTCCCGTGAGCGGTTCGGCGGGCAACAACCAGTGGGCACCCACCGCGACGAAGAACGGCGCCGTGTACAAGAAGATCACGGCGTGCGAGGCGGTGGTGTAGTACAGGCCAAGGTACACAAACACGAACTCGGTGCCGAAGAACAGGCCGATGGCCAGGCCGTGGAGGAGGGTGCGATTCCGATGGAGCAGGGGAATCCCGCGATGCCGCGCCCACAGCGCAAGCAGAGCGGCGGCAATGAGGGAACGCACGGCAGCCTGGAAGATCGGGCTCACGCCCCGGTTCGCTACCTTGATGGAAACCTGGGACAGCCCCCAGAGGAGGCAAAGACCGATGACAGTCGCTATCGCGTGACGATCCAGGGCCCGCTTCGGCGTCGGCAAGGGGGGTCTCCCGTCTGATTGCTACGGGGGACTATAGCGTGAGTCGAGCGTCGACGGAAGGGCCGATGCGGTAAGGTCCTCAAAATACATGCACAACCGGGACGCTCTCCAAGTGCGGTTGGCTGTTCATGAACTATGGTTGCAGAATCATGAACATGGCTGTATGCTCTCCTTGTATGCCTGCGAAGGAGAGACGACCTGGGAATGGGAGGTGATTGAGGTGGCCACATTGCAAGTGAAAGGGATCGATGAGGATCTTTACCGAGCACTAGGTACACGCGCGAAGCTGGACAACCGCTCAATCAGCCAACAGGTTGTGAAGTTGATTCAGGATTCGCTTGCGCGTTCACACGGTTCGGCGGAAGACGCAACCCGGGCCTTCCTTGCTCTCTGCGGTTCTTGGAAAGATGATCGCTCGGCCCGGGAGATAGCCGCGAGCATCCGCAAGAGTCGCCGCTCTGGCAGGCGGTTCAAAGGGGGCAGCGATGTATTTGCTTGATACCGACACGATCATCTACGCGATCAAGGGTGAGCGTCAGGTGACGCGCCGCCTTGAGGAAACGGCCGGTCAACCGAAGGCCATCTCCGTTGTCACGTATGGCGAGCTGTTCTTCGGGGCAATGAAGTCAGCGGCTCCGCAAGCGAATCTGGCGAAGGTGCGTCGCGTGGGGGAGTTGTTTCCGGTGATCGAGGTGTCGCGAGCCGTCATGGAGACATTTGGGTCGCTCAAGGCAGAGCTGCAGACGCGCGGAAAAACCGTAGACGATTTCGATCTCGTTATCGCCTCAACGGCCCTCGTGTACAGTTATTCACTTGTCACCAACAACGAACGGCATTTTCGGAACATTCCGGGCCTCCGGCTCGAGAACTGGGCGCGTTCAGCATGAACGAAGAATTTCCCCAACCGTTGTCGCCATGAAGAGACGAGGCTGGAGACGGCTGGGGATCACCCTGGCTATTCTGACGGTCGTCTTGATCGTCAACGCGATCGTCGTGCCCAGGCTCCTCGACCTTAATCGCTACCACGGCATCATCGTGTCCACGATCCAGAGGGCGGTCGGCGGAACGGTAGGCCTGGGGCGGATCTCGTGGGGGTTTTCTCCGGGCATCTGGATCGAGGTCGATGAGATTTCGATCGCCGACGCCTCCGTCTTTCCTGGAGATCTCAGCGCTTCCCGTGTCTACGCCAGCGTGTCGATTCTCCCCTTGCTGCACAAAAGGATTATCCTGAACCAGGTGCTGCTGGAGAGGCCGGACGTCCGACTGCGGCTGGCACCCGGTCGGCAAGACGAAGGCCCAGGCCCGTCGTCGGGAACGGAAGGGACGAAGGGACGGGCAACCAGCAACGACCTGCAGCGTCCTGCTCCGTGCCAGACGGCCGGCACCGGAGTCCCATGTTCCCCGGACGCCGCAGGGGGATCCACCGGTGCCACCGGACCGGTCGGGGTCGAAATCCGGCAACTGGCGATCGAGAAGGGAAACGTCACGGTGGACGATGGCGTGACCCTCCCCGGTCGGCGGATGGTACGGGTGTTTTCCGATGTGGATATCACCGCCACCCAGGAGATCCCCGGAAGGGCGATTGCATTCGATATCGCCCTGCGGGACGAGGCGCCCGCCGGCCTTGGCGCCCTGAAGGCGCAGGGAACGTTCCGCGGACTGACGTCTTCCTTCACCCTCGACCATCCACAACTCAACGCGCAAGCAACACTCTCCTCCCTGCATATGGAAGCCCTCACACCCTATCTCCGAGGCAGCCCCTTGGGCCAGCGGCTGGGCGGCAGCGCCTCCTTGACAGTCCAATACGATGGCGACCTCAGCAGCCATCACCGGGCGGAGGGGTCTATCGACATCAGTAGAATGACCTACACGGATCCCTCATTGTGGCCATCTACGCTGACGAGCGCTGACGCCGCGATCACCTACAAGGTGAGCCTCACCCCGGATGATCTCGCGGTGGAGAATTTCGTCCTGAACCTCGGCCCGCTCTCCGTGCGGGCCAGCGGTCGCGTGCAGGATTTGAGCGAGCGGCCGGTCATAAGAGATGTCGGGTTGTCCTCCGACCTGCCGTTGGCGGAATTGGCGCGGTTCATACCCTGGAAAGTCATGGGGGCCAGCGCTGCTACGCTTCGACCGATCCTTGAGGCTGGTGGAAGGATCGTGATCGATCACGCGACTCTTCCCGACATAGCTCTCGCCAGGCCGCCGACCCCGGC
>JALORE010000021.1 GCA_025459125.1 Planctomycetota bacterium | reverse complement strand
TCAAGAGATCTCTCGGGCTCGCACCTACACAGTTCACAGCTCGGCTTCCCGACTCGTACGCTTGGCGTCAAGCGACTCGGAACCACTGCAGGTGCTCTCGATATGCGTGGTTCTTGGATTGTCCGGCACACCGGAATGTGAAATGTGTAGGTGCGACCCCCAGACGCTTGTGCAGGTGCGACCCCCAGACGCTCCGGTATGAGCCCTGTGTCGCTGATTCCGCATCACGCCACTTTGCCGCGGCGGGATTCCAGTCGCATGGCCTTCAGCGCACTACCCCAAGCGATCACCTGGTCGAGCATGGCGTTGACGGATTTCTCATGGGAGGCGGCCGGCTTGAAGGCGCTGAAATTCTCAAAGTCCGTGAAGAGCGAAAGCAGGACTTGGGCGCGGACGTCGGCGACCAGCAACTCCCCCATCACCAGCCGCAGTTGCTCGACGGCACGCGCGCCACCGGCGCTGCCGTAGCTCACGAAGCCGGCGGACTTGTTGTTCCATTCCCCATAGAGGTAGTCAATGGCGTTCTTCAACGCGCCGGAGGGCCCATGATTGTATTCCGGTGTCACGAAGACATAAGCGTCGAAGGAGGCGATCTTGGCCGCCCATGCCTTGGTGTGGGGCTGACTGTATTGACCCATCGCCGGCGGTACGGCCTCGTCGAGGAGGGGCAGGTTGAAATCTGCGATGTCCACGACTTCAAACTCGGCCTCGCCGCGTTTCCGGGCGATGTCGTAGACCCAGCGGGCTACAGCCTCGGCCTTACGACCTGGACGCGTGCTTCCGATAATGATTGCCACCTTGATCATTGTTTCCTCCCAAGTAGTGCAATTCCCTTGACACGGCCTCTCCCCGTCACGCGGGCGGTGACGCAGGACACACCACCATTCTGTGGGCGGCTGGACCCAGACACGGGATTCGAGCTCAGCCACGGCTACAAGTCTACCTGGCGGAAGCGCCACGTTCAAGCTGGAACCAACAGAGGGCACGAAACACGAAACCACAGGGTTCAACCCGCGGGATCCCGGGCGAACCGCTCTTGATACTGTTCCGCGTGCGGGTCCGTGTGGTGTGATGGTTGTGATCCGGCGGCATCCGGACGGGAAACCTCGACAGAACCGACGGCGGGTTGCCTCCCCCCGATTCAACGCTGATTGTCGCGAAAGCAGGGCCCCAGGCTTGAAATCTCGTGGATGGGCACTATCCTGATTCCCCAGGGGGCGCCACGCAAGCGAGCGTCGCGCCACTGGAAATGGTGGTACAACCGAGAAAGGACGGAAATCATGGATCAGGCCAGACACATCGTATTGGGCGTACACATCACCGAACGGGTGCGGCACGTCCCGCGCATTCAGGAGCTGTTGACCGAGTACGGCTGCAGCATTAAGACCCGGCTGGGCCTGCACACCGTTTCTGAGGATTTCTGCTCACCCAACGGCTTGGTCCTGCTCGAAATGGCGGGCCCGGAACAGCCGATTTATGAGTTGATGGAGAAGCTCAAGACGATTGAAGGTGTCGAGGTCCAGAAGATGGTCTTCGAGCACGAATAACCTCGCAGGTGAGGGGATTCTGGGGTCCGGCACTCCGTTGAGCTTCAGCGACGATTCCCATTCGTATTACTACCTGCTGGATTCCTGATTTCCTGCGCAAAATCCCACCGGAGCAGGAGAGAAGTCACGGAAACGACAAGAATTATGTCTCGCGACAAGACGCCAAGAGCGCCAAGGGTGAAGGCACTTTCACCAGGTCTTCTTCGCGATCTCTGCGTCCTGGCGCGAGAACAGGTTCTTGGCTGCGGCCGAGCGCGGCGAGGCCGCGCGGGGGCCCCGTTGGTTCTGTGCGGCGGTGAGGGCTTTTCTGTTGTTGTTCCGATTTTCACAATATTGGATGTCACACGCTGACCAGAGGCGGGCCAATCCAGTTTGCCGGCGTTGGGAAACCGCACAACGCCAGGAACGAACGGGGTATGGCTGTCAGCTTGCGGGGGATGCCCAATGGCTGGACCACCGAACCGCATGGGCCCAAGCCCATCCTACGTGCTCACTCCGCCAGACCGCCCAGGTCCTTGAAGATCGCCAAACGCATTGAAGATCGTCAATGTAAAAAGTTGACGATCTTGACGATCTTCGCGTTTTTGGCGTGATTTCGGGGTTCTTGCGGGGGAAAGATCGTCAACCCTGGAACTTGACGATCTTCCCCGGCGGCCGCCGCAACCGCATGGGCTAAAGCCCATCCTACACTTTGCGGCCCAGGGCCTGGAACATGGCCACGACGTTTTCCGTGGGGGTGTTGCACTGGATGTTGTGGATGGGGTTGAAGACGTAGCCGTGCTTACGGCCGAAGATCTTCACCCGGTCCTGCACTTGGCGGCGGACCTCATCCGGGGTGCCGAAGGGCAGGGTCTGCTGGGTGTCCACGCCGCCGCCCCAGAAGACGATGCGGTCGCCGAAGGTCTCGATTAGGTGCTTGGGATCCATGCCGCGGGCGGAGGTCTGGACGGGGTTGAGGACATCGTAGCCGGCGGCGATGAAGCCGTCGATCAACGGCTCGCACCCGCCGCAGCAATGCTTGAGGGTCTTCCATTTCGTATGGGCGTGGACCCAGTCGTTAACTTGTTTTGCGTAAGGGAGATACAGCTCCCGGTAGGTGTCGGGGGAGCAGAAGAGGCTGTTCTGGGAGGCCAGGTCGGTGCCGTCCATGAAGACCACGTGGACCCGATCGCCGACAGCCTGGTGGATCCGCTGGAGGTTGGCGACGGCGATCTCGGCCTGGCGGGCGAAGATCTCCCGGATATACTCGCGCCGGGTCACGGTGCTGATGTACCATTCTTCGATGTCGCGGATGCCCTTGGGGTCCTTCATCCAGGGGCCGGGGACCAGGGCGATGTCGCCGAAGGCGGTCCCGGGGAAGCCCGCGGCGATGGCGAGGTCGGTGTTGCGGTGGAGGTCGTCGGCCAGCCGCTCGTAGTGACGCAGGTTCTCTTCGCTGATAGGCCCGAATTCTTCGAGATTATCGGCCGGATCGAGCTTGGCGTCGTCGAGGGGCTTCTGGCGGATGATGGAGTCGAAGTAGTAGCCGCCCTGGGGCATTCGGGCCGACGGCGGGACCGACTTGTCCCCCTGGGGGTACATCAGGATGTCCCCATTGGGCTCCGGGACGGTGTTGAACTGGCTGGGGACGAGCACGTCCGTGCCGTCGAAGGTCCGCCAGGGCTTCCAGCCGGCGTTCTCGTAGCCGAACATGTTGGTCCGGTTGGGAAGGTGGACCACGTCGATGCCCAGGGCGTGGCGCAGGTCGGCGGCCATTTCGCCGAGCATCTGGTAGGGCTCGGTCACCTTGACCCGGTCGGCGGAGCGGTCCAGTCCGAGCATCTGCCGCAGCTTGGCGATGACACTGACGTGGGCACCCGAGCAGGGCGTGCCGCCGAGATCGACCGGGACGCGGTCGGCCGGCTGGTGGTTGAGGGCGCAGAGCACCCGTTGGCGACCCGTCAGGGGCTTCTTGGGAGACTCGGTTCTCATGGTCGGCTCCTATCTCGTGCCGGGCACTGGTCCGGCCCCGGCATCGTGCGGGACAATTGTAGCGACGGCCGCGGGCCGGCGTCAAGGAGCTTGCCCCGGCACTGCGGAGCAAGCGCCGATTTGATTCTTGAGCTTCGAGACCTGATGAAGATGGGGTGTGATATGCACCCGACATGGAATGCTGCAGGGCAATTGCCGGCGCGCGCTGCGCGGCGGCGGACGGGCCAAGTTATTTTGCCCGGCCCTTGGTATCGGACTTGACGTGCCGGGGCAGGACCGCTATAATTAACTGCATGGTGGGACCGGCTTTAGGCCACCCCCAGGCATGACGGGATGGTTGGGCCAGATCCGGACTGTTGCCGAGCCGCACAGCCGCGGATAGACACATTAGAGAAGGGGACATGATGAGAAGCGTGATGGCAGTGGAAAATAGGAAAGACCGACGCGGGGTCGCGCGGTTGCGCCTTTTCACGTTGGTCGTGGGCCTGTACCTGGTGGCCCTGCTGCTGGCCGGCTGTGCCACGCGCCAACCGGGCGAAACGGCCGCGGAAGTGAATCGCCGGCATAAGCGTGCCATGAGCCTCAACACGCAGATGCTGATGTCCGACATCGACAAGTTCCTGCTGCTCGACAAGCCCAGCATGCTGACGGACAAGCGGCTCCCGTAGGATTGGTAGTTGGCGATTGGTGATTGACGATTCGTGATTTACCGGCGCACGGCGGGTGGTCCGCCGCGCGCCGTTCAGTTGTACATCATCAATCATCCATACCCAGGGAAAGGGTCTGGATCGGTGGACGCATTCGTTGAATACTTCGCGCGGGTCTGGCACTACCCGGGATGGATCGTCGCCATCGAATTGATCTCGATCGGGCTGGTGGTCTGGTGGGTGGTCAACTTCCTGGAAGGCACGCGCGGCGAGCGGCTCTTTCGCGGCGTCATCTTCATCCTCGTGGCGGGGGTCCTCATCCTGAACCTCGTCGTGGAGCGGCTGCCCTTCGACCGGCTCCAGTACCTGTACAAAGGTTTCCTGATCTCCATCCTGATCGTGGCGGTGGCGGGGTTCCAACCGGAGATTCGCCGGGTGTTGATCCAGATCGGCCAGCCGCGGATCTGGACGGGTTCCTCGCATCAGCTCTCCCGGACGGTGGAAGAGCTGGTGACCGCAGTAACCGAGCTGTCGGCCGGGCGGATCGGCGCCATTATCGTGATCGAGAGGCAGGTGGCGCTGGGCGAGTTCATCGAGACCGGGGTGCGCCTGGATGCGCGCGTGACGTCGGATCTGCTGAAGACGATCTTCTATCCCGGCACGCCGTTGCACGATATGGCGGTCGTCGTCCGGAGTGACCGGATCATCGCCGCCAGCGTGCAGTTGCCGCTGGCGGAAGCGGACAGCGTCTCCGGCGTCGAGCTGGGTTCCCGCCACCGGGCGGCGGTCGGCATCACCGCGGGCTCGGACGCGATGTGCCTGGTCGTCAGCGAAGAGACCGGGACCATTTCGGTGGCCCAGCAGGGTGAGTTGGTCCGTAACGTCACGGAATCGCAGATTCGCTCCTATCTCAGCGGGGTGGCCGCGGACGTGCACGTTCCTCTCGTGGAACGGTGGCTCAAACGCCCCGTCGGATGAACAGGCAGGGAAGTCCAACGGAAGTGATGGCCAAGAAGATCAATCCCAGCAAGGTATCCATCGTCGTGTTCCTGACGGCCCTGATCTGGGTCTGGGCGGACCTGGCCATCGACGAGCGGCTGAGTCTGGTGGACGTCCGGGTGGAAGTGGCCAAATCGAGCAACCCGGCGCTGTGGGTCAACTTCGTCGAGGAAGGCGAAGGGCCGAGCCTGCAGACGTCCGTGCCGCTCGATTCGGTGGTGCTGAAGGGGCCGGCCGCCCGGGTGGCGGAAGTTCGGCGTCTGGCGAACCGGGGCCGGCTTGATTTGAACCTGTTCCTGGTCCCCGAGCGGGAAGGCATTACCCAGGCGGGCGACCGCACGCTGGATGTCCTGGACTTCCTCACTCGCAACGAGGAGATTCGCCAGCTCGAGCTGACGGTCGAAAGCTGCGAGCCCAAGAAGCTGACGCTGCGTGCCGAGGACATGGTCAAAGTACCGGTGGTGGTCGAGTGCGTCGGGCTCGATGCCTCCCGGGTGCAGGTCAAGAGCATCGTGCCGGATCGGGTGGACGCGTACGTGCCCAAGGGCGAAGCGGAAGTCCGCAAGGCCGCGGTCCGCCTGACGCCGGAAGAGCAGACCCGCGCCAAAACCATGCCGATCGACAAGACGCCATACATCGAGCTGGTCCCGGGGCAGCAATGGGAGGTCTCGACCCGCGTGAAGGTGCAGTTGGCCCCGGCGCAGAATGTGCTCGGCAGCCACCGCGTGCCGGCGGTGGTGGGCATCTGCTTCAGCCAGAATATGCAGGGCAAGTTCGAGGTGGTTCTCAAGAACGACCCGACCGAGCTGGCGGCCGTCATGATCCAGGCCACGGATATGGCGAAGCAGGCGTACGAGGGGATGCCTTACCAGCTCCTCCTGTATGTCAAGGACTCGGATCGGCAGTCGACGGAGCCGGAGATCCAGCGTGAGCTCGAGTTCTGCTTTCCGGAGGATTATGTTCGGCAGGACGCGATCCGGAGGGAAAGGGATGTGCCCCCGCCCAAGGCGCGATTCACCCTGGTGCCCAAGGGGGCGACGAGTGCCCCGCCGGAGCCCTGAAGCGTTCCGCACCAATCGATGCCTTCGGCGTTGACGATGCCATCCGGAACGCACCGTCGTCAGACAGGCGTCGGGCTAGACGCCGGACGCAGGGTAGCTCGGGGCCGGGCGCGTGAGCAGGGCTCGGGTTGCGGAGAGGGCCGATAGACCGCCCAGGACCAGCAGGACCGCACCGCACGTGCCGGAGATGAGGACCTCGCGCTTGGCGCCTTTGCCGGCGACCAAGTCCGGCAGCGCCGCGAGGAACGGCAGGACCTGCAGGACCAGCGCGACCATGGTCGTCACGAGCATGAACAGCATGGGCAGGATCGTGTAGAAGGCCCGCCGGCCGGAGCGCAGCAGCCAACCCGAGACGGCCAGCAGGGTCAGGCTCGCCAGCATCTGGTTGCTGGTGCCGAAGATCGGCCAGGCGTACTTGTAGGCCTTCTCTTCGGCCGCCAGCAGGAAGGTCAGGGGGGCCGCCAGGCTCAGTGCCGCGGCCAGCCAGTTGCCCCACAGGCCGCGCCAGCCGGTGAGCTCCTGGAGGATATAGCGGGCCAAGCGGGTCGAGACGTCCAGGGTGTCGTAGACGAAGGTGGAGAACGCCAGCAGGGCGAACGGGAACGCGACACCGAAGCTCACTCCCATCAGGTCGAGATACTGCGCCAGGCCGTGAGCGTAGATGAGATTGGGGTCCATCTTGAGCTGCTCCGAGCCGCGTCCGATCATAATGACCGTCGCCAGGGCGAGTACCGCGACGACGCCTTCCAGCAGCATGGCGCCGTACCCGATCGGGCGGGCGTCCGTCTCCTTGTTGAGCTGCTTGGAGGTGGTGCCGGACGAGACGATGGCATGAAAGCCCGAGCAGGCGCCGCAGGCGACGGTGATGAACAGGAAGGGGAACAGCAAACTGCCGTTGGCCAGGCTCTTGAGGCCCGCGACGTTCAGGGCGGGATAGGCGATCTCGAAGCCGCCGAACAGGGCTCCCGCCAAGCCGATGAAGATGGTCAGGTACAGCAGCCAGCCCCCCAGATAGCCGCGCGGCTGCAGGAGCAGCCACATGGGAATGACCGAGGCGACGAAGCAGTAGATCAGCAGGACGACGTCCCATTGCTTGACCGAGATGCCGCCGAAGAAGCTCAGCACCGGTGCCGGCAGTTGCGGTCCGAGCCACACCGCCAGCAGGACCAGCGGCAGAAAGACCGCCGTCAGCAGCCACAGCTTCAGCCGGGTGAAGCGCAGCAGCAGGCCCATGACGACCGCCAGCGCCAAGTACAGGACCGACGAGGCCGCGACACCCGGCCCGTAGGCCTCGCCCTGGGCCACCGCCTTGAAGGTCTGGGCGGTGATGTCGGTGAACGCGATGATCACATAGACCAGGGCCAGCCAGATGAACACCAGAAAGAACACGTAGGTCCGCCCGGGCAGGTACAGCCGTGCAATCTCGCCGACGGAGGCGGCCTTGTGGCGCACGGATGCGGTCAGGGCGGCGAAATCGTGCACGCCGCCGATGAAGATGGCGCCCAGGATGATCCACAGCCACGCCGGCAGCCAGCCGAAGGCGATGGCCGCCAGGATTGGCCCGACGATCGGTCCGGCGGCGGCGATCGCGGAGAAGTGCTGCCCGAGCAGCAGCGGTGCCCGCGCCGGCACGTAGTCCACGCCGTCATTGATCTCATGTGCGGGAGTCTGGTACGTATCGCCCAGCCCCAACTGCCGGGCGACGAACCGACCATACGTGACATAGGCGACGGCGAAGATCGCGATCGTCGCCAGCACCAGCACACTAATCATATAGCCTCCTGAATGGGATGGCGACGTCCACGCATGCCCTTGCCTGTCAGTGTATCCAGCTCGGTCCGCACGACGCCGGCCGCCGCGGGACATTCACGTCAGGATTGCTCCCGGGCCGTTCCGCGCGAGGTCTTGGGGCGGGCGATCAGACGGATGGGGACCTCGGCGATGGGGAGTAGCTCCCGCAGGCGGCCGACGACGAAGCGGCGGTAGTTCTCGTCGAACAGGCCCGGGTCGTTCACGAACATCATGATCGTAACCGGGTTGACCGCCACCTGCGTCACGTAGTAGATCCGCGGCCATTTCGCGCCCCGTTTGCCGGGGGCCGCCCGCTCGGACCGGATCGTTTCGAAGGCCTTGTTCAGCCGACCGGTCGCGATCCAGGTGTTCGCCTGCTTGAACAGCTCCGTGGACAGATCGAGCGTGGCCGGGACGTTGCGGGCCTCGGTCGCGGTGGTGAACGCGATGGGCGCGTACTTCAGGCCGGGCAGAAGCTTCGTCAGGTAGTCCCCATAGTCGCCGGTGGCGGCCCGGTCCTTGGCCAGGTCCCACTTGTTGACCACGATCACGCAGGCCTTGTGCTCCTCCGCGATCAGGTGGGCCAGGCTCTTGTCCACCTGCCCGACCGGCTCGGTCGCGTCGATCAGCAGCCAGATGATATCGGCCCGCTTGATCGAGCGGGTTGCGCGGACGTAGCTGTAGAACTCGATGCTGTTGTCCGTCTTGGCCATCTTGGCCTTCTTGCGGACGCCGGCGGTATCGATCACGACGAGGGGCTTGCCGTCCTTTTCGATCCGCACGTCGATGGCGTCGCGGGTCGTGCCGGGAACCTCGCTGACGATCACCCGCTCGGTGCCGGCCATGGCGTTGACGATGCTGCTCTTGCCGGCGTTGCGCTTGCCGACGATGGCGATCTTCATCACCGGTTCCGGCGGGGCGCCGGTCGTCTCCAGGTGCTGCAGCCGCGTGAAGATCCGCTCGCGCAGGACGGCCGTGTTGAGGTTGTTCTGGGCGGAGACGCAGAAGAACTCGCCGAAACCCAGCTTGACGAACTCCCCGGCGGCGGGAAACAGCCGGGCCGTATCGGCCTTGTTCGCCACGCCCAGGACGTCGAGCTTGTGCTTGCGGAGCAGCTCGGCAATCTTCTGATCCAAGGGCGTGATGCCCTCGCGCACGTCCACGACGAAGAGCACCAGGTTCGCGGATTGGATCGCCTGCAGGATCTGCCCTTCGATATGGTCGCTGAGCTGGTCGGAGTCGACGATGCCGTAGCCGCCGGTGTCGATCAGCTCGAAGTAGTGGTCGTCCCGGCCGATAAACGTGCTGACGCGGTCGCGCGTCACGCCCGCCGTCGGCTCGACGATGCTGATCATCTCACCGGCCAGAGCGTTCAGCAGACTGCTCTTGCCCACGTTCGGCCGGCCGATAATGGCAACTACCGGTAATCCCACGCCTGTTCCCTTGTCCTGTTCAAAAGACCTGATCTTACCAGGGCACCGGTCGGTTGGGAAGACCATGCCATACTTGGAGCGCGGCCTGCTCAGAGGATCGAAGCCCGCGCCAACGCCAGGGGCGAATGATCCTTCGCCCCCGCAAACCGGCGCGCCGCGCAACCAGGGCGGAGCCAACGCAAAGCCACCCGGCCTGGAAAATTCTCCAGTGGAATCGGTATGAGGGCCCTACACCTTGCGGTGCCGGCGGAGCAGGTCGAGGAGACGCTGCATGTCGTTGGGCAGGGGGGCTTCAAACTTGACCCGTTCGCCGCGGGCGGGATGGGTGAATTCGAGGGTCCGTGCGTGCAGAGCCACCCGGCTGATCACCGGCTCTTCGACGGCCGGCTCGGTATCGGCCAACTGCCAGGGGTAGACGAGCTTGCCGCCGTACATGTCGTCCGCGACGATCGGGTGCTTGAGGTAGGACATGTGGACGCGGATCTGGTGCGTACGGCCGGTCTGCGGCTCAAGCTTCATCAGCGAGAAGCCCCGGAACGCCTCGAGCACCTCATAGAATGTGACCGCCGGCTTGCCGATTTCCGGGCGGATGGCGTACTTTTCCCGGATTGTCGGATGGACGCCCAGCGGGGCATCGATCCGGTCGGCCTGCAATTCCGGCGTGCCATGGACGATCGCCAGGTAGGTCTTGTCCACTTCACGCTGCTCGAACTGCTTGGCGATCTTCCACTGGGCGCCCTCATGCTTGGTAACGACCATCACGCCGGTGGTGTCGCGGTCCAGCCGGTGCACAATACCCGGGCGAAACTCGCCCAGCCCGCTCGACAGGCGATCCGAGTAGTGCACCAGGGCATTGACCAGCGTCCCGCGGGTGTTGCCCCGGCAGGGGTGCACGATCAGATCAGGCTGCTTGTTCAGGATGATCAGATCGTCATCTTCATAGAGGATGTCCAGCGGGATATTTTCCGGCACGATCTCCTTGCTGGGTGGCTCCGGGATCACCAATTCGATCACGTCGCCATGGCTGAGACGAAAGCTGGGCTTGGCGGGCTTGCCGTTGACTTTCACCCCGCCGGCCCGGATGGCGTCCTGCAGGAAGTGCCTGCTGAGATTCCGGAAGCGGCCGTGGAGATATTTGTCAAGCCTTCGCTCCGTGATGCCGATGCCCACGTGCAGCGTCAGCGGCCGACCTCTGAGTTCCTGCAATTCGTCCATCGTATCCGGTCAATTACTCTTGGGCGCGTTCGTATCGGACGGCGGGGGTGCGGTGCCGCCGGCCGGAGGCGTCGCCGGCTGGGACGACGAGGCCGGGGCCGCCCCAGGCGTTGGCGTCGGAGCGGCCGGCGTCGGAGCCGCACTGCTCGGAGCTGCGGGGGCCGTCGTCGGCGCGGCCGGTGCCGGCGCTGTCGCCGGGGCACTGGGCGCGCCGGGCTGGATCTGGATCGTTGGGGCCGAAGCCTTGGGATCGCCCGGCTTGATCTGGATCTGGGGCGTCGCCGGCTGGACCGGTTTCGGCGGCGCCGGCGCGAAGACCACTTCCGTGCGGAAATCGTTCATGATCTTGAGGCGGTGGGCGGCCGCCGCCTGGGCGGTTGTGCCGGTGTACTCGGGCTTCTGGGCCATGGTGCGGTAGATCTCCGCGGCCTTATCGAAGTTGCTCAGCTCTTCTTCGCACAAACCCAGGCCGTAGTTCGCGGCGGCAGCCAGGGCTGGGCTCGACGGCTGGCGGTCCAGCGCCTCCTGGTAGCTGGCCTGCGCCTTGCCGATTTGTGTGGCCAGCTCGTCCCGGCTGAGCTCGGCCAGCCGGTAGTGCACCTCGGCGCGCAGCGCCGCGCCCCGTTGGATCAGGGCCAGGGCCGCCATGTTGTCGTTCGAAGATTTCTGCGCGAAGTCCTGCAGATCCTTCTGCGTTTCCACCAGGATATACGTGTCGTCCTTGTCCTTCATCGCGGCACTGGCGATCTGGTTCATCTGCTGCGGCACCTGCGTGACGAGGCTGGTCAGCTCCGTCCGGTGGCGCACCGACAGCACGTCCCGGCGATAGAAGCTCCAGAAATACACGAGCAGGGCAACCAGGATCACGGCGACCGTCGCCAGGATCGTATTGCGGTTCGCGCGCGCCCAATCCGGGAAGTTTGCGATCCAGTCGGCCAGTTCGTTACTCTTCAGCTCATGACGATGATCCGATTTCATTATCGTTCTCCGATATCACAAGTAAGGGCCTCAACCCGGGTTATCGGGCCATGAAAAAGACAAACCATCATGATAGCACTAGCCCTTTATGCTTGCAATCCCAGTCTCATCAAGTTATCTTTTTGGATTGCCGTTTTCTAAGTGTGCACGGGGGCCGCGACGCGATGCAGCGTGTCGGGGAGCCCATCAAGCATTGGGGATGGATAGAATGGCAGTAACACGAACCGCACGGACTGGGGCGCTCGCCTGTGTGATTGCGACCGGAATCTGTTGGACACTGGGGGCCCGGGATGCGGTCGGCTGGGCGCCCGCCTGCGTTGATGCGCTGTGGGATACGACGCGCTACATCAAGGTCAGCGAGATCAAGCCCGGCATGCCGGCCTATTGTCTCACCGACTATGGCGATGCCGGCATCGAGAAATTCGAGCTCAAGGTGGTCGACGTGGTGTACGGCATCCGGGACATTGAGCCGGGCCGCAGCTCGATCCTGGTCATGGGCATGGACGAGCGATTCAAGCACACGGGTCTCGTGGCCGGGTGCAGCGGCTCGCCGGTCTACATCGGCGGCCGTTTGGCCGGCGCGCTAGCCTGGGGCTATACGTTCTCGAAAGACCCTCTTTACGGCGTGACGCCCATCGAGGAGATGCTCGAGGTGGGCGAGACCAACGGCCAGAACCTCGCGGTCGGCACGGCCTCCGACGGGCCGGCGTTTGCCTTCGATCTTTCCCAGCCGATCAACCTGGCCGAGATCGACCGGCAACTGACGGCCCGGAAGACGCGGGCGGCCTCCCAGGCCGGCGGAGTGGCTGCTCTGCCCTGCCCGCTGGTGATTTCCGGACTTTCGGACGAGGCGGCCCGGCAGCTCCAGGGATCGTTTCAGACGTTGGGTGTCATGGCGGTTCCCGGTCCCGGCGACGGTCCGGCGACTGCGGACGGCGACACGTCCCTGAAGCCGGGCGGCACCCTGGCGATTCCCATGGTCACGGGCGATATCCGCATGAGCGCGGTCGGGACCGTCACGGAAGTCCGGGGCAACCGCATCTACGGGTTCGGTCACAGCCTCTTCGGCGGCGGACCGACCAACCTGCCGATGGCGAGCGGCAAGGTCTATACCGTCGTCTCGAACCTCGTCAGCTCATTCAAGCTGGCTACTTGCGCGGACATTGTCGGCGCGATCACGTGCGACCAGTCCGGCGCGGTGGTCGGACAGGTGGGCGCCAAGCCGCGGATGATCCCGTTGGCGATCCGGTGCGAGCGTTTCAATGCCCTGGAGCCGTGCGAGTACCGCTGCCAGGTTGCCTACCACCAGGAGCTGACGCCGGCCCTCGCGCGGGCCGCGATCTTCACCGCGGCCTACCGCGGCGGGCCGTTCCCCGCGACCCACACGGTGGAATACCATGGCACCGTCGAGTTGAGCGACGGCCGGTCGATCCAGTTCGCCAACACCGCCGCCAACACCGAGTTGGCCGAGCCCGGGGTCGAGATGGCCGGTACACTGGGGCTGTTGATGAACAATCCCTACCGGGTGGCCGAGGTCAAAGGACTGAAGTTCGATGTCCGCGTGGCGCCGAAGAACATCGCCGCCTACCTCTGGTCCGTGGAGGTGGTCAATCCGAAAATCAAGCCCGGCGACACGATCCGGGCGGACGTTGTGATCGAGTCCTTTCTCAAGGAGAAGCGGCGGTATCATGTCGAGCTCCCGGCCCCGGAGGATCTGGCGCCCGGCAAGTACAGCCTGATGTTCCTCGGCTCGACCGAGTACGAGGGGTTCCTGCACAAGGCCGTGCCGTTCCGGTACCTGGCGACCAACTACCAGACCATGGTGGATTCGCTCAACAGCGTTTTGAACGTCAGCCGGACCCGGCTGTACTGCCTGCTGGTCCTGCCGCCGAGCGGCGTCGCGCTGGAGAGGGCCGAGCTGCCCGATCTGCCCGGCACGAAGGCCCTGCTGCTGCGCAGCGACCGGCGCGCCATGGCGATCCAACCGTTCCCGCGCTGGGTCGAAAAGACGATAGAGACGGGCACCGTCATCGAGGACAAGGAGATGGTGCCCATCACGGTAGAAAAGGACTGAACTCCCGTGGCTTGGAGATGCCGTGGCCGGCCGGATCTTGTTCCGCCGACGCGGAGTTTCCAGGCGGCGAGAGTCCACTTAGGGAGCAGACATGACAAGAGAATATCGCCGTGGGAGTCCCAGTATCCTCGCCGTCGTCGCGCTGTTCGTGGCGTTGTCCGCCCCGGGCGGTCAGGCGGTCACCAGCAAGGTCACGCGCCACTCGACGAGCAAGGACCTGCTCGCCGGGCAGTCTGATGGCGTCGTGGTGACGTCGCGCGGGGCGATCCAGCTCGGGCGGGCCGCCAAGGTCCTGGCCTCGGAGTTCGAGAACGTCTGGGCGGTCAACAGCATTGTGGTCAGCGGCGGGACGATTTTTGTCGGCACCAGCCCGAACGGCCATGTCTACAAGTACAGCCTGGGCAAGCTCACGAAGATCTTCCCGCCCGAGGCGGAGGCCGCCGGCAAACCCGAAACGAAAGCCGCCGGCGCCGAGTCAAAGGCGGAAGGAAGCGAGGCTGCGGATGCCCCGGACGCGGTCGACTCCGGGCCGGAGCAGGGCAAGATCGTCGAGGCCAGCACGCGTCTCTCCAACCAGCACATCTTCGCGATGTCGATGGACGTGGCGGGCCGACTCCTGGCCGGCATCAGCGGCGACCACTGCCGGCTCTGCCGGTACGAGGCCGGCAAGATGGAGACGATTTTCGAGCCCAATGATGCCAAGTACATCTTCGACATCGCGCTGGACAACGTCGGCAACATCTACCTGGGGACGGGACCGCAGGGCAAGGTCTACGTGCTCGATCCCTCCGCCAAGGTGGCGCAGCTTGTCTACACCGCCCGGGACAAGAACATCCTGTCCGTGGCGGCGAGCAAGGACGGCTTCGTGTACGCCGGCAGCGACACGCGGGGCCTGATCTACAAGATCAACCCGCGCAACAAGACGGCGACGGTCCTGTACGACAGCGATGAGCCGGAGATCAGCGCCCTGCTGGCGCTGGACAGCCTTTCCGCGCCGGGCGGGGTCCTCTACGCGACGGCCACCTCCGCCGGGGTCATGGAGAGCGAGCAGAAATTCGCGGCGCAACAGGCGCTCTCCGGCCGGCCGGATTCCCGTAAGGAAGAGGAACCCAAGGCGCAGTCCGAAGGCGGCATGAACCTCAAGGTTGCCAATACCAGTCCCGCCCCAGGAGGTAAGCCCCAGCCGACCATCCCGCGGCCGCCGGCCCGGCCCGCCAAGCCCGGCACCGCCAGCTACGTCTACCGGATCGACAAGCAGGGCTTTGTCACCGAGGTCTTCAGCGAGTCGGTCGTATTCCTGTGCCTGGCTTGCCAGGACAACCAGATCCTGGTCGGATCCGGCAACGGCGCCCAACTGTTCAGCGTGGACCCCGAGGCGGAACACCAGGCGGTGTTCTACGAGGACCCCAAGGCTGCCCAGATTGCCGCCGTAGCGGTCTCCGAGCAGGAGATTTACCTCGGGACCGCCAATCCCGCCAAACTCGTGCTGCTGTCCTCGAACTACGGCGCGCGCGGGACCTATCAGTCCGAGCTGATCGATGCCGGTCAGCCCGCCCGGTGGGGCAAACTCCAGGTGGATGCGGAGATTCCCCGTGGCTGCCGCGTTCTCGTGGCCTCGCGCAGCGGCAACGTCAAGGATGTGAACGATCCGACTTTCTCTGAGTGGACCGAGCCGGTGGCGATCACCGAGCCGGTCGCCCTGCGCTGCCCGGTGGGACGGTTCTGCCAGTACAAGCTGATCCTGGAGAGTGACGACAGCCGCCAGACGCCGACCATCCGCGAGGTGGCGGTGGCGTGTACCATCCCGAACCTGGCTCCCCGGATCGAGTCCATCGACGTCAGCCGCCTGGGCGGCCCGGGCAAGGAGGGCGTGTTCAAGATCGCTTACAAGGTCAGCGACGAGAACGAGGATAAGACGGTCTACGCGCTGGACCTCCGCAAGATCGGACGGACGACGTGGATCCAGATCAAGGACGAGCTCGAAGCCGACAACTACGATTGGGACAGCAAGACCGTCGAGGACGGTCGCTATGAGATCCGCGTGATTGCCAGCGACGAGCGGGGCAACTCGCCCGCAACGAAGCTGACGGGCCGCCGGATCAGCGAGCCAATCGTCGTGGATAACACCGGCCCCGTGATTCGCCGGTACGCCCTGGAGAAGAGCGGCAAGGCCGCCACCCTGAAGCTTCGGATCACGGACGAGCTGAGCGTCATCCGCAAACTCGAGTACACCGTGGACAGCCAGGCTCAGTGGAAGGGCGCTCTGCCGGACGATTTCGTCTGTGACACCACCGACGAGAGCTTCACCCTCACGACCAACGACTTGGAGCCGGGCGAGCACGTGATTGCTCTGCGTCTCACGGACGACGTGGGCAACACGACCTACAAGACTTTCGAGCTGAACCTGCAGGGCAAATAGTGCGGACGATTGCATTCGAGGACGTCAGCCGGACCGTGGCATCGCTGTGCGTGACGGCGTGCCATGAGCTGCCGCCGGACGTGCTCCACGCGCTGGAGCGGGCCGCGGCGCGGGAATCGAATCCCCGTGCCGCCGGGATTCTCCGGCAGCTTATCGAGAACGCCCGGATCGCGGTCGAGGACCGGATCCCCCTGTGCCAGGATACCGGGCTGACCGTCGTCTTCGTCGAGCAAGGGGCCGAGGTTCTGATCGCCCCTGCGGGGCCGGGCCGGCAAACGCTCGTCGACGCCATCAACGAAGGGGTCCGCACCGGCTACGAGGCGGGCTACCTCCGCAAGAGCATCGTGGCCGATCCGCTGCACACGCGGACGAACACCGACACGAACACCCCCGCCATCATCCATCTTGAGCTCGTGCCCGGCGACCGGCTCGCGCTGGTGGTCTATCCCAAGGGCGGCGGCTGCGAGAACAAGAGCCAGTTCCGCATGTTGCGTCCCACTGTCGACCGGCGCGAAGTCATCGACTGGGTGGTGGGTGTCGCGCGGGAGGCCAGCGCGGATGCCTGCCCCCCGTTCGTGGTCGGCGTGGGCCTGGGGGGTAACTTCGAGCACAGTTGCCTGCTCAGCAAAAAAGCTCTCGTCCGGCCCCTGGACCGGGCGAATGCCGACCCCTTCTACGCGCAACTGGAGCGCGACCTGCTCCAGGAGATCAACTCCCTGGGCGTCGGTCCCCAGGGTCTCGGCGGCGACACGACCGCCCTGGCCGTGCTGGTCGAGACGGCTCCCTGTCACATCGCCTCGTTGCCGGCCGCGGTCAACATCGAGTGCCACAGCCACCGGCACCGGGCCGCGATTCTGTGAATTGATGATTGACTATTGATGATTGGCGCGACGATGGACGAGCAGTGTGCTCAGGGGTGGATGCCTTGCCCGCGTCGGCCACATCATCCATTTCTAATCGTCAATAATCAATTCTCTTTGAAGTGCGCCATCCAGGGGGCTTCCGTCTGCCAGTTGGGCCCCGGGGCGTTGACGTTGAACCGCTTGCTCCACCGCTGGTGCCACAGGGACTTGAGCCAGATCTTGTCGACGTGGAAGTCCAGGTAGAGGCCGTTGATCGCTTGGTGGTGGCGATCGATTGTGAAGCGGTGCATCGAGTCCACGTCGCCGGACCAGTGCTCCTCCTCGTAGCGGGGCGGGCGGTCCGTGTCGTCCGGCCAGCCGCACCAGTAGACGGCGTCCATGAACAGCGGAATCTCGGCCGCGCCCGGGACGTTCGGCGTCTTCCAGAAGAACTGGGCGGGCTTGCCGTAGAGCACCCCACCCGGCTCGGCGTTGACGTAGACCCAGCCGTTGATGCCGTAGCTGCCCCACGTGCCCGCCGGCCGGCCGGAGGTCTGGCTCAGCCGGCCCCAGGACGTATCGGCTTTGCCGCCGATGGCCTCGAAGGCCGACGCCCCCGGCGGATATTGCGGGAACGCGATCTTCGTGGCCACCGGACAACAGCGGAACTTGTCGTTCCGGTAGTAATAGTCGAACAGCACATCAATCCAGCGTCCCTCCGTGGCCGTGCGCTTCGGGAACATGCCGTTGTTGTCGTCCGTGTACATGACCCAGATCGTGCCCCACTGTTTGAGGTTGGACTGGCACGCTACCCCCCGCGCCTGCTGGCGCACCCGCTGCAGCGCCGGCATCAGGATCGACATCAGCAGCGCGATGATCGCGATGACGACCAGCAGCTCGATCAGGGTGAAGCCGGAGCAAAGTGTGGTTTTTGATGTTTGATTTTTGATTCTCGTGCGTGTCCAAGCCAGGCCGCTGCGGTGTGCGCAAGAGTGGCTTGGGGTCGATACCAGATCAGCCGGCCGGTCCATAGGATCGTCTCAAATCAAAAATCAACCACCAAAAATCAGACTTGTCTTCCCTGCTCACCTCTTGAAGGAGGCCATCCAGGGGGCTTCGGTGGTCCAGTCCGGCGGGGGACGGTTGACGTTGAACCGTTTGCTCCACTTCTGGTGCCACAGGGCCTTGAGCCAGATCTTCTCGGCGTGGTAGTCCAGGTAGACGCCGTTGATGGCCTGCTGGTGGCGGTTGATGCAGAAGCGGTTCATGGCATTGTCGTCGCCGGCATAACGGGCATCGCGGCCCTCGAACTTCGGCGGTGTGTCCGTGTCGTCCGGCCAGCCGCACCAGAACCAACAGTCCATGAACAGGGGCACCTGCGCCGCCTCCCGGACGTTGGGCGTCTTCCAGAAGAACTGGGCGGGCTTGCCGTAAAGGACGCCGCCGGGCTCGGCATTGACGTAGACCCAGCCGTTGATGCCGTAGCTGCCCCAGGTCCCGACCGGCCGGCCACCGCTCTGGCCCACGATACCCCAGGAGGTCAGCGCGTCGCCGCCCAGTTGGAGCGTGCCGGTCGTGGGCGTGGGGTTGGCCACCTTCGGGGCCATCGGGCACACGCGGAACTTGTGGTCCCGGTAGTAGTATTGGTACAGCACGTCGATCCAGCGGCCCGTCGTCGAGGTCCGTTTCGGGAAGAAGCCGCCGTTGTCATCGGTATACATGACCCAGATCGTGCCCCATTGTTTGAGGTTGGACAGGCATGTCACGCCCCGGGCCTGCATGCGCACCCGCTGCAACGCCGGCATCAGGATCGACATCAGCAGCGCGATGATCGAAATGACCACCAGCAACTCGATGAGCGTGAAACCGGTGGAATCTTTGATCTTTGATTCTTGACCTTTGATTTTCGCGTGCGTCGAAGCCAGGCCGCGCCGGCGCGCACAAGGGTAGCTTACGGTCGATATCCGCTCTGTCGATTGGTCCATGGCATCGCCCCAAATCAAAAATCTACCATCAAGAATCTATCCTCTCCTGCTTACCCGCCGGCGAGGGTCGTCTTGCCCGGATAGCGCTCGTCCAGCCACACCAGGTCCGCATTGGGCGGGTTGAACTTCTGTCCCTTGCCGAAGCCCCGGGCTGCGGCCTCGCTGCGGCTCAGGCAATAGACGATCGTCCGCTTGTCGGCCCATTTCTGGCGCTCGGCGTGGCCGTCCATGAAGCTGAACGTGCAGGCGTCGCTGTGGAAGATCCCCAGCGGGTCCCACAGCGTGTTGTTGTAGGGGATGTACGACCAGCCGCCATGATTGTAGTTGCCCGCGGAGCCGTCGTAGATCTCTTCGACGAACAGCATCTTCGTCGCCTGCTCTTTGAAGGTGAACAGCTTTTTGGGGTCGGTCGGCTCGGTCGCCCGCAGGTAGTCCGGGAGGGAGTAGCTGCGGTAAATGCGGTAGGCCAGGCCGTTGCCCAGGCTGGTGCCGAGATTCATGCGGCTGTCGCCCGGGCAGTGGTAGACGTCGACCTCCTTGAGGTAGGGGTACAGGGCGCCCTCCCGCAGGCCGTTGTACCGCTGCGCGAGCGTCACGTCCCCGGTGGCCATTCCCACGATCCGGCCGCCGGAGTAATCCAGCGGCGGCAGCGCCCAGGGCTTGATACCGTTGGTCGTGCCGTGGAGCACCCAACCGGCGCACATGGAGCCTTCGTTTTCGTCGGCGTACATGATGTACGCCTGGGCCAGCGATCGCTGGTTCGACAGGCAGGACACGCCCCGGGCCTGCTCCCGCGCGATCTTGAGGGCCGGCACCAGGACCGCCATGAGAATTGCGATGATGGCAATGACCACCAGCAGCTCAATCAGCGTGAACCCGGAGTGGAGTGTGATTTCTGATGTCCGATTTTTGATTTTCCTGCGCGCGGAGGCCAAGCCGCTACCGGGCGCAAAGGGGAGGATCTCAGTCGGTGTCATTCCTTTCGGTCCGCTCATGAGGTCGCCTCAAATCAAAAATCGCACTTCCTCAATACTCCTTGAACGGCTTGAGCCAAGCGGGCCAGTCGGCGGAGGTGACACCGCCGGCCTTGGTCCAGGGACCGGCCTGGTTGTAGTCCTGGTGCCACTTGAGGGTCCACAGCTCCTTGAGACCGACCTTGCGGGCCGAGTAATCCAGGAACAGGCACCCCGCGAAGCCGTCGTGGCGGTTCATGCAGTAGCGGCCCATCTGCGCATCATCGTTCCAATGCTCGCCGTCGAATTGGGGCGGCCGGTCCGAGTGCAGCGGGACGCCGTTATAGCGAATCGCGTCCATCCAGAGGGGGGCATAGGCCGCTCCCTTGACGCCGGGCCCGCGCCAGAACCAGGCGGGATTGCGGCTGTGGGGCTCCGACCCCCGCGGCGGGTCGTTGCAGTAGGCGTTGATGCCGTAGCTGCCCTTGATGGGTTTCGGCAGGCCGGACAGGTTGGCGTAACCCCAGGCGGTGGTCGAGCCGAGGAACGTCCCCTCCATCCCCGTGTTCAGGCCGTTTTCATCGACCCAGGGCTTCGTGGCGTTTGGACACGTCAGGAGATCTTCGTCGCACTTGTGGTAGGACCCCAGGACCTGGACGGCACGCTGATTTGTGATGGTGAATCCCTGCATGAAACGCCCGTTGTGGTCCTCCGCGTACATGGAGAACCACAAGCCCCACTGCTTGAGCTTGCTCAGGCAGGCCACGGTGCGGGCCTGCTTCTTGACCCGCGACAACGCCGGCATCAGGATCGACATCAGCAGTGCAATGATGGCGATCACGACCAGCAGCTCGATCAACGTGAACGCCCGCGTCCGTTTCATAATGGTCCCTTTCGGTCAGAAGTCCTTCAGCGGCCTCATCCATTCCGGCCAGTCGGTGCTCATCACGCCGCCGGCGCGGGTCCAGGGACCGGTTTGGACGTAGGCCTTGTGCCATTTCATGGTCCAGAGCTCTTTCAGCTCCACCTTGCGGACGGACCAGTCCAGCATGGCCATGTTGATCCCGCCGCCGTGGCGGTCGATGCAGATGCGGCGCATGTGCTGCGTGCCTTCCCACACTTGGTCCTGCTGCGGCGGCGGCGCATCGATGTGCCGCGGGAAGATATTGAACCGCAGGGCATCCATGAACAGCGGCACATAGGCCGCCTCCTTGACCGCGGGCGTGCGCCAGTTGTTCACCGTCTCGAAGCCTTCGTAGACGGTCGTCAGGCTTGGCGGTGGGTTCTCCACCCAGCCATTGATCCCGTAACTGCCCCAGTCACCCTCCGGGGCATAGCCTTCGCCTTTGAATCTTCCCCAGGCGGAGAACACGTTCCACTCCGGCGCCGTCACGCCGAACTCGTCCACGATCGGGTTCATCGCGGTGGGACAGCAGCGGATATTGTGGTCGTTCTTGTAGTACGGCCGCAGGGTATTCATCCAGTGGTAGGTGTGCCCGCTGCCGGTGCCCGCCTGGAATTTGCCGTTATAGTCCTCGGTGTACATGGAGAAGTAGAAGTTCCATTGCCGCAGGTTGGCGCGACAGCCGATTGTGCGGGCCTGGTTCTTGACCCGGGCCAGCGCGGGCATCAGAATCGACATCAACAATGCGATGATCGCAATGACGACCAGAAGTTCGATCAGGGTGAAGCCTCTTGACCTTCTACGATCGGTGCTCCTCATGCTGTGCTCCTCAATGATCCCGAGACTGTGTCGGCATCCGTCCTCCGCCAGGAACACCACGTTCCGGTGGGGCCGACTCTTCCTAACCGCTGCGTACGGGAGAAGCGGACGAGAAGAGCCTTGCCCGTGTCAACGCGGTGCTCCGAACGTGGCCCGGGCTTACCTGTTGCCCCAGACAACCTGGGCCGACCAGATCAGGTCGGGATTGTCCGGCTGCTGCGGCGAGTTCGCAGTGGGCCGGGTTTGCTTGCCGAATTCCACGGTCCGGGGATCTTCCCACTTATGGTAGTCGGCGTGGCCGTCCGCGAAGGACCAGTTCGTGCCTTCGCCGTGCCGGACCGGCGGCGGGTCCCACCACGAGTGGTTGCCGCCGCGGATCGTCCGCAGGTCCCGGGTGGTGAAACCACCCAGGGCCGACATGCCGGTGCCGCCGTCGTCGACCATCACCGCGCGGAAGGCAGCATCGCGGATCTCCCCGCGCTTCTTGAACATCTTCATGTCCGGGCTGCGGTCCAGCCAGCTCTTGCAGTTCATGGAATCCATGATGGCGTAGGTCCGCAGTGTGGCGCTGACGGCGCCGTAGGCATCGGCGGTGCGGCGCTCCAAGGTCGAGCACTTGTACACCTTCAAGGTATTGACGTACGGATACAGGGCGCCGGTCATGATGGCGTTGATCTTTTCCCGCTCCGTCATGGTCGTGCGCCAGTCCGTCTCGACCCAGGGCGTCTCATTGTAGTGGGACTCGCTGAACTTCAGGCCGGGATTGTACATGGCCGTGTACTCGCGGGTGTCCCCGTTGACGAGCCGCTCGTCGTTCTGATCGATGTACATCAGCCAGGCGAGGGTAAGCTGCTTGAGGTTGCTCAGGCAGCCGGCCCGTTTGCCCTGTTCTTTGGCCCGGTTCAGCGCCGGCATGAGAATCGCCATCAGAACCGCAATGACTGCGATCACCACCAGCAGCTCGATGAGGGTGAAGCCGGAGGGAAGCAGGGTTCTTGATGTTTGATTTCCGCTTTTGATGCGCGCCGCGGCCCGGCCGCCGCCAGGCGCATGGGGGAGGATCACAGTCCGTGTCACGTCCTTCGGTCCGTTCATGAGGTCGCCTCAAATCAAACATCAACCATCAAAAACCGAACGTCCTCAGTACTCCTTGAACGGTCGGAGCCAGTCCGGCCAATCTTCCTCCCGCGCCCCGCCGGCCTTGGTCCACGGTCCGCTCGTATTGAAGTTCTTGTGCCACTTCAGCGTCCACAGTTCCTTCAGGCCGACTTTGCGGGCGGACCAGTCCATGAAGGCCGCCGTCAGGAAGCCCTGGTGACGGTTGATACAGCACCGCCCCATGTTGTTGGACGACCAGGCGGCGAATTCGTTGTCCGCCGCGGCATTGGTCTCCAGCGGCCACAGGTCGAACCGCAGCGCCTCGATCCACCAGGGGGTATTGCTGCAGCCCGGTTCGCCCGCTGTCTTCCAGCCGTACTTGACCGGGACACCACCCTCGTAGTTGGCCGTACTGGCGCTGGCCGGGATCAGGCAGTAGCCGTTGATGCCGTAGCTGCCGCTGACGCCGTTCGGGCCGAGCCGGTCACCGGTGAAGATGCCCCAGGCGTTGTAGATGTTGAAACTGGGGATCATCTGGCCCGTTGCCGTTTGCACCGGCGTCTGGCCGGAGGGACACATCCAGGTCCCGTTGAGCCTCCAATCCTTGAGCTTGGCGTCCATGTACCGCACGAACCAGTAGCCCGGCGTGCCCGGCTCCGAATCCCAGAACCGGCCGTTGTTCGACTCGGTGAACATGGCCGCCTCGAGGTTCCACTGCTTCTGGTTGCCGAGGCACTTGATCATCTTGCCCTGCTCCTTCACCTTGCGCAGGGCCGGCATCAGGATCGACATCAATAGCGCAATGATCGCGATCACGACCAGCAGCTCGATCAACGTGAAACCGCGGGCCCGAAGGCCACGCCTCTGGCAGCGCCCATTCTTCATTGTCTGACCCTCACTGGAGGAATATCCTTGTCGATTACTACATCTATTACTGCCACGACGGGTCCGGGGGCTTCCCGGCTCAGTAGTCCTTGAACGGCCGGATCCAGTCGGGCCAATCCTCGGCCCGGGCTCCGCCCGCCTGCGTCCACGGCCCGCGGGTCACGAAGCTCTTGTGCCACTTGAACGTCCAGAGCTCCTTCAAGCCGACCTTGCGTGCCGACCAGTCCGCGAAGGAGACGTTCTCCGTTCCGATGTGGCGGTTGATGCAGCAGCGTGCCATGTGGTTGTCGGCGGTCCAGGCGGCCAGCTCGTTGGCGGCCGGTGGATTCGTCGGCTGCGGCCACAGGTCGAACCGCAGCGCCTCGATGAACACCGGGATATTGGCGGCATCGCTGACCTGGGGCGTCCGCCAGAAGTCACTGCTGTTGCGGTTTTCCGCCAGCGCCATGCCCGGCTTGGCGCTGGTATTGAGCAGCCAGCCGTTCAGGCCGTAGCTGCCGGCGACGCCATCCAGATTGACGTGCTCGGGCGCCCCGTTGCTGCGGTTGTAAATGCCCCAGGCGGAGTAGATCGTGAACTTCTGGACCGCGGCGCCGGTCTCGGTCTGCAGCGGCGCCGTCGCCTTCGGGCAGAACCAGGTCTTGTTTTGTTTGTAGCTCTCGACCTTGTCATCCAACTGCGAGGTCCACCACCAGGCGTTGTCGCCGAAGCCGCTGAAGAACTTGCCGTCGTTCTCCTGCAGGTACATCGAGAAGACCAGGTTCCACTGCTTGAGATTGGCCAGGCACTTGACCATGCTGGCCTGCTCCTTGACCTTCCTCAGGGCCGGCATCAGGATCGACAACAGAAGGGCGATGATCGCGATGACTACCAGCAACTCGATCAGTGTGAATCCGCGTCGCTTGGTCATGTCCACACTCCTTCACCCGAAAAGAAGAATACCACGTGCCTCTTTGAAGATGCCCGCCAGAGGCATTCTGTTCCGCCGGTTTTCTACCCTTCTGTGCCGACAGCGCACTTTTACTCACGCTTCGTATTATAATCCGCGTGTTAGCGCAATGCAAACCTAAAGCCCGCAAATCTCCTAAATCCCCCAGTGAGGGACCAATAGCGGTGCCGCCAACGCTACCCGCGACGGTGGCCCCTCGCTCATACCCCGCACTGTGGCCGCAGAAGGGCGCGTAAAATATTGTAATTGCACGGCTTACAGTCTCCACGCGAATGAGCCTTCGCGTTTCTCCGGTCGTCATCAAGCTGCTCAAAGCCGTCCAAAGTACTCAAGTTCTTCACGTTGAGTACCTTGCAGCCATCAGAACGGTTTCGACGGGTGGCAGCGGCAGACGCGGTCTTCGGAGCTTGCCGATGCCACGGTCGGGGCGCTGCGGGGACTCTCGGTTGCGTGGGAATGACTTGGGGCCCCGGGTCAGGGAGCCCGGAGCAGGCGATGGCAGGAGTTGGCCAGGTCTACGTACTGGTTGGGGGAGAGTTCCTCCGGCCGGCGGGTGGGGTCGATGGCGTGCTGCTCGAAAAGCGTCAGCCAGAGGTCCCGGCCGCCCAGTACCGGCGGCATCTCCTTGACGCAGGCGCGGAGCATCTTGCGTCGATGGCCGAGGAACAAGGCCACCACCCGGCCGAAGAGGTCCGTGTCGAGGATACGCCCGCTCCGGGCGGGGTCGCGGACGTGGCGGGCCATCGCGGAATCCACCCCGGGCGGCGGCCAGAAGACACTGGGCTTGAGCCGCCGGAGCAGCTCCACCGTGCCGGTGGCCTGCAGAAAGATGCTCAGGGTCCCGTAATCCCGGCTGCCCGGCCCGGCCGTCATCCGCTCCGCTACCTCCTTCTGGATCGTGACGAACATGGCATCGGCCCTTACCGGACCTTTGGCGAGGTGAATCATCACCGCCGAGGCTACATCGTAGGGCAGGTTGGATACGAGCAGCAGTCGCCCGTCGCCCGCGCCCTCACCTGCTGGTCCCTGTGGTTCTTGCGGCCCGTTCTCCGCGAGCCGGGTCCGGGCCTGCGTCACGGCCTCCGTGACGGCGGGATTCAGGGTGCCTTTGCCGGAGAGGACATCGGCGTTAAGGATCTTGATATTATCGGCCCCGGCCAGTTGCGCTCCGGCGATGCCCGCCAGCGTGGGGTCCAGCTCGACCGTGATGACCTGTCCCGCCCGCTCGGCCAGGGTCTCGGTCAGCGAGCCGGTTCCCGCGCCGATTTCCAGGACTACATCCCGGCGGGTGATCTGTGCTGCCTCGACCAGCAGACGCAGGAGATTGAGATCGACCAGGAAATGCTGTCCCAGCCGGCGATTCGGAGATACCCCGGCCGTCGTGAGCAACTCTTGGATTTGCCGCTTGGTCTGCATAGGTCCTATCGGTCCCAGTGGTCCTTTAGGTCCTATTGTCCTACTGCCCGAAGTCGCCGGGCTCCTCGGGCGGAACGCCGTTGGCGGAACCCCCGTTGGGCGTCACCGGCAGCGGGACCCCGCGCCGCAGCTTGGCCATCTGGATGGCCATGAGGATCGCCGACTTCATGCTCGACGGATTGGCCAGGTTGCGTCCGGCGATGTCGAAGGCCGTCCCGTGTGCCGGGGAGGTACGGACCAGAGGCAGGCCAAGCGTGATATTGACCGCATGCTCGAAGTCGAGCAACTTGACCGGGATCATGCCCTGGTCGTGGTACATCGCGACCACCGCGTCGAACTCGCCCCGCACCGCCTTGACGAACAGCGCATCGGCGGGCACCGGTCCCACGCAGTTGATACCCTGCTCCTGGGCCAGCAGGATCGCCGGCGCGATGATCCTTTCCTCCTCGTCGCCGAACTGGCCATGCTCGCCGGCATGAGGGTTCAACGCCGCCACCCCGATCCGCGGATTCTCGACGGCGAAGTATTCCTTCAAAGCGTCATTGAGCAGATCGATCGGCTCGAACACGCAGCCGATGGTGAACTTGTTGCGGACCTCGAACAAGCCCAGGTGGATCGTCGCCAGGGCGACCTTCAGCCCTCCGGCGACGAACATCATCGCCTTGCGTGGGGCCTTGCACTTCTGGGCGAACATCTCCGTGTGCCCCGGCCAAGTGGCATCCGCCAGCTTCCAGCTTTCCTTGCTGATCGGGGCGGTCACGATGGCATCGATGACGCCGGCTCTGGCCGCGGCGATGGCGTCGGAACAGAACTTGATCGAGGCCTCGCCCGCGACCCGGCTGGGCTCCCGCAGCCACGGCGGGACGCTGTACTCATCGTAATCCGCCACCACGACCTTGTAGGGGTACTCGCGGCTGATTTTCTCGTGCTGATGGCGGCCCCAGAACGGCTCGACCTCCGCGCGGTCCGCGGCGTAGCAGAGCTGTTCGTTCATGCCGAAGACGATGAACTTGGCCGCCCGCCGGACCTCCGGGTCCGCCAGCGCCTTGACCACGACCTCGGGCCCGATGCCGGCCGCGTCTCCCATGGTCACTCCGATGACCATCTGCTCGGAGATCGAGTTGTGATGGTTGTTCCTGTTCATGCGTCACGGGACTTCTTCATAGCCGGCGTCCGGGTCTCGGGAGAGAATGGAAGGTTGGAATAATGGCCGCCGCGACCGACGGTCCGCCCACCATTCCAGCATTCCACTGTTCCATTCTTCATCTTCTCAGTACCCCATCTGCCGCAGTCGTTCCACGGTCAGGGGTTGTTTCTGCGGCAGAATGGCCTCGAGTTGCCGCCGGACGATCTTGACCAGAATATCCGTCTCGATATTCACTCGCCCACCTGTATATGCGTTTCCCAGGGTCGTTCGGTTCAGCGTTTCGGGGATCGCCGCGACGCGGAACGCGTCGGGGCCAATCTCCGCGATTGTCAGGCTCGCGCCGTCGACCGCGACGGACCCCTTGGGCACCATTTGGCCCAGCAGCTCCGGGTCGACGGTGAGCTCTATATCGGCAAATTCCCCGAGCCTTCTGAACGCCCGGATTGTGCCGAAGCCGTCGACGTGGCCCTGCACGATATGCCCGCCGAGCCGGTCGAACGGCCGCAGGGCCCGCTCGAGGTTCACCGGCGCTCCCGGCCGCAGCAGCCCGAGTGTCGAGCGCGCCAGGGTCTCCGGACTCAATCCGAAACTCGCGGTCGTGCCCGCCAGCCGGGTTACCGTCAGGCACACCCCGCCGACGGCGACACTGTCGCCGGTCCGGCACTCGCCGGCCAGCGTGCCCACGTCCACGACGAGCACGCCGCCGGCGCCCGTGCCGGGCGACAGCGATTTCACGGCACCAATGGCCTCGATAAGTCCTGTGAACATACCCGATGATCTTTCACCATTCTCACACTCCTCCCTGAGTTGCCCTCCCATGCTATGATTCCCGCCCCCCGGCTGTCAAACAATTGTTCCACTCCGCCGGGTGCGTCCGCAGGTCTTGCCCGGGCTCTGTCCGCCTGGAGCGCGGGTATGCTGTCAGCCCATCCAAATACTCTTTTCGGTGGGGATCGAACGTGTTAAGATGCCCGTGCGGTGCCCGTGCTGCCGGGTCGGTGCCGGCTGGTGGCGCGAGCAGAGGAGACGGCCACGGTGGATTGTGGCCGGGCGATGGTTTCGACCGGGAAAGGAGTAGTGGCTATGAACTCGATTTGGCTGAAGATCGCGGGCGCCGCGGTGCTCGCGATTGTCGTGATCGTCGTGATCGGCCGGGTCCAATCCGACAAGCCTGCATCCGCGCCCGCGACGCGGACCGAGACTGCGCCCCCGGAAAGAACGTTCTCGGACATGGTGGAGCGCGACAAGCAGTTCAACCAGCCGCCGCAGCCGGTCACTACGGCGGCGGCACAGCCGGCCCAGGAGCCTGCGCCGCCGCCCGGGCCGACGCCGCCCGCGCAACCGCCGGCCGCGCCGGCCACCCGGCCCGCCGGCGTGGTCTATCCGAGCGACCTCAAGGGCCCGACCACGCTGTACTTCATGCCGCTGAGCGAAGAGGATGACATCGCGGCGCAGCAGATCTTCCCCTACGCCACGGCCGGACGGAGCATGGGCCGGCTGCCGATCATGCAGTACGGTCTGATGATGAAGGCCTGCGAGCAGATCGAGCAGCGCTGGCCCGACAGTTGGTACTGCTTCCGCGCCAAGCAGATGATGGAGGAGATCACGCAGTACCAGGAGCGGTACGCCCAGCAGTACCGGATCACGCCGCAACGGTTGGACATCAGCCGATTCATGAAACCCCGGCGCGGCGCCGAGCCGCGCGAAGTGAGGCCCATCGAACGATGATCGAGACGAGTGCCGCGACCATCCCCGTGATTGCCATTACCGCCAATTGCCTGCCCGAAGCCTGGGAGAAGGCGGTCTTGGCGGTCTGGGATCGTGGATACGAAGTGAAGACCCAGTACGACAAGCCCGAGGACCCGCCCAGCAGGGATGCGACGGTGATGATCGCGGTGACGGACCCGTTCCGCGAGCCGCGCATTCACAAGAACTTCCCCGGCGGCCCGGAGGAACTGGAGGCTTATCGCCAGGAAGTGGTCGCCGGCATCCACGACCACTGGATCGACCCGGCGGCAGGCAAGTGGACGTACACCTATCACGAGCGGCTGTTCGCCTATCGGCCCGTGGAGGATCTCCGCAACCCGAACGGCTCCAAGCCATTCCGGGCGGTCAACCAGATCGAATACATCATCGACGCACTTTCGGGCGCCGGCCACACCCGCCGGGCCCAGGCGGTGACCTGGATGCCCACCGCCGATCCGAAGACGGACGACCCGCCCTGTCTGCAGCGGATCTGGTGCCGGCTTGTGGCCGACGGTATCGGTAGCTGGGTTCTGCACATGAACACCCACTGGCGCAGCCGCGACCTGTACAAGGCGTGGTTCATGAACGTCTACGCGCTGACGGATCTCCAGCGGACCATCGCCGGCGCCATTGCCGATAGACGCGGCGAGCCGGTCCGCGTGGGACGGTATGTGGACATCAGTGACTCGCTGCACATCTACGGCAGCTATTTCAAGGAAGCGGCCGTCGAGGTCGAGAAAATGCGGCGCACTCCCTTCACGCAGCGGGCCTGGGAGAGCACCCATCCGGCGTTCGAGATGATGACCCGGGAGGCCCGGGAGAAGCTGGGCCGTGACCCCGACTGGTTTGCGAAGGCCCGCGGATGAATAGAAGTGTGAAGGTCGATGTTTGAAGTGTGAAGTAGGAGGCAGTAAGTGTGATGGTCGATTCCTACATCCAACATCCAACATCACACTTCAAACTGTAAACTTCCCCAATCAGGAGCAGAGCATGGCGATCATCGTGAACGGTGAACGAATCGAAGACCAGGAAATCCAGCAGGAAGTACAGCGTCTGCGGCCCAGCTACGAGCAGGCGTTTGCCGCCAAGGACCCGGCCGCGCGCGAGGTTCAGCTCCTGGATTGGTCGAAGGAAAACGTGGTTGAGCGGGTCCTGCTGCGCCAAGCAGCGAAACAGGACGGCGCCGCCGTCCCGGCTGCCGATATCGAGGCGGCCTTCGCGCGGCTCCAGCAGCAATACGAGAAGCCCGAGGACCTGTACCGCGAGTTCAACGCCGTCACGGACGACTCCATCAAGGCGATGATCGAAGTCCAGATGAAGGTGGAGCAGAAGATCCAGGGCCTGTACGCGGCGGTCCCGGAACCCGCGGAAGGCGAAATCCGCGCGTATTACGAGGAGAACCGGGAGCAGTTCACGACGGGCGAGCAGATTCGCATCGCCCACCTGGTCAAATACGTCAACTGGCAGACCGATGAACCCACTGCCCTCGAAGCCGTCACGCAGGCCCACCGGGAAATCCTGGCGGGCGCTGCGTTTGAGGCGGTCGTCTCCAAGTACACGGATTGCGCCGACAATGGCGGCGACCTCGGCTACGTCGTGCGCGGACAGTTGGTCGAGGAGTTCGAGGACGTCGCGTTCAACCTCAGCCCGGGCCAGGTCAGCGACGTGTTCCGCACGCGCTTCGGCTTTCACATCGTGAAGCTCTACGACCGCCGACCGCCGTCGGTGGCGCCGCTGCCGGGCGTCCGGGGCCAGATCGTCGACGAAGTCCGCGAGCAGAAGCGCGAGCAGGCCCTGGGCGACTATCTCGACGGCTTGCGCAGCAAGGCGAAGATCGAGGAAGTATGATGTGTGATTCTCGCTCTGCAAATCGAGAATCAGGAGAGCCTCCAGCAGAGTGAGCCTCAACATGTCATGACGAGGAGTGCCGCGACGAAGCAATCTGGGTTCCCCAACGCGGTTCTTCGCGTTTGGGAGCCCTCTCCACGCCAGGGATTGAGATTGCCTGGCGTCTGCACTTTTGCTTTTCCCGCTTTTTTTCGTACACTTTAAGTGACGGAAGGATCGTGGCGAGAAGCAGGGAGGTCAGGGTCGTTCCGGCCCGGGACGCAGATTCCGGCCGCACGGGTGGGAACGACGGGTTGGACTGGGAAAAAGACCCCGAGGCTGGCCCGCCTCCGGACGCTCGGAACGGAAACTGGCGCACAACTTTTTGGGGGGGCTATGTGAGTTTCTTTCCGAGAGGGCCTCTGCGCTCCCGACGCAGAGGCCCTTATTTTATGCGCCCGTCATGTCATTGCGAGCGTAACGAAGGGCCCCCAAACGCATTATCTCGCGTTTGGGAACCCAGATGGCTTCGTCGCGGCGCTCCGCGCCATGACCCATCCCTGTTTTAGGTATCCCGGGGCCCCTCAGGGCTGCGGGCTCCCCACGGAATGCAGCGGCACACCGGCGGAACGCCGCCCGGTTTTCGCTTGAATTTCCCGGCTCCGACGCGGTATGATAATCTTGCGGTCGATGGGACAATTCTGTTGCCATGCGAAGGAGGAGAAACACATGTCCACGAAGGCTATCCTGATGGGTCTGGCGGGGTTGCTGGCGGTGCTCGTTCCGGGTGTGGCACAGGGCGCGGACCCCATCGTCTATTATTCGTTCGACGAGTTGGGCACCGTTGTGACCGATCAATCAGGCCACGGCTACGATGGGACGCCCAACGGCGGTCTGACCTTCCACGACCAGGGCTATCTCAACTCGTGCTTCGGGTTCAACGGTACAAATGCTTATGTTCAGCTGCGCCGGCCCGTGCAGGACAACTTCACTCTGACGGCGTGGATCAAGGCGGAGGTCCCGGGCCGGGCCGGGAGCCAGGCCTATGAGGGCAGCGGCATCGTCTGGTCCGACGTGGCCGGCGTGGCCAACGACTTCGTCGTCGCCGCCCTCGGGACGAAACTCTCTTTCTTCTGCGGCAATCCCGATCTCTCGGTGAACTCGAAGGGCGACATCGTGACCGGCGAGTGGATCCACATTGCCGCCGTGCGGGACACCGGCGCGCGCACGATCACCGTGTACATCGACGGCAAACTCGACAGCAGCGTCTCCCACTCCAACGTCGGCTCGCTCAACGCCCAGGCGGCCTTCGTGGTTGGCGGCAACACGCTCGACGCGCGCTACTTCAACGGCTGGATCGACGAGGTGAAGATCTACGACGCGGCTCTGACTGCTGCCGAGATCAAGCCGATGGCCCCGCCCAAGCTCAAGGCCCGCAAGCCCGGTCCCGCGGACGGCGCTGTCGGCGTGGTCATGCCGCTGCTGCAGTGGACCAAGGGCGAGACGGCCGTCTTCCACGACGTCTATCTCGGCACGACCCCGAACCTGACGGCGGCCCACCTGATCGCACCGCGCCAATTCCTGACGATGTTCTATTACGCCCAGGGTTTCACGCCGGGTACCATCTACTACTGGCGGGTCGATGAGATCGACGCGACCGGGACCGTGCACACGGGCGATGTCTGGAGTTTCGTCGCGCAGGCCCTGACCGCCTACTACCCGACTCCCGCCGACGGGGCAACCGGTGTCGCAACGGCCCCGACGCTGGCCTGGGCGCCGGGCCAGCTCGCCGCCAAGCATCATGTCTACTTCGGCGACAGCAACGACGCGGTGCGCCAGGGCGCCGCGGGCACCGACAAAGGCGAGTCGACGGACCCCAGCTTCACGCCCGGTGTGCTGGAGAGCCTGACGACCTACTACTGGCGCGTGGATGAGACCACGGTCAGCGGCACCGTCACGCCCGGCCCCATCTGGAAGCTCACCACCTGCCTGCCTGTCGATGATTTCGAGAGTTACACGGACGACCAGGGCAGCCGCATCTACGAAACGTGGATCGATGGTTGGACCAACGGAACAGGCTCGACGGTGGGCTACACCCAGACCCCCTTTGCGGAGCGGACCATGATCCACAGCGGCCGGCAGGCGATGCCGCTGGACTACAACAATCTCAAGTCCCCGTTCTACAGTGAGACCGAGCGCCAATTCGCGTCGGTGCAGGACTGGACCGTCAACGGCGCCGATACGCTGGTTCTTTACCTCCGCGGCCGGGCCGGCAACGCGTCTGCTCCAGTCTATGTCGCGCTCGAGGACACGTCCCAGCATCTCGGTACCGTTCCCCACCCTGACCCAACCGTCACGCAAGTCGTGCGGTGGACCGAGTGGAAGATCCCGCTGAGCAGCTTCGCCGGCGTGAACTTGGCCAAAGTCAAGAACCTGTATCTCGGCGTGGGCAATCGGCAGAATCCGAGCGCGAGCGGCGCCGGTCGCCTCTACCTCGACGACATCCATGTCCTGAGGCCCTGACCCCGCGGCAAGTGTCCCTGCACAGGCCCGACTCCTCGCGGTTGGACGGCTCCTGCTGGATGACCCCGGCGTCTGCGAAGCGGTCAGCGACGGCGAGTTATGGGACGGTGCGTCTCGCGGACCGGGTCAAGACACAGGAATCGACCGCAAAGACGGAATAGATAGTACAATCGGCACGCTGCTTGGCCGATAGACAGGCACATGTGATAATCCACTGCCTATAAGGAGGACAACCATGTGGAGAAAAACAGTTCCGATCGTGACCGCCGTGCTGCTCCTGGGCGTGGCTCAAGCCCTGGCGGCGGGGCCCATAGGGCAACTGGGCTGGTGGGCGTTTGACGAGGGCGCGGGGACGACCGCCAAGGACGGCTCCCCCAATGGCAATAACGGCACCCTCATGAACGGCGCCGCTTGGGCCGATGGCAAATTCGGCAAGGCCATCAAGCTCAACGGCAATGCCGGCGGCTCCTATGTGGAGATCCCGCACAATCCCAGCCTGTGCGTGACCAATGAGGTCACCGTTTCGCTATGGGTGAACCCGGAGAGGACCGATGGTCCCAACGCCTCCGGTTACTCGGGCCTGATCGCCAAAGGCAGCCCGCCCCGGTCGTACAACCTGTACATCCGGGCCGCCGGCACCCTGCACTTCAGCACCGGTCCCGCCGGCGCTTTCACCGGCTCCAGCAGTACCGGCACGATTCCTCTGAACCAGTGGACCCACATCGCCGTGAAGGTCGAGGGCAGCATACACAAGTACTTCATCAACGGGGAGCCCTCCGGCACGGGCCCAGCGACCGTCGTGCTGCCGGGACTGGCGGATACCGCCCCGGTTCGGATTGGCCGGACAGCCGAGACGAACCGTGAATTCAAAGGTATGATCGATGAAGTCCGGCTCTATGACGTCGCGCTGACCGATGCCCAGATCAAGGACTTGTACAACAACAAGCCCATGGTCTGGCCCAAGGCGATCAAGCCCAGTCCCGCCGACGGCACGGTGGGCGTCAGCAGCCCGCTGCTGACCTGGACACCGGGCGAGGGCGCCCTGTTCCACGATGTCTACGTCGGAACCAAGCCGGAGTTGACCGAGGCCGACAAGGTCGCCTCCCGCCAGGCGTTCAACATGTACTTCCACATCCCCGGTCTGCAGGCCGGTGCCACCTATTACTGGCGCGTTGATGAGATCGCCCAGGACGGCACCGTGGCCGCGGGCGACGTCTGGAGCTTCGTGGCGGTCTCGACGGCGGCCATGCTGCCCGTGCCGCCCGACGGCGACACCTTCGTCAAGACCAGCACCAACCTCACCTGGATGGCCGGACAGAACGCCATCACGCACGATGTCTACCTCAGCGCGACCCGGGCCGACGTGGAACAGGGAGCCGCCGGGGCCTTCAAGGGCAATCAGAAGACTGCCTCACTGCCGGTGGACGGACTGACTCCCGATGCGGTCTACTACTGGCGCGTGGATGAGATCAACCTGTCCGGTGCCAAGCAGGCCGGCGCGGTCTGGCAGTTCACGACCCGCCCGGTCTTCGCCAAGACCGATCCCAACCTGGTCGGCTGGTGGAAGCTCGACAACGAGAAAGCCGGCCTGGCGGTTGATTGCTCCGGCTACGACAACTACGGCACGCTCACCGGCAACGCGAAGTTCGTCGCCGGCTATTTCGGTGACGCCCTGGCCTTCGACGGCATGGACGACTCGGCCGATTGCGGCGCCAGCGCCAGCCTGAGCCAGGTGAGCTCCGTCTCCGTGGCCGCCTGGATCAATGTGGCCGCCCTCGCCGCCGAACGCCGGGTGGTCAGCAATCACAACAACTCCAACGGCGGCTACAAGCTCACCCTTCACAGCACCAATGTCCCCGAGTTCGAGGTCCGCACGACCGCCAACGGCGCGACCGTCAACCGCAACGTTGCCGGCGGCACGGCCGTGGTCGCGAACACCTGGTACCATCTGGTGGGCGTCTATGACCGGGGCAAAGCCATCCGGACTTATGTCAACGGCAAGCTGGACCGGGAACTGGTGACTGCCAATCTCGCCGGCGTTTCTAACGGCGTGTTCCGGATCGGCCGCGAGTCGCACACCGCCGGCAACTGGTGGTACGGCCAGTTGGACGATGTCCGGGTCTACCACAAGGCCCTGACCGAAGCCGAGATCCAGAAGGTCATGCAGGGCGACACGCTGCTCGCCTGGAACCCGCAGCCCAAGTCGGGCGCCGTCGTGGATATCCAAAGCGGGGCCGCGCTGAGCTGGACCGGGGGCGAGAAAGCCGTCAAGCATGATGTCTATTTCGGCCAGGATCGCGGTGCCGTGAGCACCGCGACCACGACCTCCCCGGTCTACCAGGGCCGCCAGTCGGCCGTCAGCTTCGCGGCCGACGCGCTGGTCACCTTCGGCGGTGGCACGTACTACTGGCGCGTCGATGAGGTCGAGGCCGACGACACGACCATCCACAAGGGCGCCGTCTGGTCGTTCACGATCCCCAACTACCTGATCGTGGACGATTTCGAGGGCTACACCGACGACGAAGGCGGCCGCATCTACGAGACCTGGGTCGACGGCTGGACCAACAATACCGGCTCGACCGTCGGTAACCTGGTGGCTCCCTTCGCGGAGCGGACCATCCTCCATGGCGGCAAGCAGGCCATGCCCATGGACTTCAACAACATCAAGACGCCGTTCTACAGCGAAGCCGAGCGGGCCTTTGCGCCCCAGCAGAACTGGACGGGCTACGACGTGAACACGCTGAGCCTGTGGTTCCGCGGCAACCCCCTGCGGTTCCTGGATAAGGGCAATGGCGCCTTCACGGTCGGCGCTTCCGGCCATGACATCTGGGACAACGCCGACGACTTCCGCTTCGTCTGGAAGCGTCTCAACGGCGACGGCTCGATCCTGGTCAAGGTCGAGAGCGTCACGAACACCAACGCCTGGGCGAAAGCCGGCGTCATGATCCGGGGCGATCTCACCGCCGGTTCGACCATGGCCTACATGATCCAGAGCTACTCCAGCGGTGTTTCCTTCGGCTGGCGGCAGGTCGCCGACGGCACCTGCGGCAGTGCCACCCAGACGGGCGTCAACGCTCCGCGCTGGGTGAAGTTGACCCGCACGGGCAACGCCTTCACCGCCCAGTACTCCGCCGACGGCAAGGCTTGGACCGATATCAAGAACGCCACCACCGGCGAAGTCGTCTCCACGACGATCCTGATGGGCAGCAGCGTCTACATCGGTCTGTGTACCACGAGCCACAATACCGCCGCGACCACCACCGCCCAGTACTCCGGCGCCGCCACCACCGGCGGCGTGACCGGTACCTGGCAGGAGACCTGGATCGGCGATGACCGGGACCTCACCAACAGCGCTGCCGGCCTGTACGTGGCGGTGGCGGATAGCGCCGGCAAGGTGGCCGTGGCGACCCATTCCGATCCGGCGGCCGCGAACGTGGCCGCCTGGACCGAATGGCGCGTGCCGCTGAGCAGCCTGACCGGCGCGAATCTGGCCCGGATCAAGACGCTGTACATCGGCGTGGGCGACCGCAAGAACCCGGTCCCGGATGGCTCCGGTCGCATGTACATCGACGATATCCGCGTCATCAAGCCATAATCGGCCACCGGGTCGCAGGACCCGTCGATATGGGCAGTATCACAGGGCTTGCGCCGGTCGAACCCGGCGCAAGCCCTGTCTCTTTTATCGCCTCCAACTGAGCCCCCGCATGTCATGGCGAGGAGCGCAGCGAGCCTGCCCCCGCGCAGGCGGGGGAGGCAATCTTAACCCCAGGACATAGGAGATTGCTTCGCTGTGCTCGCAATGACACGCGGGCGGCTTTGACCCTGTTCCTTGCTCTTTTCGAGGCTCTGGGGAGAGGCTTTGCGGCTATCATTTGAGCGTGAACCGCCCCGACCGGACTGTTCCCAAAGGGATTCTTCACGCCCGTGATCTCCCCGGCGCAAGATCGCATTGATTTCGGCGTATCCCCAGGCAGCAAGGATATGAGGGTGATTCGGGCAACGTGCCTGGCGACCTGTGTCCTGTACGAATCCCGACAAGCTGAAAGGGTAGGCCGATGAAAACGACACGAATGACAAGGTTGGCCGTTCTGCTTTCCCTGGCCGCGGTGGCTGCGGGGGCCGATCGCCCCCAGCGACCGGCGGCCTCCGGGATTGGCAAGATCCTCCAGAGTACGCGCCCAGCCCAGGGATACGACCCGCGTCTGCCGGCCGGCCGGATCGAGAGCTCTCGGGTGGCCACCACCAGGGGCGGATTCCTGCGGACGCTGCTGCCGCCGGCTTCTCAGGTGATTCCTGCGCCCGCGGTGGTATGGGGCAATCCGCAGGCCACCGCCAGGGGGTTCTTCGATGCTCATGCCGCCGCGTTCGGTATCAGCCACAAGAACTTCGCCCTGATGCCCGGCCGGACCCAGTCCTGGGACGGCCGTACGTCAGGGGAGTTCAGCCAGGTCTATCAGGGGACTCCCGTGGCGTTCGCCTCGGTCTGCTGGCAACTGAACGAGTCGGGCGACATCGAATATGTGTCCAGCGATCTTCTGACGGAGGACGCTGCGGCCGACGTCGACGCGCTGCTGTCGGTCGCGGCCGCGGTCACCGCCCAGGATGCCGGTGTGATCGCCACCGCCGCGGTGCTGGAGGATCATCCGGAACTGGAATTCCGTGCCGAACCGGCCGCCCTGATGATCTACCAGCCGGCCATCATCGGCAATGTCGGACCGGTGCGCTTGGTGTGGCAGACCGAGGTCCAGAGCACGCAGGACGCCTCCGTGGCGGAAACGGTCCTGGTCGACGCCCACACTGCCGAGGTGGCCCTGCGTTTCTCGCTGGTGAAGGATGCCATGTCCCGTGCGATCTACGACACCCGCTACAAGCGCAGCCGGTCGTGGGGTATCCCGGTGCGACAGGAAGGCCAGCCGGCCTGCGGCATTCGCGACGCCGACCTGGCCTATGACTACGTGGGGGATGCGTTCAACTTCTTCCTGAACAAGTGCGGCCGCGACGGCCTTGACGGTACCGGCCTGACCCCGCCTGTCTATGTGCACTGGGGTATCACGTTCGATGCCTTCTGGTCGTCCGCGGGTTACATGGCCTTTGCCAAGAATTGTGTGGCCGACGACGCTATCGCCCACGAGTACACGCACGGCGTGGTGCAGTACACCTGTGATTTCACCTACTGGGGTGAGTCCGGGGCCCTTGACGAGATGTTTGCCGACGTGCTGGGCGAGTTCGCCGATTTGACCAGCGATCACGGGGACGATACCAGTGCGGTACGCTGGCTCATCGGCGAAGATCTGAACCTCGCGGCGATCGTTTCGGACAACCGACCGGCCCTGCGCAACCTGAAGGATCCCTCCGCGCAGCCGTACTGCCAGCCGGATCGCAAGCAGGGCGCCTATTGGCAGGACTACCGCATGGATCCCTCGGACAATGGCGGTGTGCATCAGAATTGCAGCGTCGGCACCAAGCTCGCCTGCCTGCTGGTCGACGGAGGCGAGTTCAACGGCTACATCATCAGCGAAATGGGCATCGATCGAATCGCGCTGCTGTTCTACGAAGTGCTGACGAAGAAGCTGTTGACCAAGGCCGCCGATTATGAGGACCTGTACTTCGCCCTGCAGCAGGCCGCCCGAAACCTGGGCTGGACGGACCGCGAGAAGCAGAACCTGGAGAGCGCCTGCCAGGCCGTCCAGATCGCCGCGACCGCCATCTAACCGCTCGCCACTGAGGAATCGGAGATATGGAAGGGATCGCCTGGAAATCCTTGCCGGCGTCAGGGCTGCCTTCTATGATGGAGGGCGACTCGCAGGAGTCGCGATGATCCCCCGGCCACGTGGAGTTGGCCTCGGGACACAGCCAAGGAATCCGCGACAGCCGGCCGCCTTCGTAGGGGCGCGGGCCCCCCAACGCAATGTACCGCGTTTGGGGGCCCGACGCATAGGTCGCCCCAGGAACCAGTGGCAACGGCGGAGGGAGAAAGGAGAACGCCGTGGAGATAAGGCCCGCCTCCCGCAGCCCTGGCCTCCGGCGGCCAGCGGTACTCTGCCTCATGGGATTGCTTTCGGGTCTATGCGCCGTCACTGCCGCCCAGCCGGCACAGCAGGAGGCCGTCGCACCGGCGGCGCTGCCGGAAGCGCCACCTAAACGCATCTACCTCATGCCGGACGATCACACCGACTACTTCTGGTCACTGGATGACGAAGGCTACC
>JALORE010000444.1 GCA_025459125.1 Planctomycetota bacterium | reverse complement strand
GGCCGCAGAGAATGGTCCTGGGCCACGCGATCGGAATGGGTTTCGTCGGGCTGTTCGCGGGGAGTATCTTCGGGCTCAGTGCGGTCGTCACCGCCTGCACGCTGGCGGGGATCGTCCTCGTCGTCCAGACGCTCAGTCCCTGGGGCCAGGTGATCGGCAGTGTTCCGATCCCGCCCGCAGGCGCGGGTGGCAACGTCCCGGGCGCGGCCCCTGGCGATCGTCCGGCGCCCAGCCCGGCTCGCCACCCCCAAACTCCTCTGGAGGGTGCCGCCCGGATGCCAAGCCGCAGCGGCGTGATGGTTCGCGAGATCCCGGGCTTCGTTCATGCTTTGTGGTTCGTCGGCTGGCTGGTCACCTTGGGCATCGGTCTGATGGCGGTGATTACGGCCGGAGCCACGAACCACCACGATTTCGGGGCAATCCTGGCGATGGGCATCGACTCGTTCCTGCTGTCGGCCCTGTGCTTTGTCATGATGTTCCGCAACGCCTTCGCCGGTTGGTATCGATACCTGATTCGCCCGGTGCTGCTGATCGTCTGCGTTGGCACGATCGTGACCTCGTCCATCTGGCTTGGTACATCGAATCCGCCCGGTAACGATGTACCGGTCGGTGTGTTCTTCATCATCTTCCCGGCCATTCTGTTTCTGGTCATCCTGTTCATGCCGGCCCGCCTGTTCGGCGCCGGCGCGAAGGCACGCCAGCCCCTCCGTGTCCAGAGGACGCCGACAGGGCCGGTCTCGCCCTGCAAGCGTGCGGTGGCGCTGATCCTGGCCCTGATTCCTTTCGTCGCCGGACTGCATCGGTTCTACGTGGGCAAGATCGGCACAGGTATCCTCTGGCTCTTCACCTGGGGCCTGTTCGGAATCGGTCAACTGATCGACGTGATCCTGATCGTTGCCGGCCAGTTCAAGGACCGGGATGAGCTGCCGCTGGTGATGTGGGCCGATCCCAAGGAGCTCGCCGCGACGGACGTGGCCGAAGAGGGGGTACCCGTGGCGGTCCCGGCGCCGACGCCCGCGCCGGAACCCATACCCGCCGCCGCGGAGACCCCGGCGATGGCCGAGACGCCGGCCGCAGCGCCGGCGTCGCAACCGCCGTCTTGGCCGTCCTTCGCGAGCACGGGATCGGTGTACGAGCCGTGGGACCCCATCAGCGGGCTGTTCGCCGCGGCGGGTCACATCTTGGCTTTGGCGGCGCTGCTGATCGGCTTGGCCGTGGGACTGCATCTACCGCCGGTAGCCGCCTCCGCGTGGCCCCAGGCCGACCTGGTGCGCGAGCTGGATACACACCTCGGTGCCCAGTGGCCGGGCGTGATGGAACAGGCCGGCGTTGTCATGATCGTGGCCCTGCTGTTCGTGGCCGCGATCCTGATGATGATCGGCCGGCGCCGCTCCGGGCCGGGGCACTTGCTCCGGGCCCTGGCCGGTCTGGGCGGCTTCTTCTGGGCCATCCAGCTCTTTCGCAGTGAGGCCATCTCGTCTGACACGGCGCGGCATATCGTGGCACTGATCGGCGAGAACAAAGTGGACCTGGCCCTGCAAAACTTGTTCAGTGCCTTCGGTCAGGAAGAAGTGGTCTTCGCGGGAATCCTGGTCCTGGCCTCGGTGCTGATCCTGTCGTGGCCGCCGCGGCGACGGACGCCGGTGTTTGCACCGACGCCCCATCAGGGAGTTATCCTATGACTGTCACCCCAACGATGATACCGGCTGTCATCATTCCGATGACGTTTCTGTTCATCCTGCTGATCATCCTGATCAGCAAATCGCCCAAGACCGGCGCCTGGATTCTCGGCGGCTTGATCTTCGTCGTGCCCCTCCTGTTGTTCTCCCGGTTCGCTGCGGGCGGGCCCCGCCCTGGAGTTGGGATGGGACCCGCGGCCCTGCCGCTGCTGATCATCCCGCTGACGTTTGTCTTCATCCTGCTGGTGGTGCTGCTGACCAAGGCGCCCAAAGCCGGGGTAGGGCTGATCGTTGCCCTGGTGGTCATGGGCGTATTGGGCGTGTTCTTCGCCACCGCGGTTACGCATCGACGACCGACGCACGCCGTTTCGGTGCCACCGCTACCCCGGACGCCCGAGAGGCGAGCGCCCGTGCCGGTGACGCCCGCTCCCATCTGGTCGGCGGGTCTGGAAAAGGAAATGGACGCCGAGGTGTATCCGTCGAAGCTGGCCGCGCTGCGGGTGTTCGGTGCGCGGGTCGACAAAGCGGTGCGGGAGCTGGGGAGCGACAGCAACTCCCCCGCGCAGATCACGCTCTTTCAGGAGGAGTTGGAGCGAACCCTGGTCGTGGAGCTCAAGAACGCGATCCAGCAGGCCCTCTCGCAGGTCACCTGTGTCATCGAAGCGGAGCCGAGGAATCTCCGTCCGGAGGAGGTGGGCGTCACGGTCCGCCTGGTGGACGTGGATGTGCAGCACGCGCCCTGGACGCGCGTGGCCGAGGTCCGGACGAACAACACGGGCCTGTCGGCGGTGAGTCGGGTCGCCGTGGGGGCACAATCGCCCGAGTCTGCGGCCGTGCGGACTCCGGAGTCGGCCGCGTTCCAGGCCGCGAGCGGCCGGTTGGAGCTCGATGTGTTCAACTCGGTCAAGCACGTGACGGCCCACAGGCAGTTCGTCGAGAAGCCGTGGGTGGAGGATTTCGCCACGTTCGCCAGCACGCGGCCCCAGCAGGCCTTCATCATCGCCCGTTCATTGGGGACGTGCACGAGCGAGGCCGAGGCAAATCAGCAGGCTCTGGACGATGCCCGGGCCCGGTTGGAGGAGGCGATCGTGAATCAGCGCGGGCCCAAACCCGGCCCGCCTGGACCGTCGTGGTCGATGACGCCGGTAACGGCGACCGATGTGCTCCAGGGCGGCTTCATCGCGGACCGCTTCGCGCAGAGCTTCGAGGGCTCCGTGGGCAAGATCTGGCGGCAGGCGCTGCTGATCGACGTCTCCGGCTCAAAGCTGGCCCAACTGTCCCGAGCGAAGATCACCGAATTCCGCGAGGTGCGGATGGGCTGGGCCCGGATGGGGCTGTCCGCTGTCGGGGTGATCGTGCTGATCGGCGTGATTTATTTCTTCCTCAACATGGCCACCATGGGGTACTATGAATGGTCGTTGAGGATCGCGGGAGTCGTGCTGGCGATCGTCGCCGTGATCTCGGTCCTCATGGTGGTGCGGTAAGCACCGCGGGCCGTGCGGCAGGCGGTCCTATGCATCCTATGTGTCCTGTCGGTCCTATCGGACGTATGGGACGGATAGGACCTATAGGAGCTGTGCCGCTGCGCGGGATGGGCGATGGCTGCTACCAAGGGCGAACAGTACTACGTCGATCGGATCCGGCAGGGCGATGGGCAGGTCTGGTCGGACTTCGTGAGCCGCTACCAGGGCCGGCTGCTTCGCTTTGCGCGGGCCAAGCTCCCCCAGCGTGCCGACGCGGAAGACGTGGTGCAGGAGACCTTCATCGCTTTTCTCCGGAGTATTGCCCGTTATCGGGGCGAGTGCGATCTGGAGACCTACCTTTTTGCCCTCCTGCGGCGCAAGATCATCGACAGCTACCGTAGCGCCGGGGCCCGCCGGGTCTGCCTGATCCAGGACGCCGCTGACGCGGACGGCCGCGAGGAAGGAGCCTCCGATCTGCTCGACGGGATGGAAAGCCCCGTCCAGACCGCGAGCTGGTACGCCCGGGCGGACGAGCAGTACGACCGGCAGAAGGAAGTCCTGGCGGAGGCGTTGAACGAGTTGGTCAACGCGATGAAGAAGGCCCTGAAGCTGCGCGATCTGCAGGTGATCGAGCTGCTCTTCTACGGCCAACTGGCCAACAAAGACGTCGCACGCACGATGGGCCTGGACGAAAAGGCGATTGCCCTGATCAAGCACCGGAACCTCAAGCAGATCCGGGAACACGTTGCCAATTGCGGACTGCGGATGGCGGATTGGGGATGGGAGGATGTGCCCGAAGCGAATCCGCAATCCGAAATCCGCAATCCGAAATCGTTC
>JALORE010000443.1 GCA_025459125.1 Planctomycetota bacterium | reverse complement strand
GTAGGGGCCGCCGGGTTTGCAGATCACGTCCACCGCGCCCGCGTCCAGAGCCTCCAACGCCGTTTTGGCACCTGCCGGGGTGAGCGAGCTGAGCACGACGACCGGCATCGGATGGTATGCATCAGCTTGCGCAGAAAGGTGCTGCCGTCCATCCGGGGCATCTCGACGTCGAGCGTCAGCACGTCCTGGTTCAGGGCGAAGACCTTGTCCCGGGCAATGTAGGGGTCCGGGGCCGTGCCGACGATCTCGATCCCCGGGTGCCGGCCCAGTTCCCGGGCCAGGATCTTGCGCACGATCGCGGAGGCGTCCACCACCAGCACCCGCACGTTGGTCGGGGTCGTCAGGGTCATCACAGGTATTTCTCCAAGCTGTTGGCCCGCACGGTGACCGTGCCGTCGGCCACGTCCAGATAGAGGTTACGCGCGACATGGCCGCCGACGTCCTCGGCATCGATGAGCAGGGCCTGGCCCCAGAGAATCTTGCGGATAGCCAGGTAATTGCGTTTGCCGAGGTCGAAGCCTTGCGGCCCGGTGGCCATGGTCGCCCCGCCGGCCCAGCGCACGTGCAGGCGTTTCTGGTGGGCCCCCAGCGCCGCGAGCCGATCCAGCCGCCGCCGCATCCCCGTATCAGCGAACATGAAGGGATTCGCCTGGGCCCGGTCCGGGTCCATCTTGGCCGTCGGCAACTGATAGTGCAGCCTGCCGCCCACCTGAAGCGTGGGATCGTACAGGCAGACCCCGATGCAGGAGCCGAGAGAGTAGGTCACGAGCAGATCGGAAGGATCTGCGGAGACCTTGGCATCCGAGATGTCAACCACGACCCGCGTTTTGACCATGCTGCGCCTCTAGCCTCGACCGGTCAATGTCAAGCCGCAATTCCGCAGACAGGGAGCAGGGTCAGAGAGGCGGGAAGAACGGGGTCAGGAGAGGAACGGGAGGAATTCCGGGGGAATGCGAGGGAGACATCTTACTTATCTCGGCCCCGAATTGAGTGTGGCGTCGCCGGAATCCTGTGCGGCTGAAGGACTCCGACTCACGGCTTCGCTTTCCGGATTCCGGTCTGGGCCGCTGGTGCCCGGGGGCTCGGTGGTTCCGGGCACGGTGTTCTTGGTTCTTTCGGACCTCGTGGCCGTACCAGGCGTCCCCAGCCCGCGGACCCCCGGGAGGCGGGACATCGGGGACATCGGTACGGACATCGGGGTCATGCGGACCGCCCCGAAGACTGCGCTTGACGATGCCACCCGGAACTCACCCTCTTCGGCTGGACGGAGTAAGAGTCACCTCAACGGGATTTCCCGATCGATCAGGACTTCGTCGCCGGCGCCGGTTTGATGTACCGCTCGGCCCAGGTCAGGAAGGTGGGCCAGTTCGGACCGGTGGTGTGTCCGCCGCTATGCTGACGCCAGGCGAGCTCTCCCTCTATCAGCCCGGTCTCGACCGGCGGAAGATCGGTTGTGCCCAGGTCCTTCTTGCCCAAGAGTCGGTACACCGGCCCCGCCGCGACCGCGGCCAGGAAGCTGCCCTTCTGGTCCACCCATCCGCCTTCCGCGCCCGGCCCGGATGAGGCGCCGTAACTGATGAACGTGGGCCGCGGAGCGCACAGGGCGATCAATTCGTGCGCATCCACCGGCAGGTCGCCGGCGTTGAGCGGCCCGCCGTACTTGAGGAAGTTGCCGGCCATCCAGTGGTATTCGCCGGACCCGGTGAGATTCTCCACCAATTCGCCGAAGGTGCGCCGGTGCAGCTTGGCACCGCCCGCACCGGAAGAGCCGATGAAACCGATGGCAAAACGCTGATCATAGGCCATGGCGACGAGAGCGGCTTTGCCGTAGCGGGACAAACCTTCGATACCCACCTGTCTGGCGTCCACGTCCTTGTCCGTCTCGAAGTAGTCCAGAGCCCGGCTTGCTCCCCAGGCCCAGGCCCGCAGGGCGCCCCAGTCGTCGGGCTTACGCGGTTGGCCCTTATTGACCAAGCCGATGATCCCCTGGGTCAGGCCGGCGCCGTTGTCCGCCTGGATGCTGGTGGGCGCGAGAATCGCATAGCCCCAGCCCTTGGCCAGCACCTGCTGCTGCCAACCGGGTCCGGTGCCGCCCAATCCTTTGCCTGGACCGCCACGACCGGCGGGCGGCGTCCCCCCTTTGGACATACCTCCTCGACCCGCGCCGGGACCGCCGGGTCCGAAGAGGAACCCGAACTCCATCATCACCGGGACCGGCCCGGCCGCCTGGGCCGGTGTCGTCAGCGTCAGTCGGATATCCACGGTGATTGCGGGGTACGAAGAGTTGTCCACGTGGCCGGCGAGTTGCTTCGTGATGACCGGCACCTCGCCCACGGTTTCCCGGGTCGTGCCCGTCACGTCCCACGTGATTTTCGGCGTGTCTTTGGGCACGCGTCCATAGACCTCCCGGTCGAAATCTTCCACGATCTCGGGCCGGCGCCGGTCCCACCACATCGGTGCGGTCGTGACCTCCTGCCCATTCTTGAGCACCAAGAGATCCGGCAGATGGGGGTACGGATTGGCCTTGGCCTCGTCATAGTTGGCGGCGTAGGGGGACTGGCGATTGCTCCCCTCCGCTCCCCGGCGCAGCGACGTGATCTGCAACAGGTCCATCATGCGCCGGTGGTCCTCCTGCGCCGTCCATGGCACGGGACCCGTGGCCGCATTGGTCTTGGGTGAGTTGGCAGGTTCAGCGCTCCGGCTCCAAGAACTCCCAGCCAGCAGGATCAAAACCAGACCCGGTGACCACCGCACACACCGCATTACGGCCGTAGACATCTGTGTCCCCTCGAAATTGGTTTCGTCGCTTCAGGTCAGGCCCTTTCGGGACATCGCAAGACAGGCCGTGAACATCATGCGGTCGCGAGGAATCCGCGTCAAGTAAAGTACCCTCGCCAGGCAGGCAAATACAGAGTGGTAAGATGCCGTGGGCCACGGCGCAAAATCACCGGGCTTCTGGTGTATGTAGGGGTGCGAGCACAGCAGACTCGCACCCCAGCCCGGATGGCTGGGTGGGTTCGTGCGTGTTACGGGTCCGAATGTCGCAGATGCACAGGCCTGCCGTCAGGGGCCAAGGAGACAACCATGCCGATCGGATTGTTCATGTTGGTCGCCCTCAGCGTCTTCGTTTCCCGTCACGCCAGGCAGTTGGGGCGAAACCCGGGCCTTTGGGTCTTGGTGTTGTGGCTCTGCTGCCTCGGCGGCGGGTACCTCGCCGGCAGCGCAGCGCTCGCCGTCTCGTTGCCGCTGCCCGAAGAGGCACTGACCGTGGCCGAGGCGCGCTCGCGCATCTTCGTGCCCACCATCGTTGGGATGGTACTCGGTGCCGTGGCGGTCGTCTTCGCGGTCAACAGGTCCCCTTACGGGCACGCTGCCAATGCGGCGCCCCGGGCCGCGTCATCCGCGTAGGCCTTCCTGACCTGTTGGAAATCCTCCGCGCAGGCTTCGAAGGCCGGGACGATCACGGGATCGAAGTGCGAGCCGGATTCCTGCAGGATGATGGACCGGGAAACCGCCGTATGCATGAAGAACCGTGTCAACACCATGCACAGCACGCTGGGCACGATGATCGAAATCATCGCCAGCGCCCCCGCGTACAGATATCCCTGGGGGTTCAACGGAAGTCTGATGCCCAGAATACCACCCACGGATCGTCCCTACTCTGTTGTCTTGTGATCCCGAGGTACGTTACGTAGAACTGGTGCGGTACCGGCAGCACTTCCATCTGCGCCCGGCCCGCCGCACCCAACTGGCCAGCAGCAAAGACCACAAACGTATTGGATCCGGATGATCGCACCAGGATCACGGCGCCTGAACCCGGAATCAGGTTGCCGGCGCTGTCCCGCAGCTCCACCGTCACCAGCCGCGTCTGGAACACCACCGTCACCGCACTGCTGTAGACGTACTGCGTCGCTGCCTGGTAGGTCAGGCCATACCGGTGCTGGCCCGGCAGCACCTCCATCTGTACCCGGCCCATCGCATCCA
>JALORE010000189.1 GCA_025459125.1 Planctomycetota bacterium | reverse complement strand
CAAGACTCATATCCTCCAAGAGATCAAACGAACGGCAGCCGCCAATAGCGGAGTCCCGCTGGGTTGGCGTCGCTTCGTTTCTGAGACGGGGATTAGACAATCGGCTGTGTCTACCTTGCTAAGTCGGGTCGGTTCTACAGGATCGGGAAGACAAATTCGGTTGGACGTCGGGAGTATGAACTTGCGATTCAGCTTCCCGAGCGAGTCATGATAGTCCACGTCATCCGTGCCGATGATCCGGGCGGCATTGAGGCCTATTGGCCCAAGCGGTTCGCGGCGAAGCGCAAGAACGGAGAATGGTTTGAACTGGATGCAGCAGACGTTGCCGCGTTCAAGCGTCGCAAGTCCTTTATGTAGTGCGAGCCTGCCCATGCGGCATAGCAGCAAACACCATACCTTATGTGACGCGTGTGGCAAGAGCGACGCACAGATTCGTCGGATCTCTCGCAGTTACGTGTTTGTGATCGAGAACGTGCCGGTCGTCAGTTGTCCCCATTGCGGTGAGAGCTATTTGACCGCCGAGACCTTGCACGAGATCGAACGAATCAAGCTCCATCGCAAGGCCTTCGCTCAGGAGCGGTGCATCGACGTAGCTACGTTTTCCTGACCGTGCCATGACGCGGGAAGAGTTGCTCACGCGGATTTCCACCGATCCGAACGTGTGCTTCGGCAGGCCCAGCCTGCGCGGCAGACGGATTTGGGTATCGTTGATTCTGGACTTGCTGGCGGGCGGCATGAAGCCCCAGGAGATCATGGAGGAGTACGATCTGGCAGAAGACGACATCCTGGCATGTATCGCCTACGGCGCCGAGCGAGCGCGGGAGCGATAGACGGACATCCCGGCAAGGGTTCACATGGAGTGGTGCGTGATACGCACCCTACGAATCTTGGGCCCGCGGCATTCGTGGTGCTCCGTCCAAGCTGAAATGGTGCATGGAAAAGGAGTGTGAAGCAGTCCGCGTCGGGTGGCATCGTCAAGGCCGCAGGCCTTGGCGATGGCCCCTCGCACAGACAATCCGCCATCGCCAAGCTCCGCAGGCTCCGCTTGACGACGCCACCCGGAACCCGCCGTCTCAGACTGGACGGAGCAGTAGGGTGCGTATCGCGGACCATTCCTATCCGATGGCAATGCTCGATGGCCTCGGAGCTGACGGCCGCCCTTACAGGACGCCCTTCTTCAGGATGATGTTGGCGTAGAGGGCTTTTTCGCTGGTGGCGACGACGGCGTAGGCTTTCTTCGCCCGCTCGTAGAAGGCGAAGCGCTCGACGAACTCGAAGTCGGAGAACTTCTCGCCGCTGGCTTTGACGATGGTGCGGTACTGTTCCAAGATCGTCGGCTTCGTCGGATCGCCGGGGACGACGCTCATCAGGGCCACCGGCCGGTCCACGTAGATGTCCAAGGGAAAGAGCTTCAGGACCGCTTCCAGCAGCTCCGGCACGCCGTGGCCGTCGCTGCGGATTAGCCGCTGCGCGACCGAGGCCGCCGGGAAGTTGCCGTCGGCCAGGACGATCTCATCGCCGTGGCCCATCTCCATCAGGGTCTTCAGCAACTCGGGGGACAGGATGGGGGGGATATTCTTCAGCATGGCAAAGCTCCTCTCGTCAGATGGTGTTGGATGTGGTCCCATTCGTCCTATCATACGGAGTACGCCTGAGAATTTCGTAACGTGGGTGGCAGCGGCAAGCGGAGTCTTCGGAGCTTGCCGATGGCGGTTGGTCTGTCCCATGAGCCATCGGCAAGCTGCGCTTGCCGCTGCCACCCAGAACCTGGCTCAGGCGTACGAAGAACTCAGTCGTAATCGGTATCGGTCCTGTGCGCCCCATACTCTTCTTTGCGATGGCCGCGCTCAGTCCGTATGGAACACTTCTTCGATCGCTTTCCACTGTTGCCCTGCGGGCGTACCGGGCAGGCGGATCTGGAGCGGGTCGGTGTAGGTCCACCAGAGCCTGGTCACCTCGTCGCCCATGCGGGCCACGTCGCCTGAGAAGTCGTCGCCGATGTACTCGAAGTAGCTGAAGAGCAGGTATTCGCCGGGCTCAATCTGGCCCAGGTAAATCGAGTAGTTGCGGATGTTGACCTGGTCGAGGGCCGCCAGGACGCCGGGCCAGACCGCCGCGTGCAGTTGGGTATAGGCGAGCAGGCTCTCTTGCCGCAAGCCGATGATCGAGCCGTGACGGGACTTCATCTGGCTGGGGCGGTACGCCGGGCCCTCGTGGTGAAACACCTCCTGCCACTGGGCCCACCATTCGCCTTCTTGACGCGTCGGCAGGGGCCTTTGCAGCGGGTCGGTCCGCTTCCACCACTGCTGCATCGTCGGGTCCTTCTTCATCCTCGCCATGTCGGCGTCGAAGTTCCGGCCCGTGTACTCGTAATAGGCAAACAGGTAGTGCCGCTGGGGGGCGACCGCGCCGAGATAGATCGAGTAGTTGTGCATATTGGTCCGGTCGATCAGCCTCAGCACGCCCGGCCACGTGGCCGCATGGAGTTCCTTGTACTCGGGGATGCTCGCGGCGGGAATGGCGATGACCGCCCCGTGCCGCTGGAGTCGCTGGGTCGCACAGCCGGAAAGAGAAACAACGCCCACAATCAAGGACAAGATCGCTGTCTGCATTCTCTTGCGGAACATCGGAAATCCTCGTAGGGTGGGCCGTGCCCACCATTTGTCGTAGCGCCGATCCGGTGCGAATTGGTGGGCACAGCCCACCCTACTGCAAGCCAAAGAACCGTTGCGTCGTCTCCGTGGCAAAGACCGTGTACAGCAAGATCATGACCACGAACAGCAGCCCCGCCAGCAGCTTGTAGTTGAGCAGGCCCGGCCAGCCGGCCTCGCGCACCGCCTCCAGGGGGTTCTTCCAAACCAGCCGCTCACTCTGGGGCGTGTGCCGTTGCGGCCACCGCCACGAGGTCACGATCAGGACGGCCGAGCAGATCACGAACAGGTAGAACGCCGCCATCATGAATTGCAGGTTCCAGCCGGTGTACGCTTTGTACCAGTCCAGCGTGAAAACCGTGATTCCCAGGAGAGACCCGACGATCAGGGTCGTCAGCGCGCCGCGGCTGGAGGCCCCGCGCCAGAAGACGCCCCAGAAAAAGACCGCCGTGATCGGCGGAGCCAGGTAGCAGATGATCGAGTTCACGCCCTGGTAGATGCTCTGATAGTGACCGATCAGGGGCGACCAGAGGATCGCGAGCACCATGGCTGCGAACGTGGCGATCCGGCCGACGACGACGAGCTGGTGGTCCGGCGTGTTCGGCCGCCAGCGGCGGTAGAGATCGTAACTGAAGAGCGTCGCGATCGAGTTCAGGGCGCCCGAGACCGTGCTCATCAGCGCCGCCAGGAGGGCCGCCGCCAGCACGCCGCGGAGCCCCGGCGGGAGCAACTCCAGGATCATGTGCGCGTAGACCGCATCGGACTTGGGCTTCAGCACCTTCTTCTGGACCAGGTCCGTCATGGCCCGGTCCACGTCCTGCGCGCTCAGCTCGGTCTGGGCCACGATGTACTCCAGACGTACGGCCTTGTCGGGGCCATCGTAGTCGCGCACCGTCTGATAGACGCGCTGCTCGACCTCCGACATGGCCGGCAGCACGGCTGGTGGTTCCTCGATTCGCAAAGCCGGCAGGGCGGTCAGCTTGCCTTGCTGGAGCAGGGCCAGGCAGATCGTCCCGGGAAAGACGAAGATCAGCACCGGCAGGATCTTGATGAACCCGGCGAAGAGCGGCCCCACCCGGGCATGGTGCGCATCCTTGGCCCCCAGCACCCGTTGTACGATCGTCTGGTCCGCACACCAATACCACAGCCCGATCACGGGGTATCCCAGGAACACCGAGTACCAGGGCAGCCCGGCCGGGTCGCTCGCGGAGCGCAGGATCGTCAGCTTCACCGGCTCGACGTGGGCCGTGACGCCGGGCCAGCCGCCGGCTTTCACGAACGCCACCGAGGTGATCAGGATCGCCCCGGCCAGCAGGATGACCGTCTGCAGCGACTCCGTCAGCACGACCGCCAGCAGGCCGCCGATGATGGTATAGATGCCCGTGACGACCGAGGCGCCGATGATGCTCGTCATCTTGTCGATCCCGAACATCTCCTCCAGCACGACCGCCCCGGTGTAGAGGGTGAAGCCGATATGGACCACGATGGCCGAGACGATGGACATGGCCGCCAGCCAGTCCCGGCAGCCCCGACTGTACCGCTGCTCCAGGAAGTCCGGCAGTGTCGCGACCTTCGACCGGAAGTAGAAGGGGGCAAAGAACAGCGACAGCGTAATCAAGAGAAACGGCGCCATCCACTCGAAGTTGCCGTACGCCAGACCATTGACATAGCCTTCCTGGGCCTGGCTGACCAGGTGGATCGTGGAGATATTCGTTGAGAACAGGGCCATGCCGATCAGCGGCCAGGTGAGCGTGCCGCCCGCCAGGAAGTAGCTGGCGCTTTCGGTGCCGGCCCGGCGTTTGAGCCCCGCCCACACGCCCAGGCCGATAATCACGGCGAAGTACAACGCAATGACGGCGATATCGAGGCCGCCGATGGCAATACTGCCGGCCGCCAGAATGGAATCCATCATGCCGAACCCTTTCCCGGGGGATCACCGGTCGGTCCTGCGGACCGACGCGGGGGCCCGATCACGGCAACCGAGTGTAGGATGTCGCCCCGTGCCTGTCAACGTCCTGGTCCGGCCGGGCAGGCTGATCGCAAAGTCCTGGGGCGACTCTAGGGAAAGCGAACCGTGGGTGGCATCGTCAAGGCCGAAGGCCTTGGCGACGGTCTTGCGCACGGGAAAGCTGGGTGCCATGCCTACGCTCGCGTAGGCATGTCTTTCTCATCGTTTGAGCATGTCTACGCCGAGCCGTAGACATGGCACCCGCTCCGCTTGACGATGCCACCCGGGGCCCCGACTGACTTCGCGATTGCCTTGTCCTGCCGAGCCCTGCCCCTTGACACGTCGGGCGTGGACTGCCATGATACCGTTGGCTCAGACACCTGGGGCAGGGACTGCGGTCAACCCCGGACCAAGACAATGTCCAGTTCAGATGAGGCCTTACCGATGACAGATCAGTCGGACGCATTGAGCGGCACGAATGCAGCGCTGCCCGCGGCCGCCCAGCCCGCCCGCGGGGCCGGTGCGGTTATTCCCCGGGAGATCCTGTGGTCTTTCGTCCTGGTCACGACACTCTTTGCGCTGTGGGGTTTCGCCAACGACATCACCAACCCCATGGTCGCCGCCTTCAAGAACATCCTGCTGATCAGCAACTTCGAAAGCTCGCTGGTGCAGTTCGCCTTCTACGGCGGCTATTGCGTCATGGCCATCCCGGCGGCGCTCTTCATCAAGCGGTTCAGTTACAAGAGCGGCATCCTGGTGGGCCTGTCGTTGTACGCGGGCGGCTGCCTGCTCTTTATCCCGTCCGGCTGGATGATGGCCTTCTGGGCCTTTCTGATTGCCTACTTCGTGATGACCTGCGGCCTGTCCTTCCTGGAAACCAGCGCCAATCCCTACATGCTGGCCATGGGCCCCGAAGACACGGCCACCCGCCGGCTCAACTTCGCCCAGTCCTTCAACCCGATGGGCTCGCTCCTGGGCATGTGGACGGCCAAGAGCCTCATTCTGGCCAGGCTCGATCCCACGGATGAAGCCACGCGGCGCGTCCTGCAGGAGACGACGCCGGAAAAGTTCGTCGCCATGAGCCAGCACGATCTCGATGTGATCATCGGCCCCTATTTCGTCCTGGGCCTGGTGGTGCTGACCGCCTTGATCGTGTTTGCCGTCGCGCGGCTGCCGCGGATCAAGGGGGAGGACGAGACCCGGATCGATCTGGGCCCCACGCTCAAACGGCTCTCGACCAACCGCAAGTACCTCGAAGGCGTCGTCGCGCAGGCGTTCTACGTGGGGGCGCAGATCATGTGCTGGACGTTCATCATTCAGTACGCGGAGAACGAGTTGGGCATGGCCAAGACGACCGCCCAGATGTACAACATGGTCGCGATGGTGATTTTCGTGAGCAGCCGCTTCATCTGCACCTTCCTGCTGAAGTACTTCAGCCCCGGCGGCCTGCTGATGTCGCTGGCGATCGGCGGCTTCGGGCTGGTGGCCGGCACGATCTTCCTGAAGGGGATGATCGGCCTGTACTGCCTCGTCGGCGTCTCGGCCTGCATGTCCCTGATGTTTCCCACGATCTACGGCATCGCCCTCAAGGGGCTCGGGGACGACGCCAAGCTCGGGGCGGCCGGATTGATCATGGCCATCGGCGGCGGCTGCCTCATGCCGCCCCTGCAGGGCGCCATCATGGACATGAACGCCTTCAACCTGGGTTTCCTGACCCTGTCGAGCACGCGGGCCTCGTTCGTGCTGCCGCTGATCTGCTTCGTGGTAATCGCCATCTACGGCTTCCGGACCTCCCGCGTCCACCGGCACACGTATTGATGCCAGCCCAGGCACGCGGACAGGAAACGGGGATCAGAGGCGCCCGACACCGGGGACGCTGTCCCCGGACCCCTGAGGTTTTCCGCTTCGCGCCAATAGCATGGTCTTGATGAAAGCGACGCCCCATACCAGCGGCGTCGCCATGCCAATGGACCGCTACGGCGCTCAGGTTGCTTCTCAGCAGAACCCTATCCTCCGTAGCGGCAAGTCGAGAACACCCCCCAAGCGGTCTTACCTGCAAGTGATCAACCCAGGACGCAGAGCTCTGTGCAGAGGTTTCGGGCACCGGTTGGAGAACACCGCCGGCATTCATGCGCGAGCGTTGCGCCGCTCCTATTATCATGTCATTGGCCCAAAGCGGAAGATCTCAGGGGTTTGGGGACAGCGTCCCCAAGAGAGGCACGTTCTGAAAGGCCGTGGACCGGCGGCCAACCACCGTCCTCCATCCACAGGGCAGTTGCCCGGCCCTCATCCATCATCTCCTTGACAGGCCAAGGGGCGGCGCGTAAGATGATGGCCTGTTCCGGGCGGATATTCGATCCGTCCTAAAGGCTTGGTTGCCGTTCGGGTCTGGACACGTGAAAATAACCGTTTGTATCCCCGCTCGCTACGCGTCCACCAGGTTCCCCGGGAAAGTTCTCGCTCGTGATACGGGCAAGTACCTTATCCAGCACACGTGGGAACAGGCGTGTAAAGCAAAGCTCCCGGACCGGGTGCTGATCGCCGCCGACGATCCGAAGATCGTGGCGGCCGCGCGCACCTTTGGCGCCGAGTGCGTGCTGACCTCGACGAAACATAACAGCGGAACGGATAGAATCGCCGAGGCCGTGGGCGGCAGCGACGCGGATATTGTCATCAACGTCCAGGGGGATGAGCCCCAGATCGATCCGGACCACATCGACTTCCTCGCCCGGCTCCTGCGGGACCATCCGGACGCCGAAATGGCCACGCTGGCCGCCGGTTTTGCGACCCGCGAACAAATCGCCGACCCGAACGTAGTAAAGTTGATCGTGGATGCGAGCGCCAAGGCCATCTACTTCTCCCGCTCGGTGATTCCCTATGACCGGGAGCGCAGCGGCGTGGGCGAGGTGAGCCATTATCTACGGCATATCGGCATATACGCCTATCGCCGGGAGTTCTTGTTGCGGATCACCGCACTGCCGCAGACGCCCCTGGAGAAGCTCGAAAAGCTCGAGCAGCTCCGGGCCATCGAGAACGGCTTTACCATTCTCGTCGGCAAGGTCGAGCACACCTACGAAGGCATCGACACGCCCGAGCAGTATGCGGGGTTTGTGAAAAGACAGGCAAGAAAGGAACGAGAGGGACAATCATGATTGTTTCTCATCTCCGCTTGAAGAACTGGAGGAACTTCCAGGCTGTTGACGTGCCGTTAAGAAGCCGCATGTTCTTAGCGGGGCCTAATGCTTCGGGGAAATCCAACCTCCTCGACGTCTTCCGGTTCCTTCGAGACATCGTCAACAAGCGAGGCGGAGGTCTCCAGCAGGCAGTCGAGGAAAGAGGGGGGCTCTCCAAAATCCGTTGCCTGGCTGCGAGAAAAGAGCCTGATGTCGAGATTGAAGTGCATCTGGCTGGTAGCGTGGGTGAGGCGTGCTCGTGGAAGTATTCCATAGGAATCAGACAGCACCAGCGGGGGACGAGGCTGCCCTATCTTGTCTACGAGCGCATCTGGCAAGGCGAGAACCAGATTCTGGACCGACCAAATGAGCACGATGCAAACGACGAGATGCGTCTGACGCAGACGCACCTTGAGCAAATCAGTGCCAATGAACGATTCAGGGATCTGGCCAAGTTCTTTGATTCAGTTCTGTATCAGCATTTGGTTCCCCAACTGGTTCGCCATCCTCGCGCGTTTACCGGCCCCGGCGTTCCCGGTGATCCATTCGGCCGAACCTTCCTTGAGAGGGTTGCGCGTACTCCGGACAAGACACGCAAATCGCGTCTGCGGAAGATCGAGCAGGCGCTAAAGATCGCGGTACCTCAACTAAAAGACCTTGCTGAAGTCAAAGACGAAGCCGGCATACCCCACCTTGAAGCGGTCTACGAACACTGGAGACCCATGGGGGCGAGGCAGCGAGAGGATCAGTTCTCAGACGGAACGCTCCGCCTGATCGCATTGCTGTGGTCTCTATTGGAGGGCGACGGATTGCTTCTGCTGGAAGAGCCTGAACTGTCCTTGAACGCGGCAATTGTCAGGGCTCTGCCGGCCGTCATCTATCGCTTGCAGGGAAAGCACAAACGGCAGGTCTTGATCAGCACACACAGTGCTGACCTGCTGTCGGACGAAGGGATCGGTGGGGAGGAGATACTCATCCTGACTCCGACGAGTGAAGGTACTAAGGTGGACGCTGCCTCAGCAATACAGGAGGTAAGAGACCTTCTTGAGAACGGCTTCACAGCCGGCGAGGCTGTGATTCCGCGAACCATGCCGAAGATTGGGGCGCAACTGTGGTTGTTCAATGCCTGAGATATACATCAACCTTGTGTTTGAAGATGTGCTGAGCGAGATGGTATTGCGAAAGCTGCTCTGTTGCTCGGCGATAGACTACTTGATCGGTCAAACGCTTCCCACTGGCGGGTGTGGCTGGATCAAGAAGAGAATCAAAGGTCTTAACGGCGCCGCCAAAGGGATGCCGTATCTTGTGTTGACAGACTTGGACACGCATGAGTGTGCGCCGGTTCTAATCAGAGAATGGCTGGATGTGCCCAGGCACCCGAATCTATTGTTCAGAGTAGCCGTGCGAGAGGTTGAAGCGTGGTTGTTGGGATGCCGTGAAGCCTTTGCAGCATTCCTGGGAATTCCCGAGAACCGCATACCACCCAACGTGGATGAAATACAGAACCCCAAGAGATTTCTGATAGACTTGGCAAGGCGATCACGGAAGGGAAACATACGACGCGACATCGTTCCGCAAGGCGGCAGTACGGCAAAAGTAGGTCCTGACTACAACGGAAGACTTGTATCCTTCGTGGAAAAGCACTGGGATCCTGCCATAGCCAAGGACCATTCTCTCAGCTTGAGAAAGGCGATGGAAGCCTTGGATGCGTTCATGCCTGTGCTTGGTTCTTCATCAAAGTCGCGTGGACTGATAGTATGACGGAATGGAGTGATGCTCTTTTGGAATCGTGTGTTCATATGAAGAAGGACGAGAATTTGTTGGCCTCACTGAGCGACGTATCGACGGAGAGCGAGTTCTTCGCGCCGCTGCCGGCGAACTACAAGAAGGGCAAGACCAAGTACGTGTTCGTCATGGGCACGGTCATGAGCGGGTTGGGCAAGGGGATCTTCTCCTCCTGTCTCGCCAAGCTCTTGCAGGATAAGGGGTTGAAGGTCGCTCCCATCAAGCTGGAGGGCTATCTCAACATCGATTCCGGCACGCTCAATCCCTTCCGCCACGGCGAAGTCTTCGTCCTCGACGACGGCATGGAAACCGACATGGACCTCGGCACCTACGAGCGGATCCTCGACCAGGACCTCAGCCGGGCCAACTTTGCCACCAGCGGGCAGATCTTCAATTCCGTCCTCAACAAGGAGCGCCACGGCGACTACCTCGGCCGGGACGTGCAGATGATTCCCCACGTGACCGGCGAGGTCAAGCTCCGCCTGCGCCAACTCGCCGCCGAGACCAAGGCCGACGTCGTCTTCGTCGAGATCGGCGGCACGGTCGGCGACCTGGAAAACGCCTACTACATCGAGGCCATGCGCGAGCTCGCTTACGAGGAGGGGCCCGGCAGCAGTTGCTTCGTCGCTTTGACCTACATCATGGAGCCGCCGGCCCTGGGCGAGCAGAAGTCCAAGGCCGCCCAGCTCGGCATCAAGCAGGTCATGCAGCTCGGCATTCAGCCCGACATCATCGTCTGCCGGGCGACCAACCCCGTCAACGACAAGGCCCGCCAGAAGATCAGCGTCTACAGCAACGTGCCGTTCGAGCGGGTCATCAGCCTGCACGACTCCGCGAGCATCTACATGATCCCCTCCCTGCTCCGCGATCACGGCCTGGATTTCGAGGTCCTGCGGCTGCTCAAGATCGAGGATCGCATCAACCTGCGCCACGAGCGCAAGGCCTGGGCCCGGTGGTGCGACTTCATGGACAAGATCGGCAACGCCAAGCACGAAATCAATATCGGCATCACCGGCAAGTATACCTCCGTCCGGGACAGCTACGCGTCGATCATCAACGCCCTGGAGCACGCCGGCATCGCGCTCGGCTGCGACGTTAAGCTCAAGTGGATCGAGACTACGGCCATCACCGACGCCAATGTCGAGCAGCACCTGGCCGACGTGGACGGCATCATCGTCCCCGGCGGCTTCGGCTCGCGCGGCGCGGAGGGCAAGATCGCCTGCATCAGGTACGCCCGGGAGAACAACCTGCCGTACCTGGGCCTGTGCTTCGGGTTCCAGATGGCCGTGATTGAGTTCGCCCGCCACGTCTGCGGCCTCAAGAACGCCAGTAGCACCGAGCTCGAGGCGAGTACGCTGGAGCCGGTGATCGACATCCTGCCGGAACAAAAGAAGATCGAGGGCCTGGGCGGCAACATGCGCCTCGGCGGCCGGGACATCAAGATCCAGCCGCAGACGCTGGCCTGGGACTTGTTTGGCAAGAAAGACAAGGTCCGCATGCGGTTCCGCCACCGCTACGAAGTGGACCCGAAGTACATCGAGGTCCTCCAGCAGCACGGCCTGGTCTTCTCCGGCAAGGCCCCCGACCAACCGATCATGCAGATTCTGGAGCTGCCCAAGCACCCCTTCTTTATGGGGACCCAGGCGCACCCCTGCCTGACGAGCCGCCCCTTGCGGCCGCAGCCGATGTTCGTCGGCCTGGTCGCCGCCGCCATGCGCCGCCGTTACCTGGACGGCGACCTCCCGAACTGCATCGACGCCGTCAAGAAGGTCTGCGCCTCCGCGGAGGCGTAAGGCTCCTCATTGGCCCGCGGCCTTCTTCAACTTCTCAATCTCGGCTCGGAGCTGCTCGACGTCCTGCCGGAGCCTCGTGTTTTCGTTCAGCACGGGGGCCGTGACGCTCTTGATGCGCTCGTCGATTCCCTTCCGGAGGTCGCGCTCCAGCTCACTGATGCGGACCTTGCAGCGGATCAGTTCCTGGTCCCGCACGCGCAGCTCCTGTGCGTGTTTCTCCTGGAGGGTCTTGATTTCGGCCTCGCGGGCGGTCAGTTGCTTCTGCAGATCGGCATCCTGCACCGCGCGGAGCCGGGCCTGCCGCAGATCGGGAGTCTCCTGCCGCGGTTGCTGTTGGCATCCTGCCCAGCAGACGGCGGCGAGAGCTGCGGTCAGAAGACCGCACATCCTGGTTCTCATCGCGTTGTCCTTTCCGGTTCATGGCGGAAATGGCTACCGCCCTTGGTCATTCCCGCGCCGGCGGGAATCCAATCGCGCTGACCATGGACTGGACCTGCGCCCCCCGATCGGGTCGGGGGCAGGCTCTGCGCGGGGGCGACAGAAAGAGGTTGAACGCTCATTCTGTCGGAGGCTGTCACTCGAACAACGTCATCAGACGCTCTTTCTCATCCGGGTCGAGCCAGCTTGGATTCGTCCAGACGGCCAGCTCCAGACTCTTGCGGCAGGGGCACTCCTCGTTGACCAATTGCTCGCGGCTCGCCAGCAGCGTCTGAATGAGCCGCAGGGAATTGTCCGTAGCCGTCTTGAGGTTGGACAGGATCTCCTGCAGCAGCGTCTGCCTGCCCTTCGAAGGGTCGTGCGGCCGCCAGCAGTCGTAGTCGCTGGCCAGAGCCACCAGAGCATAGCACATCTGGGCCTCCCGCGCCAGCTTGGCCTCGGGCATGGCGGTCATGCCGATCAGGTCACCGCCCCAGTTCTGGTGCATCCGCGACTCCGCACGGGTGGAGAACTGCGGTCCTTCCATGCAGACGTAGGTGCCGTCCAGGTGGGTCGTCACGTCCAAAGGGGTCGCGACGTGTATCAGCGCCTCCCGCAGCCGGGTGCAGACGGGATCGGCCATCTCACCGTGCACCGCCCCGAAGCGCGCGAAAAACGTGTTGGTCCGCCGGAACGTCCTGTCGATGAACTGGTTGACGAGCACCAGGTGACCCGGTGCGATCTTGTCCCGCAAGGAGCCGACCGCCCCGCTGGCAATCACGGCGTGCACACCCAGTTCCTTAAGCGCAAAGATATTGGCAGCGTATGGGACCTGGCTGGGTCCGAGCTTGTGGCCCTCGCCGTGGCGGTTCACGAAGGCGATCCGCCGCGTGCCGAGCGTACCCAGCAGAATAGGCCCGCTGGGCTTGCCAAAGGGCGTGTCCATTTCCCGGAACTCCACCGCCGACAACTGCCCCGCCAGGGCATCGCCCAACCCGGTGCCGCCGATGATCCCAACCAACTCCTGTGCCATATCCGTGGCCTCCCGTTTGCCGTGACGCCATAAGGCGTTACCTTATATGCTCTTACGAGCACGCTGCGCGCCATCATAATCGCCGCACCAGCCCCTGTCACCCGGGAAAGCTGTATTGGTCCGGCCCTGTAAAGATGGTGCGTAGACGTCTTTGCATCCAAGACTTATGATGGGTGGCAGCGGCAAGCGCAGCTTGCCGATGGCTCGTGGGACAGACGCCAACGCCATTGGCCCGGTAGGGGCGAATAATCATTCGCCCCGACGACGCTTGCCGCTGCCACCCTGTTTCTCACCTTCACAGGGCTGGTCCTATTGGTCCTATCCGTCCCACAGGTCCTGCCGCGTCACGCACCGGTTTTGAACCGCCCGGCAGCCCGGCCGTAATAGCAGGAAACCCGAACCACTGTCAGGAGCCTGCATCATGGACCTTGTCGTCAGCGTCAAGGAAATCAAGGGGCATTGCCCGGTCCATAGAACCGGCGATCAGTTCGCGCTCAAGGCGTGTTATCAGCTCATCAGCGAGATCCCGATCTGCATGCACGCGCTGGCGGCGCTGATGCCCTGGTACAATGCCCTGCGGGTCTCCGAACCCGCCGACTGGGGCCTTGACGGCAAACAGGACAAGAGCAAAGCCTACATCCAGTGCCCCGACGCCTGCCAATACACCGGCGGCGGCACGGCCATCTTCGAAATCAGCAAAGTCACCGACTTCCCGACCGAACTCGTCTAATCAACCGCGGTGCTGCACCGCCCTGACGCCAGAAGCAGCCGCCGTCTTCATTGCTGCGCGTGGACTGCGCCGGGACCGCTCAGCGTGATCACGAGCAGTCGCTCCCCGGCGTGGAAATCCGTCGGTGCCGCGCGGGCGGCAGGATGCGGCGCACCCGGATCGGTCGCGATCTCCGTCATCGTCACGGCCGCAGGTTTGCGATCCACGCCGGCGAGCAGTACAGAGTACGGGCCCCGCCCCCAGCCGTCGACGCGGAACGTGACGGAGTCCTTCGTCTCGTGGAGATCACGGATGGCACATGGCGCGTGGACGAGCCAGCCGTGGGTCGGCAGTCTTCTCACTTCGTACAGCGAGCCCTTGCCAAACAGTTCCGGGACGTGGGTCTGGGTTGTCCCCGGGTTGATCGCGGGGCCGTCCCGCAATTGGGCGTGCAACTCGAAGACGTCCGGGAGCAGACCCTGTCGTTTCGCGTC
>JALORE010000020.1 GCA_025459125.1 Planctomycetota bacterium | reverse complement strand
GGCAGCATGGGCTGAAGCCCATCCTACAAGCTACCATGTTCTCGATTCTGTCAGCGACTCCTATGGTAGTAAGTCCTTATGCCCTTACGGGCACACTACGAACCGCCGCGTCGGTAGAGCACCGGCCGCTCCAGCGGCGGGAGCTTGAATTCCTGGCCTGCGGCAGCCGATCTTCGTCGGACCATCGACGCCGTTGACGAAGAGGAAACTCGGCGTCCGCTCGAAGACGAACAACGTCCCGCCGGCCAGGCCCTTGGCGTTGCCGCCGTGGCCGAAGAGGCGAATATCGTTGCAGTCACGCACCAGGAGCATCGGGGCATTGCCCTCGTACTTGGTGCCGAAGATCGCGACGTTTCGCGCGCTGCGCAGCTCGGCCGCGTAGTCGCTGGTGGCATGTTGCGTGCTGAGCTGGTAGAACCGCAGCGGGCCCCGGGCGCCGTCCACGAGCAGTTGCCGCTCGTCGGGGGCGTCGCCCGCGCCGGTGGAGCAGCGGTAGTTGTACCAGTTGCCGCCCCCGTGGCCGGTGATGAGAACCGGGGGCCGCTTCACAAGCGACTCGGTCGTCTTGGTTCCGCGCGGGGCCGGCGCGAAGCCGTGTGTAGAATGTTTCGAGACCTCAACCGCCCGGAACAGCGAGCCACCGCCACAGCGCCAATGCAGGGCGTGGACACCGGGCATATTACGCGGCGCGACAAGCCCGACAAAGGCCAGGATGGTGTCGGCGTCCGCCGTATCCGCGGTCCGCACGAGGGGCGCCGGGTCCCGGGCGTCGGCGAATGTACCCTCCCCGGTCGTCAGCAGGATCGAGAGGTGCTGACCGACGCCGATGAGCTTGGTATGGGGCCGGAGCTCCAGCGTGCGTGTCAGGCGGTAGCAGCCCTTGGGAAGAAAGACGATCTCGCTCTGGTCGATGGCCCGCTGGATCGCACCGGTGTCGTCGGCACGGCCGTCGCCCTGGGCCAGGTAGGGCGCCGCTTTCACACTAACTGCCCCCGGCGTTTCAAAGCTGGGGAAGCGGGCGGGCCACAGGTGCCGCGCCTGCAGGTCCGTGGGCGGGGCCTGATCCGGCTCCAGACGGCGAACACTGTCGACACGATGACCATCCACGTAGACCGGGTAGCGATACTCGTGGCCCTGGTTGATGCGCGGCCGGCACGCGTGGGCGTATTCAACCACGCGGAGCCAGCCGTCGGCCCGGCCCGGCAGCTCCACCTTCTGCTCGGCGTCGACGACGACCTGCGTCGCTCCGCGCACGAAGACATTGTTCAGGTAAACACCGCGTCCGGAGGCCACGGCCACACGTTCGGCCCGGCCCAGCGTCTCACCGGTGAAATCGATCTCGCTGTCCACGAGCGTCAACTCGCCGTGATTAGCGGTCAGGTTCGTACCCACCTGGATGAGGGGTCTCGTGCAACGATCCGCAATGATCTTCAGACCCGCGGCCACGAGGGTCTGGCGGCTCGTGCTGCGGATGGCCGCCTCGGTCTGCCCGCGCAGCGTGAAGCCGGTGATCGTGGGCGTGGGCTGCGTGCCGGAGAGGTAGCCGGTGAAGTCCAACCCCACCCGGCCACCGATGACCGTCACGCCGGCGCTGCCGCCGCCGGAGCCGATGCCGCCCTGGATGCCGGTCAGCCCGTGCGTCGCATCGATCGTGCAGTCCTCGATCGCGGAACCCTCGGCGGCCTGATGCCGCAGGGCGATGGCGCCGGGGTTGCCTTCCCCGATGACGATGTCCAGGTTCACGAGCATCTGGTTCATCGAGATGTTGGGCTGCTCAACCTCCGGGCCCAGGCCATCGGTTACGCGGCCGGCGGTGGTCGGGTTGGCGTAGCCGCGAGCCCAGAAATAGACAACCAGCTTGGGCTTCTGGGGGTTGTCGAAACCGCTCGAGTGCGGCGCCAGGACGAGGCGCGGGCGCTGGGCCCCGGCCCGCGAGCCGACCAGCAGGTTCGGAAACCGGTTCGCGCCCAGGACGCGCCCGTTGGACCGCCGATAGAGCTGCTGGATGCAGGCCAGGGTGTCGGAAATCTGATACGTCCCCGGTGGGAAGAAGCACACCATCTGGTGATCGCGGGCAAAGTTGACGGCCGCCTGGAGTGCCTGCGTCGAATCCTGGCGGCCGCTGGGGTCGGCCCGGAAGGGTCCTTTGGTCACGTCCACGAGTCCCAGGGCGGCGCTGGGCTGGTCCTCCAGTTCCGGCGGCACGGTCAGATCGATGAGGTCCGGAAACGGTTCCCGAATCGTCGGATGCACGTAGCGCAGGTAGGTATCGGAATCACCGGCCATGCCGGCCACAGCGCCCATCATCAGCAAACAGAGAATATAGCTCATAATCATCCAAATCGAGACCATCTCCAAACGCCATGCCGGGTGCCATGTCTACGGCATTGCGTGGACAGGCTCCACTGATGACGAGGACACGCCTACGCCAGCGTAGGCATGGCACCCGGCCGAGACACAATGGGATTCCCGCCTGCGCGGGAATGACATAAAGCGTTACCTACGTCTGAAATGCTCATGGTGTCAAAGGCTCTTACATGATTTCCTTCAGGCGTCCGCCGCTGGTCACGCCTTCGGCGACGGCCGGTGTCACGCGGACATCCAGGCCCTGGGGGTGGGGCAGCTTGCCGTCGGGGTCGATGCCGAGCAGCTCGTACATGCTGGCGATCAGGTCGCACGGGTAGACGGGCCGGTCCTTGACGTCTTCGCCCTTCTCGTCGGAGGCCCCGACGACGCGGCCGCCTTTGAACCCGCCGCCGGCGACGACGGCCGAGAAGACCCGGCCATAGTGACCGCGACCGCCGCTCCAGGGCGGCTCCCATTGGACCTTCGGGGTCCGGCCGAACTCGCCGCTCCACCAGACGATGGTGCTGTCCAGCAGGCCGCGCTCGGTAAGATCCTGGAGCAGCGTCGCCATGCCCCGGTCCATCTCCGGCAGTTTGCGGCGCATGGTCTGGAAATGCTGTTTGTGCGTGTCCCAACCATTGTAGTTGATCGTGACGTAAGGAACGCCGCGCTCGACCAGGCGCCGAGCCACCAGGCAGGCCTGCCCGAACGTCGTCCGGCCATAACTGTCGCGCAGCTCGTTGGTCTCCTGGGTCAGGTCGAACACCTTGCCGCCGTCGCCCAAGATCAGCTCGTAGGCCCCGTCTTCGGCCTCCTGGAAGGCCTGGAGCGACTGGTCGTCCTTCATGGTCCGCCCGAGCGTGTCGAGTTTGTGGAGCAGCGTGCGCCGGTCCTTCTGCCGCTCGTCGGTGATCCCCTGGGCAACGACGCCTTCGACCGCGAAGCGGGCCTGCGCGGGGTCGCCACCGGTGGCGAAAGGCTTGTAGCGGCCGCCCAGGAACCCCGCCTCGGAGAACCGTCCCTGCGGCTGCGTCAGCACAACATAGGGCGGGATCAGGCCCTTGTATCCGGCGTTGTAGCCCTTGAACAGCGAGACCACGGCCCCGACACAAGGATACACGTCCCGGCCGCCGGGCGGCCGGCCGGTCTGGACCATGTAGGCGGCGGTCTCATGGGCGTTGACGCCGTGGGTCATGCTGCGGATGATGGAGTACTTGTCCGCCTGCTTGGCCAGCAACGGCAGCAGCTCGCCCACCATAATGCCGTCGATGTTCGTCGGGATCGGCTTGTCCAGTTGCCCGCAGTAGTCGTAGCCGGCGGCCGGTTTGGGGTCGAACGTATCCAAATGCGACGGCCCGCCCCACAGCCAGATTTGAATGACCGACTTGGCCTTCGCGTTGGCCCGAGTGGAGCCCTCGCCAAGGCCTGCGGCCTTGACGCTGCCACCCGGAACCGTCCCCATACGGTCGGCCAACACCAGCCCGGCCGCGCCCAGAACACCGCGACACATCACGTCACGCCTGGAGATTGCCGTCTTCATGTCCGCAGCTCCTATTCCATCATGCCAATCTTCTCAATGCCGATGGAGAAACTCGGCGCTATTGATCAGCGCCCAGACCAGGTCCACCGCGGCCCCGCGCCGATTCGTCCCGGCGGATTGGAACAGCGCCGCGACCACTTTCAACTCCTCCTGCGTCGGGAAGCGTGAGAGAATCGTCAGGTAGAGATCGTCGATAACGTCCCGCGGCTGGCCCTTGCCCTGCAGAAGGTATTGCAGCTTGCCGCTCTGCTCGATCTTGCGCTGGATATGGCTGGAATTCAGCAGGTGCAACCGCTGGGCGGCCGTGGGACGGTTGTTCCGCTCCGCCTCCCGGCCGGTGTCGCGCGGCGAGCGGCCGAAGTTTTCGAGAAAGCTGCTGGTGATGCTCGCGTCCGCCAGCGCGATCGACCGCGCGTCCTCCGGGATGAACGTGAACGGCTCGGGAATAGGGCTGGAATACTGCTCCGTCGTGCCGGTGATCTGGCACAAGGCGTCGATCAGCACCTCGGCCTCGAGCCGCCGAACCGGGTAGAACGCGAAATGGACCGATGCCCGCGGATCGTCCGTTTTGGGCATAGAGGAAAGCTGGTAGGTCTGCGAGGTCAGGATCAGCCGGTAGATGCGTTTGAGGTCATACTGGGACGCGACGAACTCCCGCTCCAGGTACGCTAGCAGCTTGGGATCGCTGGGCGGGTTGTCCGGCCGGATATCATCCGGCTCGTGAATGATTCCGCGTCCCAGCAGCCAGGACCAGATGCGGTTGACGATGTTCCGGGCGAACCATGGGTTCTTCGCGTCGATCAGCCAATCGGCAAAGACCACGCGCGGGTCCTGGTCCGGGGCGAGTTGGATCTTGGTGCCGTCGGGGAGGACCGCCGCCGGGCGCTGGGGGTCGGCAACGCCACGCGCGGGTTGAGCGGCGTGGTTGGGATCGAACATAACGATCTCTTCTTTCCATTCCAGGGTCGATTTGTAGCTGACCTGGGAGAAGAAGACCGCCATTTCGGACCATTTCTCTTTGGGCCACGCCTCCGGCCGCACGCCCATGAACGTCAACGCCGCCGCCTGGGCCAACGCCGACGGCTCGCGGCTCTGGACCGCCCGGTAGAAGTTCACCTGCGGCACGCGGAAATTGCTGCCGCTGGCCGTGAGCATCTCCCGGACGAACTTGTCGTAGGGCAGGTTCTCCTTGAGGCACGTGCGAATCCAGCGATGGTACGCCTGGACCGCGTTGGGCCAGAGGTTGATGGGGAACTCGGACTTGACCCGCAGCAGGTCGCTCCACTTCATCGCCCAGTAGTCGGCGAACTCCTCCCGCGCCAGCAGGCGGTCGATCAGGATTCTGCGCTTGTTAGGATTCTGGTCCACCAGGAACGTCCGGACCTCCTGGGCGGTGGGCAGCGTGCCGATCGTGTCCAGGTAGGCCCGCCGGACGAATACACCATCCGAGCACAGGTTGGCCGGCCCAAGGCCCAACTCCTCCAGTTTGCCGAAGACCAGCCGGTCCAGCGGCCCGCCCGGCGCCGCCGGGGCAGCGCCTTCGTAGGGACTTCCCGCCACGTGATGCGGCGCCGGCTCCACGAACGCCGACGGCGCGCGCTTCGGCGCCTGGTTGTTGGCCTTCGCCTTCGGAGCCGCTTTCTTCGCCGCCCCGACGGGCTGGGCGATCATCGGGACCGCCAGGAGGACCACTGTTGCAGCCAGCCATGCTTTCTTCATACTTCGCCGTCTCCTAGACGCGCCAGGATATACGAGCAGAACGATTCCCGTGTCCATTATAAGACGTTCCGGCCCATTCTCAAATTGCGTTATCCGTGCTCGTCACCGACGGCCCCGCGGATGGCGGCAAGATCCCGCTCCAGAGCCTGCTGGAAGAGACGGGCGTCCGAGCTGTGCAGGATGACGTTGAGACCCTGGCGGGCCCATTTGATCTGCAGATCGGGGTCTTCGGGGAAGTGGATCCCGATTCCCAGGCCCCTTTGCCGCACCTGGGAGACGATTTCGCCCACGGCCTCGTCGAAGCGGGGATGGGTGTATTGCTCGGGTATGCCGAGACTTACGGAAAGGTCGTGAGGACCGATGACGACGCCGTCCAGCCCGGGCACCGCCAGGATCCGGTCCAGTCTCTGCAGGGCCGGCACGCTCTCGATATTGATCATCAGAAAGCCACCCGCGTTGCGGCGGTCCAGATAGTCGTTCAACTCCTCGCCCAGGCAATGGCGATCGTTCAGAGCCTCCTCCAACCGCTCACCTTTGAGGGGACGCAGCTTCGTGGCTCCGACGAGCTGCCGCACCTGTTCGGGCGATTCGATGTAGGGAGCGAGCACACCCGCCGCCCCGCCATCGAGAACCTTACAGGCCTCCCAAGGGTCCGGCGAAGGGATCCGAACGAGCGGCGGCAGTCCCAGACTGCCATACGCCAGGCACATCTCGGCAACCGTCGCACGATCGAGAGGCTTGTGCTCGGTGTCGATGAAGACGAAGTCGGCCCCGGCCCGTTTGACCGCCGGCGGCCACAGGGGCGAGGACGAGACAATGGACGTGCCGTAAAGCCGCCGGCCGCTCTTCAGTCGCGCTACGAAATCGATGCTGTCCATGGGTGTCACTTCTTCAGAAGCCAGATCTCCGAAATCCGGGATTGCTGGCGCCAGTTCAGATGGGCCTCCTGGGGCAGGTCCCACGTGACCGTGAGCTCCCCGGTCTGTACCGCCTCCCGGGGGACGGGGAACTCCTTGATCTCGCCGATCCCCTTGCCGTAGAGGGTTGGCGTCACGCGGTTGCCATTGACACGGGTCAGCGCCTCCCCATAGCCGGTGATGCGGATCACATATTCCGCCTGTGGATCGAGGTCCCGGTACAGGACCACCGGCCAGTCCATACTGACCTGCCAGGACAAACGTTTTCGGCTGAAACCTTCATCCCACCACCAATGGGTAGGCTCGGGACTGGCACTTGATCCCCTGCCCACCACGTGCGGGGATTTGGCGACGTTCCCCACATTGTCGTAGCAACTGCCCGACCCGGGATTCTCCCAGGTGCGAATTTCCTCCAGTCGTTTGAGCTTGGCCTCCTCCGCCGGCAGGGCCCGGACCTTCTCGAACTCATCCTCCAGCCACCAGCGGTTGTTCAGAGGATAATCGACGTAATCCAGGACGGCCCCGCGCTCGGCTCCGCTGGCCTGATACGTCTTGACGCTGGTCTGGAGTCCGATGCTCCGGAACAGGTCCTCGCACAGGGCCACGATGCGCTCCCGTAATTCGGGAGCAGTCGGATGCGTCGTGGCGCGACGCAAGACTTCCTGCGCTTCGTACATCGCCTGGTCCGCCCCGCTTTCGCGGGCGTGGGCCAACGCGGCATTGGCCTGGTCCTCGAATTGCGTCTCGTACTGGAGCCGGCGGCGTACATACGCGTCGTAGTGGGCACGCAGTAGACACAACTGGGCGCGCCAATTGTCGTGGAGCCGGGGCGCCCTGGCTTCCAATCGCTGCCAGCGGAGCAGTGTCTCCTCGACCCCGCCGTTTCTCGACAACGGGCCTTCCCAGTTCTCTTCGAGAGACAGGATGCCGTCGACGACGGATTCCGCCACATCGGGCTGGAAGAAGACCCTGGCATAGTCCCGGAGGATACGGATCGGGTCCAGGTCCGGCTGCCAGCCGCGGGCGCTCCAGATGATCTTGTTCACGTCGTCGTGAATCCCATCGGAATAGGTCAAGAAACCGTCCGTGTAGCCTGCCAGCGAATTGTGCAGCTGGGCCTGCCCTACCGGCCGGGGATTCGGGCACTCGCGCCCCAGAGTCAGGCTGAAGGCCGGGTCCCACCAGGGGACCGGATACTGGCAGCGCACCGTGTGCGTGATATCGGGGTAATGCCGCAGCCGGTACCGGGCAGACAGACGCTTTCGCGTCTCGGGGATCGGCGGGCTCGATGGTCCTGCCACCAACCCGCCCAGCCAGTCCGGCTGGTTCTCTGCGAGATAGGCGTAGACTTCGTCGATCTGGACCGGGCTAAACCACTGGAGCGAAAGCCACACGCGTGCCGCCGGATGCCGGGCTCTCAGGCGCGTCGCGATGGCCTTCAGAAAAGGCAGGAGCACCTCCGGCGGATTCGCACCCGGATCGCCGCCCGGCACGAAAACCGCGTTCAACCGCGGACAGGCCTGGTAGAGCGATGTGTGCTGCTCCAGTTCCGCAGTACGTCGTGCCGGATCGCGCAGGTCGAACGTGACGGGCGTCCAGACCCAGTAATCGAGATCGTAACGCGCGCAGATCTGGCTCAGGAGCACGTTCATCCGGTCCCGGGGGATCGGCATATGGGGACTGGGCTGGTCATCCTCGAACGGAATGTTCTCGATGCAGTTGGTCCCGAACAGGATGAGATCGCGGATGTACTGCTCGTAGGTCGCGGCGGTCCAGGCATCGTACGAATTGGCGCGGGCACGGTAACCCAACTGATGGCCGCGGATCGGATAGGCCGGCGCGGTGGTGATATCCGTCGCCTCCTCCAGATGGGCTCGGCCGGGACCCCAGTCCAGCAGCCGCAACAGGCGCCCCGCCCCAAACAGCACGCCCCGGGCATCGGCCCCGACAATCCAGACGACCGGTTCGGCCCCCGGCTCCACGCAGATCCGGTAGCCCTCCGGTTTCGGTTCGGACAGAAGCGGGACCTTCCGGCCGGCAATCTCATCCGTCCCTGCGGTCGCCAGGGCAATTCCGGGCCGGCGGCTGTCGTGCTCGCTGGAGATGGCCCATGACAACCCCGTCCGCCGCTGCACCTCCTCCTGCAGGAGCCGGGCCGCTGCGGTCTGGACCCGGGACGCCGGCTCCGGGATCAGAATGCGGGCCTCTCTCAGGTCCATGTCGCGGCCCGACGCGGCGGGCACACTGCAGGTGACGGCCGCAACCAGGACGGAGATGATCTGGAGACGCTGGAGATTCATGTCAGTGCCATGGTAGCGACCCCGCGCCAAATCTCAATCTCTTTCCAGCCGGTTGACGCCGTCGGGGAATCTCGCTTAGATAGGCGAGGTTTCAATCATGGAGGCACATTTATGAAGGCATCGTACTGGCTCACCGGGGCCGTCTTGTTCGGGGCCCTGCTTTCCACGGCGATTCCGCTCCAGGCGAAAGCGACCCCCACGGTCTACGTCACGTTCTGGTTCGACACGGAGGACTTCATCCTGCCGCAGGCGGATGACGCCGCGAAGCGGCTGGCGGAGATGTTCACCGCCCGGGGCGTCCAGGCCACGTTCAAGATCGTCGGCGAGAAGGCGCGGGTCCTCCAGGAGCGCGGGCGGGATGATGTGATCCTGGCCCTGGCGAAAAACGATGTTGCGTATCATTCCACGTGGCACAGCGCTCACCCCACCCCTTCCGAGTACACGCGGGACCTGGATTGGCAGGAAGGCGTCGCGGAGTTCCTCCGCCGGGAAGGGGTCGGGCTCGAGACCGTGCGCCGGATCTTCGGCGTCAGCTCCTCGTGCTATGGCCAGCCGGGCGGGTCCTGGACACCGCAGAGCTACGCCGCGCTGCGGGTGTTCGGGATTCCGCTCTATCTCGACGTCACCTCGCACGTCAATCTGAACGATCGTCCCTTCTGGTACGGCGGCGTGCTCAATATTCTGGAGCTGGGCGACGGCGTCATCCGCACCGACTGGAAGGATGAGGATGTCAAGCAAGCGTGCGCGAAGTTCGACCGCGTCTTCGAGAAGCTGACCGGCGAGGGCGGCGGCATCGTCAGCGTCTTCTATCATCCGTGCGAGTTCGTGCACCGGCAGTTCTGGGACGGGGTCAATTTCTCCTACGGCGCCAATCCGCCGCGCAACGAGTGGAAGCTCCCGCCGACGAAGTCGCCCGAGGAGCAGGAGCAGGCCTTCAAAGCCTTCGAAGCGTTTCTCGACCACATCGTGCGCCACGCCGGCGTGCGCCTGGTGACGGCGCGGGAAATCCCTTCTCTCTATCCCGACCGGGTTTACTCCAATCCCCTGACCCAGAAGGACGTTCGCGCAATTGCTGAGGCGTTTCAAACGCGGCTTTCCTATGTCGATCTCGGCACGCGGATCGTCTCTGCCGGCGAGGGCCTCCTGGCGCTCTCGCAATCCGTCGCCGAAAGCGACGGGAATCGCCGCCCCGCCGACGTGAACGTGGAATTCGCCTGCGGCCCGGCTTCCGTGCCGCAGCAGTTCCTCACCGAAGGCACCTTCCGCTGGGATGCGCTGCGGCAGGCAGCCCAGGAGTTGATCGAGATCGCCCACGGGACGCAGCAACTGCCCTCCGTGGTCTGGGTAGCCGGCCAGCCGCTGCGCCCGGAGGACTTCGCCGTCACCCTCGCGGGGGCGGTGGCCGCGGAGTCTTATCCGGCCGAGGTCCCGCTGCGCCGGGGCGAGTTGGAGGCTCGGAAATTTGTCGCGGACGATTCATCACACCTGTGGGGATGGGTCATTTTCCCCAGGGGTTTCAACGCACCCCACATGATGGCGCTGGCCAAGCTGCAAGCCTGGACGATCAAGCCCGCCGTGCTGCGCAAAATCAATTGATGGCAGAAACGCGCCTGCGGTCTGGCCCCACGGCGCGGCTCGTTTCGTCAGTTTGCAGGGGCGAATGATCATTCGCCCCTACGGCGTCGACGCAGCCCTGCGCCGCCTGAAGACGGAACGCCCAACGGCATCACCGTTACCCCCACTCGGTTCGCTGCCTTAATGATTTGGAAAGACAAGGTACATGGACGTACTGTCAGGAGGCCGAACCATGAAGAAGGTACTTTGGATCGTTGGACTCGCGGCGGCGGCGTGGCTGGTGAGCGGCTGCCTGGTGGTGTATGAGGAATACCGGGCGCCCCGGCATCCGCACGTGATCTACGGCCCGCCCGCCGGCGTGGTCGAGGTGATCCCGGCTCCGCCGCCGCCGTATTGGCACCGGCATCATTATCGCCATTACTGACCTCGACCGAGAACCGCCGGTTCGCCCGGCGGCACAGTCAGACCGTCAGGGGCTCCCGAATGCGACCCCAGCAGCGTGTTCGGGAGCCCCGACCCTATCCACAGCCCGCGCGTCCCTGTTACTTTTCACCGGTTCGTCGCCTTTATCTAATGACAAGACATCCAGAATAGATGGTAGCTGAAGGAGGTCGAACCATGAAAAAGGCACTGTTGATCGGCGGACTCATCGCGACGGCGTCCCTGCTGGGCGGCTGCATGATCATCTCCTGCGATGCCCAGGGAGGAGTGAAACGTCCCTGCATCCTCGGGGGTCCTTCCGGCGGAGTCGCCACCGTGGTCTTGCTCCCGGGCCGAGGCGGATCGGATACGAATCGCCCCCGCCCCACCGCCGGGCATCGACCTTCGGCGGCCCTGGCCTCTTGCCTCGCCGACGAACCGGGCTACAATAACCTGCAACGTGACGATCGAAACCTCCGGAATCGTGTGCAGATGAAGGACGTGGCCCAGCTATGACCAGAGCACCCCTCGCGAACACCTGCCTCCTGCTGACCCTGATTTCAACGACATTCGGCGCGACGGAGCCCTCCTGGCGGCCGGTGGTGGAGATCGAGGAGGACGTATACCGCTATGAGCCGGCGGACAATGGCGCCGGGCCCCTGTGGTGCCAGGGGTCCACGTGCCTGGTACGTGTCGGCGAGGATCTGTTCGCCAGCGGATTGGAAACGATCCCGGGCGCCAAGCCGCTGAACAACTGCCGCTGGCTGCTGTTCCACCGGGACGAGCAGGGCTGGCGGAAGGTGACCGTCGATCCCGCCGGACGGACGCGGGAGCCCTGTCCGATGGCGGGCTTTCCCAACGGCCGGCTCTTTCTGTCCGTCAATCCGACCCTGAACACCGATCCGAACGCCTACTCCGGACCGGCCCGGCCACAGATCCTGCAGTTCGCCGCCCGCGCAGCCGGCCAGGTCGAGCGCACCCTGCTGCCCACGTGGTCCGGGAATCCCCAATTCACGGAGCATTCCTACCGAAGCTTCGCCGCCGATGGGCCGAACCGCGAGATGATCCTGCTGCAGAACATCGGCTACACCCACACGGAGTGGTCGTTCTGCGACCGCGACGGCCGCTGGAGTGCGCAGGGTCAGCTCAAGTGGCCCTGGGGCGCGGAGTATGCGAAACCCGAGCCAATCCGCACGTGCTATCCGAACGTGGCCCTGCGAAATCGCGAAGTCCATTTCTGCGGCGTCAGCGACATCGTCGAGCCGAACCCCGAGTGGCGGGCGTTCAAGAAGCAGCTTACCGGCCGGGATTGGGACTACGACTTCCGGCGCCTGTTCTATACTTGGTCGCCCGACATCACCACCGGCAAGTTCGAGCCCTGGGTCGAGATCGCCAGTCGGGAGAAGACCTGCGGCTGGATCAGTCCGGGCGATCTCTGGGCCGCCCCGAATGGCGACGTGCACCTGCTCTGGACGGAAAAGGCCCTGGATGAGCGTCTGCGGGAGAAGTTCTTCCCCGGCGTCCAGCAGAGCCACGCGCTGAACTACGCCGTGCTCCGCAAGGGCAAAGTGGTCTCGCGCCGCACGCTGCTCGCAGCGGAGGAAGGCAAATCGAACGAGCGCCCCGGCCGGGGCCGCTTTCAGATTACGCCCGACAACCGCCTCTTCGTCTTCTTCTACGTCAGCGGCTCGGACGCACGCGGCCAGCCCATCTCGGAGAACCGCCTGCTCGAAATCCGGCCGGATGGCTCCGTGAGCCGTGCGGTCCCGGTCCCCCTGAAAAAGCCCTTCACCGATTTCTTCACCGCCACCACCCGCGCCGGGTCCCCATCCTCGGAAACCCTGGAATTGCTCGGCACGAGGCAAGGAGCCAGCGCGACGATCAGCTTCGCCCGCATTCGCATCGATTGACGGCAGTTGAGGCATACCAGATCAAGCCAGGAGCCGTGACGGTCGATAACATCCGACCTGAGCGGCCACCGGACGTCATTGACTTGGCGTGCGAATGTGTTAAAATGCGGGTACGTCGCGGGTGTTGGTCCCTGCCACGATCCTGCGACGGCAGCTCAGGAGGAGCACGCAGAGCAGCAACTGCCACGGCGTATTGTGGCAGTTCTCTGTTCGATCCGTCTTGGCCATACTCAGTGTCTTCCTTGATCGGAGGTGACTATGTTGAGAAAAACAACCCTGGCGGTCCTCTGCGTCCTGGCCTTGGGATCGGGGTCCTGGGCAACCGCCGCCGAGACCATTCCGGACCAGGTCGCGTGGTGGGCCTTTGACGATGGCCAAGGCAATGTGGCCAGCGACTGGAGCGGCAACAACATCAATGCCACGGTCAATAACGCTCCGTGGGTGGCCGGCAAGTTCCGCAGCGCGCTGCAATTCAACGGGACCAGCGCCTATGTCGAAGCGCCCTACATTCCGCTCAACAGCCGGAGTTTCACCATCACGATGTGGATCAATCCGGTGCTGTACACCGCCGCCCAGGTGGTCTTCGGGCAGCATCAGAGCGGCACGGCCAACCTGAGCATGCATTTTCGCCTCGGCGGACCCGCCGGCACCGGCCCGGGTCCCGGCGCCGTGCGTATGGCGTTCTACAGCAATGACCTCAATACGGCCAATGGCGTGATCCAGGACAATACCTGGTACCACCTGACGTTCTGGTACGACGCGGCCACCCAGACCCAACGAATCTATATCAACGGCGCACCGTCCGCCCAGCGCACCGCGACTCCCTTCCTCGGCACCTCCGGCGTGACGAACATCGGGCGCTGGTACAGCGGTAACGCCCAATGGTTCCGCGGCCTGATCGACGATGTCCAGATCTACCATCGGGCGCTGCAGCAGACGGAGATCCAGAAGATCCTGGGCGGTCTGGTGGATACGACCGTGGCCTTCAATCCCGATCCCAAGGACAAGGCCGAGGGCGTCTCGATGCCGCTCTTGCAGTGGAAGGCGGGCGATGGCGCGGTGTTCCACAATGTCTACGTCGGGACAAGTCCCGCGCTGACCGAGGCCGACAAGGTCGCCTCCAATCTGCCGTTCCCCATGTTCTACGTGACCGCGGGTCTGCAGGCGGGCATCACCTACTACTGGCGCGTCGATGAAGTGGAGGCCAGCGGCGCCGTGCGTACCGGCACCGTGTGGAGTTTCACGACAACCCCGAAGACCGCCTGGTCGCCGCAGCCGGCCGATGGGACCACGTACGTCCCGGCGACCGGCAAGCTGAGCTGGAAGGCCGGCCTGAACGCCGTGAGTCACGATCTCTATCTCGGCATCGACCGCGCCGCGGTGGAAGCGGGTGCGGCCGACACCAAGAAGGCCACCGCCCAGGTCCCGACCAACTACGATGCGGCCAACCTGGCCCAGGGTCAGACCTACTACTGGCGCGTGGATGAGGCCCAGACCGACGGGGCGCGCGTGCCGGGTCTGATCTGGAGCTTCACGGTTCGCCCGGTCCTCGCCAAGGCAGACCCGAATCTCGTCGGCTGGTGGAAGATGGACGACGAGAACGCCAACCTGGCGGTGGACTACTCCGGCTATGACAACTACGGCACGCTCCTGGGCCCCACGTTCGTCGAAGGCCAGTTCGGCGAAGCTCTCTCCTTGGACGGGCTCGACGACTACGTCGATTGCGGCAACGGCGCCTCGTTGAACATCCGCGACCGGATCACGATCGCCTGTTGGATCAAGGTCGCCGCGTTCAGCCGGACCTGGGAAGCCATCATTGCCAAGGGCGACAACGCGTACCGCCTGAGCCGCAGCAACACCAGCGGCGTGGCGGCCGGCAACTCCGTGCACTTCGGCTGCAACGGTCCCACGGGCGGCAACCTAGACGGCATCACCGTCGTGACCGACAATGCGTGGCATCATGTCGCGCTGGTCTACGACGGCATCAACAAGATCATCTACATCGACGGACGTGAGGACGCCCGCGTCGCCTCGACCGGCCAGATCGCCGTGAACACCTATCCGTTGTTCCTCGGGGAGAATTCCCAGTCGCGGGGCCGGCAATTGAAAGGCCGGGTGGACGATGCCCGGATCTACAACCGGGCTCTCACCCTGGACGAGATCCGCAAGCTCATGCAGGGCGATCCGCGCCTCGCCTGGAACCCGCAGCCCATATCGGGCGCCAATGTGGATATCCGCGAGGCGACGGCCCTGAGCTGGTCGGCCGGGGAGCAGGCGGCCCAGCACGACGTCTACTTCGGCCAGGACCGGGACGCCGTCAAAGCCGCGGACACGGGTTCGTCGCTGTATCGCGGCCGCCAGACCGACACGAGCTTCGCGCTGGCCGGACGGGTCGAGCTGGGCGGCGGCGCCTACTTCTGGCGCATCGACGAAGTCGCCGCCGACGGCACAATCGCAAAAGGCAGCGTCTGGGGATTCACCATCCCCGGCTACCTGCTCGTCGATGAGTTCGAGAGCTATACGGACGACGAGGGCAACCGCATCTACGAGACCTGGGTCGACGGCTGGACCAACGGCACCGGATCCGTGGTCGGTAATCTCGTCGCGCCATTCGCCGAGCGGACGATCGTTCACAGCGGCAAACAGGCCATGCCCCTGGACTACAACAACATCAAGACGCCGTTCTACAGCGAAACGACGCGGGCATTCGCGCCCGTGCAGAGCTGGACGGTCGAGGGCGTGGTCGATCTGAGCCTGTGGTTCCGGGGCAACCCGGTCCGCTACGTGGACAAGGGCAACGGCGCCTTCACGGTCGGCGGCTCGGGCACGGACATCTGGGGCAATGCCGACGACTTCCGCTTCGTCTACAAACGCCTCAGCGGCAACGGCTCGATTCAAGTCAAGGTCGAGAGCCTCGTGAACACCAACGCCTGGGCCAAGGCCGGCGTGATGATCCGCGAGAGCCTCGAAGATCGCTCCATCATGGCCTACATGATCCAGAGCTTCTCCAGCGGCGCCTCCTTCGGCTGGCGGCAGATCATCGGCGCCACCTGCGGCAGCGCTACCCAGGCGGGCATCACCGCGCCGCAGTGGGTGAAGCTCACCCGCACGGGCAACGCCTTCACCGCCCAGTACTCCGCCGACGGCAAGACCTGGACGGACATCAAGAACGCCGACGGCACCGTGACCACGACGACGGTCGCCATGGGCACCGAGGTCTACATCGGTCTGTGCGTCACCAGTCACAACGTGGCGGCGACGACCATCGCCGAGTTCTCCGGCGCGGCCACCACCGGCAACGTCACCGGCGCCTGGCAGCAGCTCTGGATCGGCAACGACCCGGACCTGACCAACGGCGCCGCCGGCCTGTACGTGGTGGTCGAGGATACCGCCGGCAAGAGCGTGGTGGTTCCGCACGCCGATCCGCTGGCGGCGAACCTCAACACCTGGACCCAGTGGAAGATCCCGCTGACCAGCCTGGCCGGCGTGAACCTGGCGCGGGTCAAGAAGCTGTCCATCGGCGTAGGCGATCGCCAGGCCCCGGTTCCCGGCGGCTACGGCCGCGTCTACCTCGACGATATCCTCCTGACCAAGCCGTAACGATCGGCGCCTGCCGAGCAATACCCGCGGGGCCCGGGTCCCAACAACCCGGGCCCCGCTTTTTCATAGTCCGTGCCCCCGCTCTCAATGACAGAACATTGCTGATTCCGTAAAGGAAAGGAGCTTGTTCGGTGTTCAATCCAGGGTTCGCTTCTTTCGGCCGCGTGCGAGCGAAACGACGTTCTTGCCACGCCCCTTCTGGCGTTTGCGCGCATCCGCAATGATGGCCCGCAAGTCATAGTCGAACTGTTCAGCGATTTCCCTACGATGCTTTCGAATCTCGTCGATGATTGGGTCTCTCTCCATGGGAACCTCCCATCAGTTCTTCCGGGGTACAGACCACCGGGCATTGAAAACCCCGCATGTGACAAACCGCCTCAAGGTCCCGGATTATGGCGGCGTTCGCAATGTGCTTGCAGTTCCAGGTCAAGTACCAATCTCATCCAAGATGAATCGAGAAACGTAGAGGTCGAACCCGATCCGGCGGGTTCTCCACCACTCGGCGGTAACCTGTTGATGGGCCGCGATCAGCAAATCGCGGCTTGGGACCCCACGAGGTAGCTGGGGATTGTAGATTCAAGATAGAGGCTGCATTTCATAGACGCCTATTGTCCTTCGCTTTGCTCAGGATGACAACACCTGCGCTGAACGGCGCGAGCCTGCGTCAGTCGAAGATCAGGGTGCCGAACTTGGTGAACTCGTGGAAACTGGGGCCGACGCGGGACCAGTCCCAACTCACACTCCGGCCGTCGTCGTAGTCCACGCGGTAGAAGTTGGCCCGCCACTGCGTCCCCGGGTGCGGAGGGACGTTCTGCAGGGGTTTGAGCAGGTCGTACGGGACGAACACCTCGGCCTTCCAGCCGGTGACGCTGGCTCCCGACTCTTTGGGACCGCCGACGATCGCGGTGGCTTTGCGGGTCTTGCGGTTGCCCTCGTAGTGCCAGGGCCGCCAACCCAGGAACTTGCCCTCAAAGTTGGGGATGAGGATGGGCAGCTCGAAGCCCAGGGGCGAGATCTCGTATTCGAAGTAGATCGAGTACTGCTCATCCGGCCACAGGAAGAACTCGAACACGTCCTCGTTCCACAGGTCGAGGAAGTCCTCGTTCATCGTGGCCGTGAGCGTGCGGTCCTCGGCCTCCATGAGCACGTACAGCCCGGTCTTGGAGTAGAGCATCTTGACGCGTGTCTGGTAGGGCCGCCGCTCGGCCGTGCGCGGCAGCAGCGGCTCCCACGGGACGGACTCCCACGCAGGGGACGTACCGTCGCCCGTGACGGCGAAGTCCTCCGTCGGTCGCACGTGCAGAACCTTGCCTGCCGGTTCCGTCCGGGCTCCCGACTTCGTGAGCACCAGCGAGCCCCAGCCGACGAGCATCGCCACCACCAGTACGCCAAACGCACGCATCGTCATGATGCTTCTCCTTTCTCCTCGACCGCGACAGGGACCTGCCCTTTCACAGCCGCGCCTCATCAACTCGCGCCAGTTCCGTAACGATGCGGTTGAGATTGCCTTTCCCGCCCTCGATAAACTCAAGGGCAAGCCCTGCGCGGGGGCAGGCTTGCGGCACTCCTCGCCATGACACGGCTGATTGTTGCACGTCATGGCGAGCGGAGCGCAGCCATCTCAACCACGCGATTCGCGAACTACGATACGGCTCGAAAGGCGACTTTGAGATTCGCCTTAGAAGCCGATACCTCGTAGCATGGGCTTGGGGTCCCCAACGCGAGAGGCCGCGTAGGGGGGCCCCTTCCAGCCCAAGCAGCCTCGGCAGGATGCCGAGGCCACAAAACCTCACGGGCAGGATGCCCGGGCCACTGCTCACACGCCCTTTTAGACCTTCGCCTTCAGCAGCGCATCCCGGTTCTCATAGATCTTCTGGATGGCGTTGGCGATGTCGTCCATATCGCTCTTGGGACCGAGCAGCAGGTTCTGCGTGAAGCAGACGGCTTCCTGGCAAAGCTGCTCGTTGCCCGGATAATGGAGCTCGTCCCGGTACCGGTCCAGCCGCTCCTTCGGGAAGGCCCGCTTGAAGTTCTTCGAGGTCAGGGCAGCCTCCATCAGCCCATCCTTGTACTGGGGCCCATAAACGCTGGAGCAAGGGATGCCTTCGGCGCTCAGCGCGGCGAGGAATCGGTTCCGCGGCAGACCGTTGAACTGCTCCGACTTGTAGCGCAGGGGGTACAGATGGTAAGCCGCTTTCGTCGCCCCTTCGCAGAGTTTGTGCGGCACGATGCCCGGGATGTCCTTGATCTTCGACGTCAGATAGTTGGCGTTCTCGACGCGTCGGGCCGTGTCCGCCTCGAGCCGCTGCATCTGGTTGAGCAGGATCGCGGCCTGGTATTCCGTCATCCGGCGATTGTGGCCGATCATGGTGTAGCCGGTCTTGCCTTTGACCCGGCCGCAGTTGTGGAACGCCATGACCTGGTCCATCAACGCTTCGTCGTTGCCGGTGATGGCGCCGCCCTCGCCGGCCGGCAGGTGCTTCGATTCCTGGAAGCTGAAGCAGCCGAGGTCGCCCAGCGTGCCGCACTTCTTGCCGCCGAACTCCGCCAACCACGCCTGGCAGGCGTCTTCGATGACCTTCAGGTTGCGCTGCTTGGCGATGGCGTTGATCCTGGTCATGTTGCAGGGCAGGCCGAAGATATGCACCGGCAGAATCGCCCGCGTGTTCTCGTTGATCTTGGACTCGATGGTGTCCGGGTTGATCAGGAAGGTCTCCGGGTCCGTGTCGGCGAAGACCGGCAGGGCTGTGGCATTGAGGACGACATTATAGGTCGCGATGAACGTGTACGGCGAGACGATCACTTCGTCGCCCACTCCCACGTCGAGGCAGTGCAGCGCGGTCGCCAGGGCGTTCGTGCCGTTCATCACGGCCACGCAGCGCTTCGCTCCCAGCAGGGCCGCGTACTTCTCCTCGAACTGCGAGACCACGGTGCCGCTGCCCCGGAACCATTTGCCGCTGCGCAGCACCTCGAGAACGGGCCCTTCCGCCGATTTGTCCCAGATGGGCCAGCGAGTGAACGACTTGGCCCGGACCGGCTTGCCGCCCAGGATGGCGCACTGGGAGGCCTTCCTGCCCGCTTTGGCATAGGCGGGAACCGTCCCGGCGACGACGGCGGCGAGGGTGCCCGTCGAAGCGGTGGCCAGGAATTGTCGTCTCGTGAAGTTGCTGTTGCCCATAGTCAACCCCTTCCTTTTGTGAGATGCTGGTACTTCAGTTTTCGATTCGATTTCGTCGCCACGATCATACCCTGGTCGGGGACGAAGCCTCTATTGTACCTTGCGCGGGCAGAAAGGAGAAGGAAATGAAACGGAGTCTTCCGCTGAACCGGGCGAAATGGCTGGTGGAGCCGGGCTGCGTAGTGCTGGTGACGGGAGGAACGATGGAGAAGGCCAACGTCATGACGATCAGTTGGCAGACGCCGGTCCAGACCGCGGACCCGTGCCTGGTGCTGCTCGTGATGCACCAGGGGCGGTACACGTACGAGCTGATCCGGCAGAACAACGAGCTGGTGATCAACGTTCCCGGCGCTGACCTGCTGGACCAGACCCATCTCGTGGGCACGGTCAGCGGCCGCCAGATCGACAAATTCAAAGAGGCCGGCCTGACCGCCGTCCCGGGTCAACTCGTGCAGCCGCCGCTGGTGGCCGAGTGCGCCGGCCATCTCGAATGCCACGTGGTCCAGACGTTCACGGTGGGGAACCATGACCTGCTCGTCTGCGAGGTGGTCCACGCCTCGGTCGAAGAGGACTTCTTCGACGGCGCCTGGATTCCCGAGAAGTTCCAGACCCTGCACTATATGAGTGCCACGCAGTACGGCCTGCTCGGCCGCCGGGTCGACGCCGGCGAGGATTGCTGAACTCCCTGCGACGCCGCACTCCGGGCGGCAGCGTCAAGGCTGAAGGCCCTGGCGATGGTTCGGCCGCGGCGGGTCGAGCCACCCCAAGCTGCGCTGGAGGGTGCCACCCAGAGCGCCGCCAAAACGTGACGGTACGCGTCCCTGGACGGCGGGACCCCGTTATCCTATAATGGTGTTGGACGGCAAGGCGCTGCCGGAGCCGGGTGCTTCGCCTATTCGCCACCGCTTTCATCGGATTCGAGGTGCAACATGTCGAACGAGCTGGATCGTCGGGAATTCCTGAAGAAGTCATTGGCGGGCTCCGCCGCCGGAGCGGTGGCCCTGAGCCTGGAGGAGCAGGCCCTGCTGGCACAGGTCTCCCCGAAGAAGCCAAGGGAATCGGTGTCGCTTCCCCCGGCCGGCGCGACCGGCGCGATGCCCATGGGCCAGCTCGGCGATTTGAAGGTCTCCCGGCTGATCGTCGGCGGCAATCTGACCAGCGGCTTTGCTCATAGCCGTGACCTGATCTACGTCTCCGGCCTGCTGCGGCAGTACTTCACCGATGAGAAGGTCTTCGAAACGTGGGAATTGTGCGAGCAGTGCGGCATCAATACGGCGATCCTCCGCTTGGACGACCATGTCATCGGGCTGCTGACCAAGTACTGGAACGAGCGGGGCGGCAAGCTCCAGTGGATCGCCCAGGTCCAGATCAAGCCGAACGATTTCACCGACCTGAAGCGTGCCGTCGACAATGGCGCCGTCGGCGCCTTCATCCACGGCGGCGTCTCGGAGAGCTTCCTGGCCCAGAACCAGGTGGACCTGCTCGCCCAGGCGGTGCAGTTCACCAAGGACCAGAAGGTGCTGGCGGGCATCGCCGGCCACAAGGTCGAGGTCCCCATCGCCTGCGAGAAGGCCGGCGTCAACCCGGACTTCTACATGAAGACCCTGCACAGCCTGCGCTACTGGTCCGCCGACCGCCAGCCGGAGCACGACAACATCTGGTGCGTCACGCCCGAGAAGACGGTCGAATTCATGCAGACCGTGACCAAACCCTGGATCGCCTACAAGGTCATGGCCGCCGGCGCGATCCACCCGCGCGAGGGCTTCCAGTACGCGTACGAAAGCGGCGCCGACTTCATCTGCGCCGGCATGTTCGACTTCCAGGTCCGCGAGGACACAATCCTCGCCCGCAACATCCTGAACGGCAAGGTCCCGCGCCAACGCCCCTGGCGGGCGTAGGGTGTGTTGTGCCCACCTTCTCCGGATGGGTTATAATGCCGTCCGAAATGTTGACGGCGCAAGGAGATGAACGTGGTCAGCGCCTCAGAGCAGTTGATTGAAGGGATGGTCGAGGCCCTTGTCGAAGAGGTCAGACCGCGCCGGATCTACCTCTTCGGCTCCTACGCGCGTGGGAGCCAGACGGCCGATTCCGATATCGATTTGCTCGTCGTGGAAGACCGGGAATTCGGACCTGACCGTACCCGCTGGGCCGAGCTGAAGCGTATCCGCAAAGCCCTGCGCCCGTTTCGCGTCCCCAAGGATATCCTGGTCTACAGCCAGAACGAATTCGAGAAATGGGAAGCATCTCTCAATCACATCGTCGCCCGCGCGGTCCGGGAGGGCAAGCTCCTCTATGAGAGATCTTGAGCAAGCCAGAAGTCTTCTCGCCGTGGCGGAGAGGGACTATCGCGCCTTGGGCGGCATGGCAGACCCGGCGGTCTTCTCCGAGGAGATCTTCGGCTTTCATGTACAACAGGCGGTGGAAAAAGCTCTCAAGGCGTGGCTGTGTGCCGTGGGAGCGCCCTTTCCAAAGACCCACGACTTGGACGAATTGGGCATCTTGCTTGAGGCAGCAGGCCCAAAGATTCCGGAATCCCTTTCCGCCCTGTTGGAGTTCACCGATTTTGCCGTTGCTTTCCGCTACGAGGCCTTCCCGGACTTGGAGGGGGGCATTGACAGACGCGACTGTGTTGACAAGATCGCTCGTCTGCTCCAGCACGTTCGGCAAGTCCTGGAACAAGCCACCTCTACGTGAACGGGTCCGGATCGCCGCAGGGATCGGTTGACGTTTGGAGTTCCGCCTTCAGGCGGGTCAGAACCACGTAAACGCGGAACTCCAGGCAGGCGAAGGGAGCGATAGCTCCAGCTATTCTCTCTTCTTGCCGCCGAGGAAGTCTTTGAGGCCGTCGGTGACGCTCTTGCCGAGGCTGTCTTTCTGCTGGCCGTCGGGGGTCTTGCCGCCGGGGCTGAGGATGATCTTGCCGATGTCGATCGCCTTGTCGAGGATCGAGCCCAGGTCGCCGATCGTCTCCTGGGGCAGGATGCCGCCGCCCTGCTCGGCGATGCCGGCGGCCACGGCCAGGACGATCTTGCTGATCAGCACGGCGGTGTCCATTTTCTCGCCGCGGCCCAGCTCGGTCATGCGGATCGGGCCCAGCTTGAACTCGGCCTTGGGGGACTGGCCGGGGATGGCCGTCAGGTTCGCATGGACCGTGATATTCGTGATCTCAAGGGTCTCGATGACGAGGCTCTTGCCGGTCGGCTCGTGCGGCTGGCGCAGGGGCTTGATGACCTCGTAGAGGTTGTTCTGGAGGCCCTTCTGCTCGACAAAGACCTCCATCCCGTCCAGCTTCATGTCCTTGATGAGCACTTCCCGGCTCAGCAGGGTCCCGGTATCGGCCTGAATATTCACGCCCTGGAGCGTCAACAGGGCCGGCCCCCGGTAGCCCGGCGGGTTGGCAACGGTGATGCTCTGCAGGCCGACAGTCCCGGCCAGCAGGCCGGCGTCCGCGCCGCCGACCTGGACCCCGACGTTCAGCGTCCGGGTCCCGGCCTTCTCTACCGCGGCCTTGACCGCCCGGTCGGCGAAGAGAATCGTACCCACGACCCCGGCGACAGCCAGGACCAGCAGAACGACAAGGATGAACAGAATGGCCTTGATCAGCTTTCTCATCGCAACCGCCTCTCCGCGCGGGCACATGCGGCAGAGTCCGGTATTTCTGCCCGCGCAGGGGATGACACTACCCGTGACCGGCGCCGCCGTCAAGACGGAAAAGCCTTAGCGCCGCACCAGGGTGCGACCGGCATGCCGGGGCGGATTCACGGCTTCTCGTAGGGCGAACGTCCCTGTTCGCCCTCAAGTCGTGCGTCCCTTCGGCAGGCTCAGGGCAGGCTTTCGCACGATATCGTGATACGCGGAAGGCTCCGAAGACTCTCAGAAGGCGAGCGGGGATGCTCGCCCTGCGAAGAGCCGTATGGGCGTCTGCGCCCCGCGCCATGGCCCAGTTTCCCGAAGACCGCCAAGACCGCCAACCAAGAAACAGCGACGATCCGCAAGATCGCCAAGCTCTTGAAGATCGTCAAAGCAAAACGTTGACGATCTTGACGATCTTCGCGTTTTTCGCGTGATTTCGGCCCTTTTGAGGTTTGAAGATCGTCAACGGTGCAAGCATCCCCGCATGGGCTGAAGCCCATCCTACCACTGGCCGTGCCCGTCGGGTGCGTACCGCCGGGCCGGGTCGTGCGCAAGCTGCTTTCCATGCAAGACTTACGATGCCGGACGGCTGGTTTCGCAGCGCGGGAAAGATGCCCGCGACGCACCAGAGCGGGGTCGGAACGCCCTGCCGCGCGGGCGTCAGACCGTGCCGCCTTCTTCGCGCGTAATCTTGGCGCCGAGGCGGTTGAGACGCTCTTCGATGCGCTCGTAGCCGCGGTCGATATGGTAGACGCGGTTGATGGTGGTGATCCCTTCGGCGGCCATGCCGGCCAGGACCAGGGCGGCGGAGGCCCGCAGGTCGGACGCCATCACGGGGGCCGCGATCAGCTTCTTGACCCCGGCCACGATCACCGCGGCGCCCTCTTTGCGCAGGTTGGCGGCCATGCGGTTGAGTTCCGCGACGTGCATGAAACGGTCGGGGAAGATCTTCTCCACCACGATGCTGTTGCCGTCCGCGGTAGCCAGGAGAGCCATGAATTGGGCCTGCAGGTCGGTCGGGAACCCGGGGTACGGCTGGGTCGTAATGTCCACGGGCTCCAGCCGCCGGGTGCCGGCCACGACGCAGCCGTCGCCGTTGGATTCTACCGAGACGCCGATGTTCCGCAGCCGGTCGACCACGGCCATCATGTCGTCGAGCCGGCAGTGGCCGACGTGGACCTGGCCGCCGGTAATGGCGGCAGCCACCATGAAGGTCCCGGCCTCAATCCGGTCCGGGATCACGCGGTACTGCACGGGGTGCAGATGGCTGACGCCGTCGATGGTCAGCCGGGGCGAGCCGATCCCGCTGACGCGGGCGCCCATGGCGTTGAGGCAATTGGCCAGATCGGTGATTTCCGGCTCGCAGGCCGCCGATTCGATGATGGTCCGGCCCTTGGCCAGGGTAGCGGCCATCATCACGTTGGCCGTGCCCAAAACCGTCGAGCCGAACGGACCACCCAGGAAGATGCTGGCGCCTTTGAGGCCCTTGGGGGCCTCGGCGATGACGTAGCCGCTCTTGAGGTGGATCTGGGCCCCGAGCTGGCGCAGGCCGAGCAGGTGCAGATCGATGGGCCGGTCGCCGATGGCGCAGCCGCCGGGCATGGAGACCTCGACCCGGCCGCACCGGGCCAGCAGCGGGCCCAGGATGCAGACGCTGGCCCGCATCTTGCGGACGATGTCATAGGGTCCCACGGGGTTGTCGATCTTCGTGGCGTCGATGGTCAGCAGGGGTTCCCCAACGCGACCGGTGGCGTTGGGGGTTCCCGCGCCGTCCGCCTGCCGTTCGACGGGGCAGCCCAGCTGCGCGATCAGCTCCTGGAACACGCTGATGTCGGCCAGGTGCGGGACCCCGATCAGGGTCGAGCGGCCGGGAGCCAGCAGCATGGCCGCCATGATGGGCAGGGAAGCATTCTTGGAGCCGTTGACGTCAACGTGGCCGGACAGCCGGACCGGTCCTTCGATCTGAAATACGTCCATGTTCGGGTTTACTTATGTCCAATTGCGGTTTACCATTCACACCCTGGGGGCTCCCAACGCGATCGGTAGCCTCCCGTATTCCATCGGTCATCGTACTTGAGAAGGATGAATTGTAAACCCCAAAACCATGGGCAACGCCGTCGCACAACCCGCCAACTTCTTCAACGCCATCGATGCGGTGATTGTCTGTACGGGGGTCGCGCTGTTCGCCCGCTGGCTCCTGAGCACCTCCCTGGGCCGGGAGGCGCTGGCCCGCTCGAAACCCCGGCGCAACTGCATGGCCCTCTCCCTGCCGTTCGGCATCTTCCTGCTCTGGCTGTCGTTGCAGTTCACCGCCGTGCTGTTCGGCGACGGCCGGAGTTGGCAGAGCCTGTTCGTGCGAAACGTGGTCGGGGTCGTGACCTCGCTGGCCACGGTCGGGGTCATGCTGGCGGTGGCGCAACTCGCGTTCGCCCGGGGGATCAAGGGGCTGGGCCTGCGGCTCAGGACGATTCCGCAGGACCTGGGCGGGGCCTTCGTGACCCTGCTGGCCGTCTGGCCGCTGGTCCTGGCGGCGATGGGCATGACCATGCGGATCACGAGGATGCGCTTCGGGCCGGACTACCAGATCCCGCAGCACGAAGCACTCAAGATGATCACCGCCACGCCCGCCGTTCCACTGCTGGTCATTCTGGTGGTGATGGCCGTCGTGGTCGCACCGATCGTCGAGGAGATGCTGTTCCGGGGCCTGTTCCAGACGATGATCCGTTCCCACCTGCAACGGCCCTGGCTGGCCATCATCGTGACATCCCTGCTGTTCGCAGCCATCCACGTGGATTGGAGCCACTGGCCCTCCCTGTTCATGCTGGCCCTGGGCCTGGGATACTCGTACGAGAAGAGCGGCTCGCTGCTGCGGCCGATCTTCATGCACGCGATGTTCAACGGAATCAGCATCGCCGCCGTCTTGACCCAGGGGGCGCCGGGGGCCTGACCCGGCGTCTTCCCGGAACCCGGGCAGCATCTTTTTGCTTAACGGAACCGGGCCCAACCTCTACAATAGGGCAGCCATCGGTCAAAATGGATGTGCCCAATGGTGCAGGCCCCGCCGCTGGTTGGACCAAAGGTGCGTGTTTATGGAATCCAAAGATAGCAAGATCGTCGCCGAGCACGGCACAGATGTGACCCTCGTCACGTTCAAGGATGAGAACATCCTGGAAGAACAGCAGATCCGCCGGCTCGAACGGGCCCTGCTGCCCATCGTGCGCGAGAACCAGGAGAAACGGCTCGTCCTGAACTTCCAGAACGTCAAGTTCATGTCCTCCTCGTTCCTGGGCCTGCTGGTGAAAGTTCACAAGCGGGTCGTCGAAATGGGCGGCTGCCTGCAATTGTGCAACCTCGACCCGAAGATCTACAAGGTGTTCGAGATCACCCAGTTGGTCAGAGTCTTCGACATCGTCCTTCCCGCTAGGCAATAGCGGCGCGGCAGGTCGGCACAGTGCCCGCCAGGGTGTCCGCCGAAGTGGGAAGGCGTCAGAAGACCCAGGGGATCAGGCGATACTTCGTCTTCTTCATGTAGCGGCGATAGTCGGGGAACTGCCGGAGGAACTGCTCCTCGGCCAAGAGCCGGCAGATATAGACGGTCGACCACACCAGATAGCAGAGGATGCCCGCCACGGTGTAGGCGGCCCGATAGCGAAAGAAGCTCAAGCCGAAGAAGCCCAGCTTGAAGGCCGTGGCGGGGTGACGAACGAGGGCGTACAGGCCCTTCGTTTGAATCTTCTTGTAGGACAGATTGGAGGTCGAGAAGCTCAACGCGCTGCCGCTGAGCATGTAGAGCATGAGGAATACGACCGAGGCGACGTCGATGGCCGCGTTCCAGCCCCGGTGGTTCAGCAGAGGGGCCGAGCTCTCGGGCAGGGCCGGGAAGGGGACGAACTGGGCGGCGTACATGATGAATGGCACATAGCAGATCAAGACCACAAACCAGTGCAGAGGATCAGTATCCACCTCGCGCATGCGGGTCTTGGTGAACCAGGATTCCCAAAAGTACCCCACCGCCGCATTGTTGGAATCGATCAGCCAGGCCAGGGCCGTCAGGGACAGCAGGGTGGCGGAAAGGCTCGACTGTCCCGGCGGATGCCCAAGATCCCCGGACAGCCGTGATATGCCGACATAGACCTGCTCGACCATGATCGGCACATAGTGGATGCGGATGAGCACCGCGAGATAGATTCGCTTATAGGGCCTTTGAAGCAGCCGCCGCTTGATCAGGGCGAACCGGCCCCGGCACAAGGCTTTGAGCAGGGAAACCACGCGGAGGTACGGGTCGCCCATCACGTTGTCGAGCGAGTAGCGGTACTTCTCCGCCAGAATGAAGTAGGGAAACCCCAGGACCACAAAGAGCCGGAGGAAGTCGGCGAAGAACCGCTGCATGTGGACGGTCGAGTTCTTATACAAGGGGTGAACGCCGTAGAACTTGAGGATCCCCCACAAGACGAGGCCCCAAAGCACGTACTTGCACAGCGCCTTGGGAATCACCCGGCCCAGCCGACGCTGCTGGTAGACCTGCCCATCGGTCACCATGGCGTGGACGGTGTAGAACGCGATCAGCAGCCCGATCGGGGCATAGAAGTGGGCCCGCGGGTCCAAGACCTGCGCCCGATACAGGCCCCAGGTGATCAGGAAGACCAGGGCGATCCCGGTATAGCACAGAAGGGGGTGGATCATGCCGCCGCCATCCCCCGCGCGGACCGTGGATGCCCAAGTCCGGCCGTGCTTTGCTCTCAGGGTGAAGTTACCGGCGCCAGACACTGCTTCCTTCCTGGTCATTCCCGCGGCCATATCTGCTTTATCGGATGCACCAGCACCTCGCATGAGCAAGTGGCACGCGCTATTTGTCGGTCAGGAACTTCCGGATCATCTCCGCGCAGACCCGGTCCAGGCCCTCTGAGGCTCCGGCGCCGCCGCGGTTCGTCGCGGCCAGCACGGCGAAATCCTTCCAGGGGGCGACCCAAACGACGCAATAGTTCATGCCGTTGCTGCCGGCGTGCTGGAGGACCGGGCCGCCCGCCCAGGGGCGCTCGTGAAGACCCCAGCCCAAAGCATAATCGCCGCCAAAGGGAGGCTCTTTCAGCTGGCGGACTTGCTCCGGGGAGAGCAGCCCGTCTTCTCCTCGCACCGCCTTCAGAACGCACTGGATGTACTTGGCCCAGTCGGCGATGGAGCAGTGCACGCGTCCGGCCGGGGTGATGAAGGGCGGGTTGTCGGCCATCGGCTCCGGAGTGACGGGGGTGATCTCGTCGCCCTGCTTGCGATGCGGCCACGGGGCGTCGATCCGACCGGCCGTGCCCATGGGCCCGAATCCGGCGGTCTTCATCTCGAGCGGCTCGAACAGCAGACGGCACAGGACCGCCTCATACTCTTCGCCCATTACGCGATCCACGATGGCGCCGGCAATGCTGATGCCCGCATTGGAGTACTCCTTCTTCTCTCCCGGCTTGTTGACCGGAGGCCGGGCCAGGACGATTTCCGTCATCCGCCGACGCTGCTCGGCGGGCGATTTCATGGCCCGAATGCGCAGCAGTTGTCCCCCCTCCACCGGGGCAAAACCGTTCGTCATCGGCGGCACACCGGCCCGGTGGGACAACAAATGGACCAGTGTCACGTCCCGGTAGTCCGGATGCATCGTGTCCCGCAAGTCGGGGAAATACTCCGCCAGGGTCGTTTCCCACTTCAGCTTGCCCTGCTGGACCAGCAGACTCACGAGCGAGCCGGTCATGGCCTTGGTGCATGAGCCGAGATGGAAGGGATCGTTCGGCTCGGCTTGGACGTCGCTGCCGTACTTGCGGACGCCCACCACGCCCCGCGCGTGCAGCTCACCCTCGACGATCACCGCCGCCGCCAGCGCCGGGAAGTCGTACTTTTCCCGGATGCCCGCAAGATCGGGACCCAGGTCAACCACACCCGTGGCGGCCGCCGGGAACGCGGAGGTTGCCCAAACGAACGACAGAACCAGCGCTGAGAGCCCGAACACGGGCAAGCGCATCCTCATCAGACCCCTCACATATCCGGCCGTCGGGCGGTCACAACTCGATCAGCGACACCTCGCGGACGACGATCTTCATCGGGCCGAACTCGGCGCCGGGGTGGACCTGGAAGCCGATCTTGCCGGAGTCGGCGGTCGTGTCGTGCACATCGGCGGTCAGGCGGCCGTTCAGCCAGATCTGCAGATGATCGCCCTGGGCCCGCACCCGGATCGTGTTCCAGGTCTCGCGGTTCTCCAGGGTCTTGTCGGTATTGGCGGCCAGGAAGAGTTTGCCGGGGCAGTACAGCGTGCCCGAGTAGGCCACGGGTTTCTTGTAGTCCAGGATGTCGGCCTGATAGGCCTTGTTCGGCGTCTGGAACCGGAACCACACGCCGCTGTTGCAGGGCCATTCGGCCCGGTAGGTGACCATCACCTCGAAGTCCCGGAAGCTCTGGGTGGTGAACAGGTCGCCGGGGGCGTTCTTGTCACCCTGGGTCCCGACGAGCAGACCGTTCTCGACGACCCAGCGAGCGTTGCCGGTCGCCTCCCAGCCGGTCAGATCCTTGCCGTTGAACAGCTTGAGGACCGCGGCCTGGACCGATGTCGCCTGCGTTTCTTGCGCTGTTTGACCCTGGCAACCCGCCAGTACCAATGCCACGGCTACCATCACGATGGACAATCTCGTCAACATGGCGATCCCTTTCTGTTGCAGCATGCTGTGTTCCGCAGGATAAACCTCCGTGCGACTACTTCTTGACTTCCTGCCAGATATCGGCGGTTCGGGCCGTCAGATCGGGCAGGACCGGCAGGGCGGCGCTGGGCACCGGCTCATACCAGAACGTGGCTGTGGACCAGTCGTCCTGCGTCTCGGCCAGCCCCTTCTGCCAGGCGATCTGCTGAATCGTGATGCGGACGTCTTTCTTCCAGTAGATCGGGTCGGGCAGGTGCCAGCGGTACATCGAGACGAAGTTGTCCTGGTTGAGATTGCAGCCGTTGAAGAGGTACGGCGTCTGCTGCATGCCGTAGGACAGGCCCACGTAATCCTCGCTGCCGGTGCCGACAATGGTTGGGAATTCCTGGTCGCCATCCAGGTAGACCTTGATCTCGCCCTCGCCCCACCACTGGCCGGTGTGCAGATTCCGGACCCCGATCAGGGCGCCGATGAAACGGCCCTTGCCGGTCCGCTGGGGCAGCAATTCGAAATCCCGTTTCTCCGTCGTGGGGTTCTCCCGCCGGAACAGCACGTGCAACCGGCCCACGTCGGAGGGAAGCTTATCCTGCACGGTGTAGTCGATCTGGTAGAAGAGCGCCGTATTCTGCTGGCCCTCGTTCGTGAGCGTGACCCGGGCCCGCGTCGCGAAGGGCATGGGCAGCCAGATGTTCATCCCCGCGTTCTGGCCCACCGAATGCACCGCGGAGAAGTACGGCATGACCTTGCCGTGCGCGAAGCCCATGAAATCGCCGAGGGGACATTCGATGCTGGGATGGGCCTGGCCGTCCCACCAGGCGCGGATCACGACGCTCCGCAGACTCACGGGCGTCCGCGGTCCCGTCATCCAGATATGGCGGATCGTGCCGGGTCCCTCGATATCGCAGAGCTGGACTTCCTGCCCGGCCTTGAGCGTGATCGACGGCGCGCCTTTGCGGCCGATGCCGAGCTTGCTGGCGGCCTTGCCACCCTGGCCCGGGGCCCCCGTCGGGTTCTCGAAGCAGATCGACCGCGAGACCAGGCCCGTGTCGAGCAGGTACGGCTCGGCGACCAGGTCCCCCTGGTCCGTCGCCGACACCTTCCCCACGGACTGGCATGAAATGCCGGTCAGCAGCAGCAGGACCACCAGGGAATACCACAGCGCTCGCACGAGAATCGCCTTGCTCATGATCTCTCCTTTCCATACCGGTTGCAGGTGCACACACGTCGCCCATCCAGTCGGCGCGGCGTCGAGTCTATAGCGGGACGCCGGGATCGTCAAGAACGGAGGCGTCCTCATACCCTTCCGTGTGCCATAACGCTCCGTGCGTCGGGGAGCCCCTGCCACCCTGAGACCGACGCTTGCCAGGTGGCTGGGGGAAGGTACAATGGGCGTGGGGGCCCCCAAGATGTTGCTGGCACAGGGAAGTGAGATGGGCCGGATCATTTCGCTATCGCGACGGACGGACATTCCCGCGTTCTACGCGGACTGGTTCCTGCGCCGCGTCCAGGAGGGCTTTGCCGGCGTGGTCAGCCCCTACGGGCGGAGCCGCTACCTGGTCTCCCTGGAGCCGCAGGCGGTGGATTGCTTCGTGTTCTGGTCGAAGGATTTCACGCCGTTCATCCCGCACCTCAATACGCTGGATCGCCTGGGCTACCGGTTCTATTTCAACTACACGCTGACAGGCCTGCCGGCCGTATTCGAAAGCCACGTCGATAAGGAGGCCGCCCTCAAGACCCTTGAGTATCTCAGCACACGCTACTCGCCCCGACACATCAACTGGCGGTTCGATCCCATCATCCTCTCCAGCATCACCGGCCCGGACTTCTGGCTGGACGCCTTCGAGCGGCTGGCCGCCCGGCTGGCCGGCCGGGTCGAGCGGTGCTACTTCAGTTTCGTGACCGCGTACGAGAAAGTGCGGCATAACTTCCTGCAACTGCTCCTCCATGACGGCATCGGCATCCTCCAGCCACACCCGGAGGAGAAGATCGCGCTGGCCGACCGGCTGGCCGCCATCGGTCAGCGCTACGGCATCCGAATGTACTCCTGTTGCGGCGATTATCTCCTGAGCGACTGGGTCCAGAAGGCCCACTGCATCGACGGCGGGATCATCGAGCAGCTCTTCTTCCCCCAGGGCCTCCAGTACCAGCAGAAGCCCACGCGCCGGGAATGCGGCTGCACGGAAAGCATCGACCTCGGCACGTACGATACCTGTCCGCACGGCTGCGTTTACTGCTATGCCAACGCCAGCCGGGAGGTAGCCGGCCGGGCGTTCCAGCGACACGACCCCGACGCCGCCTTCTTGGGATTTGACAAGACCCGCTCCGACGCGTGGGTGGCCGAGATCCGGGGCCGCCCGGACCCCGAGGCACCGGCCTTGTTTTAGAGACTCTCCCAGAATAGAGAAGGTCATTGCTTCGTTGCGCTCGCAATGACATGCCTGGCGCGCACGGAGAGTTCGGCGCAGGCAATTGCAGCAATTCCCTCACCCCGCCTTTCCCAGCGACCATCGTAAACAGCAGCGATGTGTGGAATCGTGCGCGGCACGAGCCGGGAACAGGATGACCTGGTACAGGTCGCAGGATTGGAAAGGAACCGAGCATGGCCACGCGTGAGAAGATCGACGTGAATGAAGCGACCAAGGAAGACCTGACCCAGATTCCGGGGGTCGAGGATGCGACGGCACCTGTCCCCGAGGCGGTCTACCGGTACGAGATACAGATCCGATACAGCAGTGGAGATAAGATCACGGCTGAATTCACCGAGAAGACCGCGGCTTGGGAGTTCCTCAACAGATACGAGTAGACGGCCCGCCGTCAAAAACGTTGCGGCGGTTGGGGCACCGGCGGACTGCCGGCGAGGCGCAGGACTAACTGCTCGATGACCACGGGGGTCTGGGCCTGGCCGGTCTTGGTGGCGTGATCGAGAGCGGCCAGCTCTTCCAGGAAGGCGGCGATCTGGGCGAGCGAAATCCGCTGGAGCTGGGCGAAGAAACGGTCCTTGTTGCTCCAGATCCGCAACTGCTTGGCGATCTGGACGGGATTTACGCGCTTCTCCAGGAGGGCCTTGGCCTGGAACATGCGCCGCAGGTGGAAGGCGAAGGCCCCGACGGCGGTGTACTCGGCGGCCTTGTCCTCTGCGAACATGTGCCGCAGCCGGGTCACGGCTTGGCCGGCCTGGCCCGCGATCATGGCGTCGATCACCTCGAAGGCGTCGTACATCCGGTGATGGCCGATCAACGCTTCCACGTGGTCGACGCGGATCACCTTCTCGCCGCGTGCGAAGAGCGTCAGCTTTTCCACTTCGTTGTAGAGCTGCGCCAACTCTTCGCCGGTCAGCTCGATGAGCAGCTCAGCCGCGTCCTTGTTGAGCCTGATCTGGTGTTTGCCGGCGGCATGCTGCACCAGATGGTCCGGCAGCTTCCACCGCGGCGGCGGCGTCAGCTCGATCAGCGCACCGACCTTGGGGAGCATCTTCGCCAGCCGGGTCCGCGCGTCCCAGCCCGCCACCGTCAGCACGAGAATGCCGGTGGCGGCGGGTTTCTCGAAGTACTTCTCCAGGAGATCGCGATGCTTCGAGACGAAGCTGTCGGCCCCCCGGACGACCACCACGCGGCGGTCCGTCAGGAACGGCGTCGTCCGCAATTCGTCGAGTACATCGGCGATGGCCGCCTCTTCACCATCGAGGGAGGACAGCCCGGTCATGCGCTGCTCGGGTGCGAGCAGCTCATCCAGCAACTCCTGGCACCGGGCCCCAACCAGCGACTCATCCTTGCCCACGATGACGTAGACGCGCTCAGCCATCACTATTGATTACGGATTATTGATGATGGATTATTGAGGAAACGGGTCCGGGTCCCTCTCTCAATCATCAATAATCAATCATCCCTTATCAATTCACTGGCTCTTCTTGTCTTCCGAGCCGGCGCCGTTGTCGCCTTCTTCGAGATCCTCGGCGGCGATCTTCTCGGCGGCCACCAGCTTGTCGTCTTCCTTCAGCTTGATCAGCCGGACGCCCTGCGTGTTACGGCCGATCGAGCGAATCTCGTCCAGGCCGGTGCGGATGATCATGCCGCCGGCGGTGATCAACATCAGGTCGTCGCCCGCCTGCACCGCCTCGAGGGCAACCACCTTGCCGTTGCGGGCGCTGGTCTTGATGTTCTTGAGGCCGACGCCGCCGCGCGTTTGCGATCGGTAGCTCTCGACGCCGGTCCGCTTGCCGTAGCCGTTTTCGCAGACGGTGAAGAGCGAGGCCTTCTCCGTCGGGACGACCATGCCGACCACCTCGTCGCCCGGCCGCAACTTGATGCCGCGGACGCCGCGCGAAGCCCGGCCCATCGAGCGGACTTCCTGGCCGTCGAACCGGATCGTCATGCCGTCGCGGGTGCCCAGGATGATGTGATCGTGCCCGGCCGTCAGCGCGACGCCGATCAAGGCGTCGTTCGGGTCGAGGTTGATCGCGATTACGCCCGTCGCCCGCGGGTTGCTGTACTGGTTCAGCCGGGTCTTCTTGACCAGGCCGTTCTTCGTCGCCATGACCAGATCGTGGGCCGCGTCCTCTTTCTCATCCTCTTCGAAGCCCTGGACGGCGATGATCGAAGCGATCTGCTGATTGGCCAGGTTCAGCAAGTTCGCGATGCTGCGCCCCTTGCTCTGGCGCGTCAGGTTCGGCACATCATAGACGCGCAGCCAGTAGCAGCGGCCGCGGTTCGTGAAGATCAGCAGGTAATCGTGCGTGGAGGCGACGAACAGGTGCTTGATGAAGTCGCCTTCCTTGGTGTCGGAGCCGATCACGCCCCGGCCGCCCCGGCCCTGCCGCCGGTACGTGTCGATCGGCATGCGCTTGATGTAGCCGTCGTGGCTGACCGTGACGATCACGCTCTCGTCGGCGATCAGGTCCTCGTCTTCGAGCAGCTCCGCCTTGGCGGTGATCTGGGTCCGCCGCTTGTCGCCGTACTTCTCCTTGATCTCGTTGATGTCGTCCCGGATGATGCCCATCAGGACTTTCTCGTCCGCGAGGATCGCCTCATAGCCCTTGATCTCCTCGATCAGGGCCGCGTAGTCCTTGGCCAGCTTCTCGATTTCCAGGCCGGTCAGCCGCTGCAACTGCATCGCCAGAATGGCGTCTGCCTGCGGGCCGGTGAGGAAGTGGTCGCCCTTGCTGCGCTCCCGGACGAACTCCTTGGGCAGCAGCTTGCGCAGCGTCTCGCTCTCGGCCAGGCGGAGCGGCTTCTTCATCAAATTCAGCTTGGCTGTCGGCACATCGGGCGATTTCTTGATCAGCTCGATGATCTCGTCGATGTCGCTGACCGCCAGGATCAAGCCTTCGAGGATGTGGGCCTTGTTGCGGGCCTTCCTCATCAGGAACCGGCTGCGCCGGCGGATGACCTCCTTGCGGTGCTCGATGAAGTGATCGAGCAGCTCGCGGATGTTGAGCGTCTCCGGTCGGTTGTTGACCAGGGCGATATTGGCGATGGCGAAGGTCGTCTGCAACGGCGTGTACCGCCACAGCTTGTTGAGCACGATCTCCGCGTCGGTGTCCTTCTTGAGCTCCACGACAATCCGCAAGCCCTGCCGGTCCGACTCATCCCGCACGTCCGCCACTTCCGGCAGCGTATCGTCGTGGACACATTCCGCGATCTTCGAGACGATGCTGGTCTTGACCACGTTGTAGGGGATTTCCGTGACGACGATCTGGTCCTTGCCGCGGTTGCCCGACTCGACCTCGACCCGCGCCCGGAGGGTCAGGTGGCCCCGGCCGGTGGTGTAGGCGTCGACAATGCCCTTGCGGCCGCAGATGATGCCGCCGGTGGGGAAGTCCGGCCCGGGCAGAACCTTCATGATGTCCTTGAAACCGCACTGTGGATCGTCGATGAGCAGCAGCAGCGCCTCGCACACCTCGCGCAGGTTGTGCGGCGCGATATTCGTCGCCATGCCGACCGCGATGCCGGTCGAGCCGTTGACCAGCAGGTTCGGAAACCGCGACGGCAGGACCACCGGCTCCTGCCGCGTGCCGTCGTAGTTCGGTACGAAATCGACCGTGTCGGAGTGGAGGTCGGCCATCATCTCCGTAGCCGGGGCCGCCATCCGCGCCTCGGTATACCGCATGGCGGCGGGCGGATCGGCGTCGATGCTGCCGAAGTTGCCCTGGGGATCGACCAGCGGATACCGCATGGCCCACGACTGGCCCAGCCGGACCAGCGTGCCGTAGGTGGCCTGGTCGCCGTGGGGGTGGTAGTTGCCGCCGGTATCGCCAACGATCTTGGCGCACTTGCGGTGGGCGCTGCGGGGTCCGAGGTTCAGGTCGTTCATGGCGACGAGAATCCGTCGCTGCGAGGGCTTGAGCCCATCCCGCACATCGGGCAGTGCCCGCGAAACGATGACGCTCATCGCGTAGTTGAGATACGAGTTCTTGATCTCGTCAAGAATCGGCATCTCTTCAAATCGGTCTTTTACCGGCGGTTCTGTTTCCTTCATGTTCTCTGTCTGCTCTCTAATCCAAGAAGCACGGCCGCCGCACCAGATCGGCAGCCGGGTTGCCCAACGCGAGACCTCGCGCCGGGGGCCCAGATCAAGGGGTGACGCGCTTGCGTGAAGATCGGCCACCATCCATGGGGTTCCCGACCGCGCACCGGCGCGAACGGGGACCCTCGTAGAGCCTGTTCCAATGGCCGTTACGCTACCAGAAAAGGCACAAAGAGTCAACCTTCATTCCGCCCTATAATCTCCAAGAAAACCAGGAATCGCCCGGCGAACTCTGATGGTGACCTCTGGCTACTTCCACGGCGTAAGAGGCCCCCATTGCTCTGCCGGAAGGCGGCTGAGCCCCGAGCGGGAAAAGGCAAACCTGAGCCCCCAACAGGACGCCCGTGGAAGCGGGTCGGTGCGACGCCTCACCCCCGGGCGGAAAGATCAACGATCCGCACCCAGGCCAAGACCGAAGCGTGGCGAGATCGGGTGCACACGTTCCTGCCTTTGAGCGGATCATTGAGAAATCTCCGTGGTGCGGTTTTGCCTCCGTCCGAAGGCAGCGTATACTTTGAATGAAGGGATGCAAGGGCTGGTGAAGGATACACGGATCTGAAAACCTGCTCATAATACTCCTTCCTTCTTTCCAGGGGGGGCGGCAGACCGAGCGCATGCTGGGGGGGTCGCTGTCTCCCTCTATTTTTGCGCGCCCTGGAACCGACGGCCGATACCGACGCGACGGCGCCCATACGGTGGTCCTGACGACTCCCACAACCACGGCGTAGCGCAGTGTCAGTCTGATTCGTTGCGGCACGATGACGTGAGGATCGGAGCTCCTTTGGAGCACCCCCAAACGCACAAGGCCGCGGCAGAGAGTCCGCGGCCTCGTGCTCATCCAAGGTAAGGGGGCTTATATTCTATGGTTGGATACGGCGGCGACGCAGGAGGGCGCCCAGGCCACCGAGTCCCAGGACCAGGGCGGTCGTCGGCTCGGGAACGGCTACCAGGAAGTTCTGGGCGCTGCAGTTCGTGAAGACCCGCAGGTCCGCCTTGGGGCCTGCGCCGGTGAGACTCTGGAGCCAGCGATTGGCGGTTTCCGCGTCCACATTCGCGGCGAGGAAGCCGCCGAGGCCCGCGGTGCCGTCGGCCGTGACATCCCAGGGTCCGGACGTGCCGGGCGCACCGTCGTAGAGGATCTCCCAGACCGCCGTCGCGAAAGCGGCCGCCTCACGATTCTGCCGGGTGGTAGCCCCGCTCAGAGCCCACGACGAATCGTAGTAGCGACCGTACAATTCCCGCAGGTAATTGGCCCGGACCGTCCCCAGCGTCTCGCCGGTATAGCTGATGGTCATATCGTCCGGCATGCCCACGGAGTAGGTGTGCGTCTCGGCCGGGGCCGCCTGGTTGAGCTCGACGCAGAAGCCCGAAATCGGGCCGTTGCGCCAGAGGCTGCCACTGCCGGTATCACCGGTCTTGTTCAGAGTATAGACCCCGGCCGCCACATCGGAGCCGTGTTCGCCGCCGCCCCAGACGGTGATCCCGTCGGAGGCACCGAAGCCGTCGTGCACGATGTCCACCGTGTTGGCCAGATTGGTGCCGGTCGTCAACAGCAACTGGGTCAGAGCCCAGACCAGAAGTCTCGACGTGATCCGTATACGCATGACCGCCCTACCCCCAAAGACAGTACGGCCGAAGTTGCAGGTTTGAAGTGTGAAGTTGGAAGCACGATGAACCTGGTGTTCATCCCTTCTTGCTTGACACTTGAAACTTCAAACTCGAAACTTCGCTTGGTGCCGAAAGGCGAGCGCTTCGGACACCCCCCAGTTGGAATCAACCCCCCACAGGCGATTCACAAGAGTCAGTCTACCCGATTGGCGAGTCCAAGTCAAGAGAATTGCCCCGGCCGCATCCCGGTCCGCCGTCCCGACCCCGCGCCGCCCCCTGCCGCCCCATCCGGCCCACCATTATGGGCCACTTCCCTTTTCCCCTCCGGACCACAGCGGAGAATTTTTCGGGAGAAATCGGTCAGCCCGTCTTTCTGCGTCGTTTCTTGCTGGACTGCTCCAACGCCATGCCGGCGGCGAAGACTTCCCGAGCCTTCGCGTACAAGGAGGCCAATGGTGCCGGCACAGAGTCCGGTGAGGTGGCTTCCAGCGGCAAGGGCTTGTCGATCGCCTCCTGGAGCCGCAGGAGGTGTTCGATCGTGAGGCTCCGCTGCTTGTGACCCACGCGGCTGATAAAGGACTCACTGAGTCCGATCGTACCGGCAATCGGCCGCAGCGTCAGGCTCTGCGCTTGCAGGTACCTCACCAGATCGGCAGGTAGGTTGGCTTCGATCTGTTTTCGCCGTGTATCCGCAGGCGGCTCCCGCACCGAGCTTCGCGGTGCTGGCTTGCGCCGCGCTGTCATCGATTACCCCTTTCGCGCTGCTGGTCCTTGCGGACCCGCGGGTACTCAATCGACGGACCAGTGGATGTGGTCCCCGTGGCCGGCGACGCTCCAGGCGGCGGCATGCTTGTGCTTGAAATGGGGACCGAAGTTTTCGCGAATTCCCGTCTGGGCATCCGCCTGCGTCTGCAGGGCGTCGACAATCGCCTTGACGGTGGAATCGGACGGGTAGTTCACACTCATGTGCAGGCCATTGACGCGGGAAATGTCGATCGCCTGGCCCGACGCATGGCGCGGTGACTCGTGCGTGCCGTTGGTGGTCGCGCTGACATAGATGCTGGTCAGCGCGTGACCTGCGGCAATATCGCTTTTGATCACCGCCTTGAGCAGATTGAGCAGCGTCGACTCCACCTGGTTGTTCGCCCCGGAGGCGTATTCGACCGTCACCGAGTTGATCATACTGCCAATACTCTCTTTCGCCATGATCGTGTCCTTTCTCCTCAGTGCCATCCGGGCGGCCACGGCCTGTTTCTCCCTTGGTCCGACCCGCGCGGGCTTGTCTCCCAGGATTCATCGATCATCCCACTCATCCCAGCCGCAGGACCTCCGTTGCGCCTGCACCAGGCTTGAACCCATGCGCCGCAGCTTCATCCCGGGTGTTTCTCCACGGAGGATTATGGCGGGCGTGGGCAGAGCGGGCAAGAGAAAACCGGCCGCCCCTGACCCATGGTACTTTGTCTTGACAAACGTGGATTCGACCGAGTACCATGACATGCATAGGGATTTGGCATTTCAGACGCAGCGCCGATTTGGCATCGATTGGTGGAAACGCAGGGAGGAAACGGAAAAATCTACATGAAACGCCTGGAAATTTCCGCCAGGCTGACAGAACCGGCCGGGAATAGGGGTTCCTGGTGCAACCACTGATCCGGGTCGCCACGATCCGGACGCCACTGAGGAAGGAGGCATGCCATGAACAGGGGATTCATCCGTCTCACCGCCTGGGTGCTCTTGCTCGCAGGGTCCGGACCCATCGTCTGGGGTCAGGCCAACCAGATCCAGAACCCGGAATTCGACAATGGCCTGCTCAACTGGGGCCGGTACGGGACCGCGGGTTACACGTTCAGCGTGGTGACGGGCGCCAAGCTGTCGGGCGCGAACGCGGCCCTGCTGGATGTGACGGATGCCTCGGTGGCCAGCATCGGGATCA
>JALORE010000442.1 GCA_025459125.1 Planctomycetota bacterium | reverse complement strand
GCAGGCGCAGCAGCGGGAGAAGTTGGCGGCAGGAAGTTCCAAGTGGCTGCAACCCGCTCGCCCACCGGAGGCTACTTTGAGCTTGACGGCGGGTTGACCGCACCCTACGTTGGGTGACACAGACCGGGAGCAGCACGTCCGCCGCTCCGGACACTCAGGTCGCCTGGAGGCGCCAATCGGAAGGAGAACATCATGTCGCTCGATCGCCGCTCACTGCTGAGGAACTCGCTGGCCACGGGACTGACGCTGGGCTTTCCTGCTCTGGTCGGAGCCCAACGGGAGAAGACCTATCGCACGGCCCTGATCGGCTCCGGCTGGTGGGGGACGAACATCCTGCGGGAAGCCGTGGCCTCCGGGCGCTGCCGGATCGTGGGGCTCGTGGATGTAGACCGCCGGCAGCTCGACAGGTGCACGGCGGAGGTGGCCAAGTGGGTCAGCGACCAGCCCCGGCTCTACGAGGACCATCGGGAGATGCTGGCGAAGGAGAAGCCCGATATCGCCATCGTCGCGACGCCGGACCACTGGCATCCGCTGGCGATGATCGACGCCGTCAAGGCCGGCGCCCACGTGTACGTGGAGAAGCCGATCGGGCACACGATCCGGGAGGGCCGGGCGATGGTCAAAGCCGCGCGGGAGACGAACCGCGTGGTGCAGGTGGGGACGCACCGGCGAATCGCGCCGCACAATGTGTCCGGCCGTAAATTCCTGCAGGAAGGCGGCGCCGGGAAGATCGCGATGGTGCGCTGCTTCGTACTGTACGGCGGGGACGGCCCGGAACAAGCGCGGCAGAACGTCGAGCCGCCGAAGGAGTTGAACTGGGACCGGTGGTGCGGGCCCGCCCCGCTGCGGCCGTACAACGGCGATACCGGCCGCGGCGGCGGCATCCATCCGCGGGGCTTTCGCCAGTACCTCGACTACGGCAACGGCACACTCGGCGACTGGGGGGTCCACTGGCTGGACCAGGTCTTGTGGATCATGGAGAGGAAGTGGCCCAAGACGGTGTTTTCCAGCGGCGGCCGGCCGATCAAAGGCAAACCCATCCTGACCGACCAGGAGCAGACCACCGATGCCCCGGATCATCAGGTGGCCACGTACGAGTTCGAGGACCTGACCGTCACGTGGGAGCACCGCCAGTTCGCGGGCAATCCGGCGGAGAAGACCGAGAGCGTCGGCTGCTTCTTCTACGGCACCAAGGGGACCTTCCACATGGGTTGGCAGCGTGGCTGGACGTTCTACCCGCTGGGCCAGGCCGGAAAGGAGATTCACGAGGAGCCGCAGCTCAACCAGCCGGACAGCCAGAACATCAAGGAACTCTGGGCCGATTTCCTCGACGCCATCGCGACGGGGCGGCGCCCGGTCAGTGACATCGAGGAGGTTCACCGCTCGACGAATCTGAGCCTGCTGGGGATGCTGTCGCTGAAGTTGGGACGGAGTGTCCGGTGGGAGGGGGAACAGGAAGTGTGCGTGGGCGATCCCGAGGCCAACGCGCTGCTGCGGCGGGAATACCGCAAGCCCTGGGTGTACCCGGAGAATTTATGATTTACCATTTACGATTTATGAATTACGAGTCATGAATGACGGGTCGGCTGACGCCTTTGCAGAGGTCTGCTACCATGCTCGCGGCCTGCAGATGCCAATCATAAATCAGAATTCGTAAATCATAAATCCTACCGCTTACCAGCCTTTCTTGGCGAAGAGGACCGGGATCGTGCGCAGCAGGATGGAGATGTTCAGAAATAGAGAGCGATTCTGAATATAGAGGTAATCGTAGCGGACTTTGTGGGCGGGTTTGAGGTCGTAGAAGCTGCGCACCTGGGCCAGGCCGGTCAGTCCCGGCTTGACCACCAGGCGCACGCCCTGCAGGGCCTTGTGCCGCTCGACGAAGAAGGGTCGCTCCGGACGGGGGCCGACCAGACTCATGTCGCCCCGCAGCACGTTGTAGATCTGCGGCAGCTCATCGATGCGCATGCGCCGCAGGATCCGACCGACCGGCGTGACCCGGTCGTCATCGCGGATCATTGTGCGAAATTTGCACAGGGTGAAGAGCCGACCGCCCTGACCCACGCGTTCCTGCCGGTAGAAGACCGGGCCGGACGAGGTAAGCTTGATCAGCAAGGCAGACGCCACCATCACGGGCAGCGACAGAATCAGGATGACCAGGGAGCCGATAAGATCCAGGAGCCGGATGAGAAACTCCGTCACCCGCGTTCTCGGGGCGATCAGGCGAACTGTGGCGGGCAACGCCAAGGGCATTTGGGCCCCGCCGGAAGGATGCCCCGCCTGCGGGCGCAGACGGGGTAGTGGTCCCTGCACAACGCCAGCATCAAGCCGTGCCATCGGTATCGCCTGTTTTGCGTCGACAACACTGCGAACACGCGCTGCTTGCTCCATGCCTTTGTCCTACCAGCCAGCAATCGTTCCTTCTTGCGTGGGAGGCCCCGTCCATGGCCGCTACCCACAACATGACCCTCCGAAAGCACGGTGATGATTATAGAGGAACTCGTCGCTGCTTCAAGAGTAAACTTCTGTTCTGCACGAACCATCCTTCGGCTGGATATCGGTAGAAAACCGCGACGTCTTTGCGGATATCGCAGGCTCACGGTACATAAACACCGCCGTTCTATCCGGCCGGAAGCCAGCGAAGGAGCCCGTCAACCGTCCCATAACGCCGGCACCTGTCCCCCGGCAGAACCACCGTCCGCGAAGCTTACCCCATCACCGGGCGACAACGGGGACTTGCCAACGTTATCGCTGGGAGGGCCACCTGCCAGGCGACAAACGGGACGTGTGCGGCGGCCGCAGTCCCACCCTCAGGCTCCGCCTGCCTGGGATCATGGGCGCTTGTGGATCGGATCCGGATCGCTGGACCGGACGGCGGTGGGAATCGACAAGATGGGCGCGGATGGAGTTGAAGGGGGCTGCGCCAGGACCTGTTCCAGTATGGCGACGATCCGCGCGGCGGCCTGCCCGTCGCCGTAGGGGTTGCGGGAAACAACCATTGCGTCGTAGGCCGACCTGTCGGTCAGGAGACGACGGCACGCGCCGTAGATCGTCTCCTCGTTGTTACCGACCAGCCGGACGCCCCCGGAGTCCACGCCTTCGGGACGTTCCGTGGTGTCACGCATGACCAGAACCGGCTTTCCGAACGTGAGGGCTTCCTCTTGAATACCTCCGGAATCCGTCAAGATCAGATGGGCCCGCGTCATCAAACGGACAAAAGGCAGATAGCCCAGCGGGGCGATCAGGTGGATGTTCGGCAGCTTGCCACTGCCCAAGATCTCCCCCACCGGCTGCCGCACACTGGGATTCAGATGCACGGGATACACGAATTCGCATGCCGGAAAGGTCTCTGCGAGCCGCTTGATGGCGCGACAGATGGCGCGAAAGCCCTCGCCGAAGCTCTCCCGGCGATGTCCCGTAATCAGGATCATCCGCCGGTCCCGGCCAGGAAGCGTCACGGCCTCTTCCCCCTCCCCAGCACCAGGGTCCCGCTCGATTACATCCAACGCCGCCAACAGGGCGTCCACCACCGTATTGCCGGTTGTGAAGACCTTCTCCCGGGGTATCCCCTCGCGCAGAAGATTGTCCGCCGCCCACGCCGTGGGGGCGAAATGCCACTCGGAAATGGCACTGATCATGCATCGGTTGGTTTCTTCGGGGAACGGCGAATACCTGTTGTGCGTCCGCAGTCCGGCCTCCACGTGGCCCACCGGGATCCGGAAATAGAACGCCGCCAGAGCGGCGGCAAACGCCGTGGTGGTATCACCCTGGACCAGCACCAGGTGGGGGCGAACGACCTGCAGCACGTCTTTCACGCCCCGCAGGGCCGCCACCGTCACATCCGACAGATCCTGGTTGGGCTGCATGATCCCCAGGTCGTAGTGCGGATGGATCTCGAAGGCATGCAGAACCTGATCCAGCATCTGGCGATGCTGTCCTGTGGCGCAAATGACGCTCTCGAAACCCGAGGCGTCTTGGAGTCTCTTGATCACCGGAGCCAGCTTGATCGCTTCGGGGCGGGTGCCGAAAACCGTCAAGACTTTGCGCCGTGTCATCCCCTCTCCTGCGCACCGTTCCAGCCGGCGACCAGGGCCACGACCGGCTCCGCCTCCCGCGCGGCGGCAGAGGCGGTGGCCCGGTCGCGCACGGCCGAGGACATCCCGGGATTGAACGAGGCCGACGCATCGATCAGGTTCCACTTGGCTCGGAACCAGTCGATGACCGTCTTGAGCCCCTCACGGAAAGCGACCTTGGGCCTGTACCCAATGACCCGCTCGGCCCGCTCCACGGAGGCCCACAGCCGGCTCTTGCTATCCCATTTTCGGCGCGAGGCGAACTTGATCCCGGCCTCGTTGCCGGTCAGCTCGTTGATCATCGTGGCCAGATCGAGAATCCGCGTCTCGACGGAGGAGGCCAGATTGAACTGCTCCCCCACGGCGGCCTTCAGACAGCCGGCCCGCAAGAGGCCGTCCACGAGGTCGCCGACGTAAGTAAAGTCCCGTGTTTCCTCCCCGCTCCCGGTGATGGGCAAAGGCTGGCCCTTCAGAGCCCAGTACACGAAGTTGGGGATCACGTTGCGATACTGGCCGGGCACCTCGCCCGGTCCGTACGAGTTGAAAAGCCTGGCCTTCACGACCGGCGTGCCATAATGGTGATGGAAGAAGTTGCAGTAGAGCTCGCCCAGCATCTTGGTGATCTGGTACGGCGTACTCAGATTCATGGACAGGAAATCCTCTTTCAGCGGCAGCGGCGCCCCGCTCCCGTAAATCGAACAGCCCGAAGAGGCGTACACAAAACGATCCACGCCCCGCAACGTGGCGTATTGCAGCATCTTCAGCGTGCCCTGGCCGTTGGTGGCCAGATCCCGATCCGGATAGTCGATGGAGTTCTGATTCGCGAAGAACGCGGCCAGATGGAACACGACCGCCGGCTTCTCGAAGAACACCCGCTTGAGCACGACCTCGTCGCACACGTCCCCTTCCACCAGCATGACGTTGGGAAGATTGGGGACATTCCACTTGTAGGAGGAGCTGAAGTTATCCAGGACGATGACACTCCGGGCCCCGCATTCCGCCAGGGTCCGGGTGAGATTGCTCCCGATGGCTCCCGCTCCTCCGGATACAAGGACGGTCTTGTTCTCGTAATATCGATAGTCGTCTGTCATACCCACTCCTATAGCAGCGTCGCGAACAGCTCCAGGTACCGGTCGGCGCACGCGGCCAGCGAGAAATGGGCTTCGCAGTACCGCCGTCCGTTCTCGCCCAGCGTCTGGCACAATTGCGGCGACCGTTGCAGCTCGCGAATCGCCCGCGCCAGTTGTTCATCATCCCCAGCCGGAAACACGTAGCCGCAACCCGCCCCGCGGATGATCTTCGGGGCGTCGCCCTCCAGGTTCATGCAGGCCAGAACAGGTTTGCCGGCCGCCATAATGCTCAGGATCTTGGACGGCACGACCGGCGACATCACCTCCCGGTTGAGCGTCGAGAGTCCCACATCGGAGCAGTGAAGGACCAGGGGATAGACCTCCCGCGACTGCATGGGCAGGAAGGTCACATTGTCGAGATGCAGGGCTTCGGCTTTCCGCTGCACCCGTTCTTTCTCCACACCATCACCGACGATCAGAAACCGCACGGCCGGCCCCTGCCGCAGACGTTGGGCGGCGCCGAGAATCACATCAACATCTTGAGAATACCCCAGAACGCCCGCAAAGGAAAGGGTGAATTCGCCATTGAGATGGTATCGCTCGGCGAAAGGATTATGGCGGTTGCCGTCGGGCCGGATGAATTCCGTGTCGATCCAATTCGGGAGAACGGTCACTTGGCGGGCCGGCACGCCCACGTCCAGCACGTGGTCCTTGTTCCCCTGCGAGTGCACCGTGAGGTGGTCGGCGCTGCGATAGAGCCGCCGCTCCATGCCCTCAAAGAGCCGGATCAACAGCCGATTCCGCAAGACTCCCAGATCAATGGCGCTTCTCGGGAAGAGGTCCTGCACATTGAGGACAAAACGGGCTCCCAT